>NZ_JBHWCC010000056.1:0-61783 GCF_042735715.1 Streptomyces sp. NPDC059582
GATCGTCACGGCCCGGGCGCCCTCGTCGTGTTCCCGCCGTCCCGTGACGATCAGCGCCGGTGCGCCAGCGACAGCGTCCGCTGGGCCGTCGCCACCACCGCCAGGTCGATGAACGTCCCGTCCGGCAGCGCCTGGGCGCCCTGTTCCCGCGCGGCCGCCTTCACCACCGCCTCCGCCCGTTCGAGTTCCTCCTGGGTGGGGAGGTAGGCGCGCTCGATGACCGGGAGCTGGCGCGGGTGGATGGCCGCGCGGCCCAGGAAGCCGAGGGCGCGCCCATGGGCGCAGGTCGCGGTCAGACCGTCCAGGTCCCGGATGTCCGGGTGCACCGACTGGGGCGGCGGCGGCAGGCCCGCCGCCCGCGCGGCGACGATCACCCGGGCGCGGCACCAGTCGAGGCCCGCGTCACCCCGTACGCCCAGGTCGGCCCGTAGGTCCGCCTCGCCGAGGGAGACACCGCGCAGGGCCGGGTGGGCACTGGCGATCTCGTAGGCGTGTTCGATGCCCAGGGCCGTCTCCAGCAGGGCGTGCAGCGGCGGAGCACCGCCGCCGGCCCGGGCCGTACGGTCCGCGATGCCGGTGACCTGCTCCGGCGAGGTCACCTTCGGCAGCCGCAGACCGGTCACCCCCGGCAGCGCGGCCACCGCTCCCAGGTCGGCCGCGGCCAGCGGGCCGTCCAGGGCGTTGATCCGGACGTGGACCGGGACCGGCTGCGGGTCGGCGAGCAGCTCGGCGGTGGCCGCGCGGGCGTACTCCTTGCGGTCCGGCGCGACCGCGTCCTCCAGGTCGACCACGACGATGTCGGCGCCCGAGGCGAGGGCCTTGGCGACCACCCGCGGACGGTCGCCGGGGACGTAGAGCCAGGTGAGGGGGGTCGCGGTCATACGGCGCCCTCCTCGCGCAGGGCCGCGAGCCGGGACGGGGACAGGCCCAGCTCGGTCAGCACCGCCTCCGTGTCCGCGCCGTGCGGGCGGCCCGCCCAGCGGATCGCGCCGGGGGTGGCGGAGAGCCGGAAGAGGACGTTCTGCATGCGCAGGGGGCCCAGCTCGGGGTCGTCGACGGTGGTGATGGTGTCGAGGGCCGCGTACTGGGGGTCCGTCATCACGTCCCGTACGTCCTGGATCGGGGCGACCGCGGCCTCCGCCTTGTCGAAGGCCAGCAGGACCTCCTCCCGGGAGCGCTCGGCGATCCAGGAGCCGACCGCCTCGTCGAGGACGTCGGCGTGCCGGGCCCGGTCGGCGCCGGTCGCGAACCACGGTTCGTCGATCAGCTCCGGGCGGCCGACCAGGTGCATCAGCCGTTCGGCGATCGACTGGGCGGAGGTGGAGACGGCGACCCAGGTGCCGTCCGCCGTGCGGTAGGTACCGCGCGGGGCGTTGTTCTGGGAGCGGTTGCCGGTGCGCGGCTGGACATGGCCGAGCTGGTCGTACCAGAGGGGCTGCGGGCCGAGGACCGTCAGGATCGGCTCGATGATCGCCATGTCGACGACCTGCCCCTCACCCGTACGGTCCCGGGCGGCCAGCGCCGTCATCACCGCGTACGCCGTGGCCAGTCCGGCGATCGAGTCGGCCAGGCCGAACGGGGGCAGGGTCGGGGGTGCGTCCGGTTCGCCGGTGATCGCGGCGAAGCCGCTCATCGCCTCGGCGAGGGTGCCGAAGCCGGGGCGATGGGCGTAGGGGCCGAACTGGCCGAAGCCGGTGACCCGGGTGAGGATCAGGCGGGGGTTGGTCGCAGACAGCTCCTCCCAGCCCAGATCCCACTTCTCCAGCGTGCCGGGACGGAAGTTCTCGATGATCACGTCGGCCGTGGCGGCGAGGCGGAGCAGGGTCGCGCGGCCGCCGCGCTTCGACAGGTCGAGGGTGATCGTGCGCTTGTTACGGGCGAGCAGCTTCCACCACAGGCCCACGCCGTCCTTCGACGGGCCGTGGCCCCGGGACGGGTCGGGCTTGGTCGGGTGTTCGACCTTGACGACCTCCGCGCCGAAGTCGCCGAGCATGGTGGCGGCGATGGGCCCGGCGAAGAGGGTCGCGAGGTCGAGGACGCGCAGGCCGGTCAGCGGGGCGTCGGTCATGAGCCGTACCGTGCCTGGATCTCGGCGCGGTACGGCATCGACGCCGACGCCCCTTCCCGCTGCACGGACAGCGCGGCGGCCGCGGCCGCCCACACCAGGGCCTCCCGTACGGGCCGCGCCTCGCCGAGGGCCGTCGCGAGCGCGCCGACGAAGGTGTCGCCCGCTCCGGTCGAGTCCACGGCGGTCACCCGCGGCGCGGGGACGGTCAGCGGTTCGGCGCCCCGGGCCGCGTACAGGCTGCCCGCCGCGCCCAGCGTGACGACCACCTCCGGCACCTGGTCGAGCAGGGCGGCGGCCGCCTCACGCGGGTCGGTGCGGCCGGTGAGGGCGGCGGCCTCGTGCTCGTTGGGCACCAACAGGTCTGTGGCGGCGAGGAGTTCGGGCGGGAGCGGCTGGGCGGGGGCGGGGGTGAGGATGGTCCGTACGCCGTGGGCGCGGGCGGTGCGCGCTCCCGCGAGGACGGTCCGCAGCGGGATCTCCAGCTGGAGCAGCAGCGCGTCGGCGGAGGCGATCACGCCCTCGTCGCCGGGGGTGAGGCGGTCCACGGTGCCGTTCGCGCCGGGGACCACGACGATCGCGTTGCCGCCCTCGTCGTCGACGACGATGTGCGCGGTGCCGGAGGGGCCCTCGGTGGTGCGCAGCGTGCCGGTGTCGACGCCGGAGCGTTCCAGGGTGGAGCGCAGCCGGGTGCCGAAGGAGTCGTTGCCGACCGCCCCGATCATCGACACGGTGGCTCCGGCGCGGGCGGCGGCGACCGCCTGGTTGGCGCCCTTGCCGCCGGGGATCGTACGGAACTCCCGGCCGGTCACGGTCTCCCCGCGCTGCGGGGCCTTCTCTACGTAGGCGACGAGGTCCATGTTCGTGCTGCCGAGCACGACGATGTGGGTCATGGGCGAGATGCCTCCACATGGGCGAAGTGGGCCAGGGTGTCGAAGCCGGTGCCGTCGAAGTCGGCGACGGAGGTGGCGAGGCGGTTCTTGAGGGGGGTGATCCAGCGCTCGGGCAGGCGCGCGGGCGTGCCCGCGAGGAGGCCGGCGACGCTGCCGGCGGTCGCGCCGTTGGAGTCGGTGTCCCAGCCGCCGGAGACGGCACGGCAGACGGAGCCGGAGAAGTCGCCGTCCGCGTGGGTGAGGGCGGCGGCGATGAGGGCCGTGTTGGGGATGGCGTGGACCCAGTGGTAAGTGGGGGAGTACAGGGCGTGGAGTTCGTCCACGACCGTGTCGAAGTCCGGCTGCTCCCGGGCCAGCCGGACGGCGTGGGTGATCGCCGCCGCGAGGCGGGAGCGGGGCGGGACGACCGCCAGGCCGGCGCGCAGGCAGGCGTGGATGTCGACCCCGCTCGTACCGGTATCGACAGCGGCGTCGCCGGAGGCGGTCGCGATGACGGCCGCCGTGAACATCGCCGCGTAGACGCCGTTGGCGGTGTGGGTGAGCGTGGCGTCGCGGTGGGCCTGCTCGGCGGCGGCCCCGGGGTCGCCGGGGTTGGTCCAGCCGTGGACGTCGGCGCGGATCAGCGCGCCGATCCATTCGCGGAAGGGGTTGCGGTGGCGGGCGGTGTGCGGAGGTTCGATGCCGCTGAGCAGGTTGCGGTAGGCGACGCGTTCGGCGGTGAAGGTGCGGCCGGCGGGGAGTTCGTCCAGCCAGACGGCGGCCACGTCGGCGGTGGTGAAGGCCCTGCCGTGGCGGCGCAGCAGAAGCAGGTTGAGCAGGGGGTAGTTGAGGTCGTCGTCCTCGGGCATGCCGTCGATGTTCTCGGCCAGCGAGGTGGGGGCCGAGCGGCGGTTCCAGGGGTGGGCGCGCAGGAGTTCCTCGGGAACGCCCCTGGCGGTGAACCAGGTGGTCAGGGGCCAGTTGCCGGTGGACCGGGCGAGTCGGCGGATGGCACTGAGGGAGAGTTTCTCGACGGGTTTGCCCAGGAGACAGCCGGCCGCCCGGCCCAGCCAGGCAGCTTCCAGGCGGAGCGGGTCGCACCCGGCCCGCGGGCGGCCGTGGGCGGGCGGCGCGGGTGGCGTGGGCCAGTCCGGACAGCTCGCCCTGATCCGCGCCAGGTCGGTCGGTTCCTCGTCCGCCAGCCGGCTCGGCAGGTCGGCCAGTTCGTCCAGCAGGTCCCGCGCCAGCGTCCGCAGATAGCGCGACGCGGGCTGCGCCGACGCTCCCGCTCGCAGGGGTGCCTCGTGGCCGCCCGCCACCTGCCACCGGTCCGCGATCGCCGAGGGTTCACGTCCGTCCTGGGCGGCCTGGCGCAGCTCGTGCCCCACCAGGTCCTCCGGCTGGACCCAGGTCAGCCGGAGCACCTCGGGCCTCCGATCGTGGTGAAGGCCGCCTCGTGGGCCCGACGGCGCCCTACGTCCCGGGCGAAGATCTCCCGGGTCACCTCGGTGAGGGTGCGGGCCGGTTCCCACAGGTCCAGGCGGCTGGCGTCCGCGACCGTCTTCGACCAGTCCTCGGGCACGGGGGAGCCGAGGGCTCCCGCCAGCGCGCCCGCCATCGTCGCGATCGAGTCGCAGTCGCGGCCGTAGTTCACCGAGCCGAGGACCGACCCGCGGTAGTCGCCGGCCGACAGCAGCAGCATGCCCAGGGCGACGGGGAGCTCCTCGATCGCGTGCAGCCGGGACGGGCGGCGGGCGCCCAGGGACGGGGCCTGGTAGTCGGCGCCCACGGTGTCGAACGGGGCCACCGCCGCCCGGAGCGGCACGAGCGCCGACTCGAACTCCGTGTACCGGGCGGCCGTCTCGCAGACCGCCTCGATCGCCGCGCGCGTGCCGTCCTTCGCCAGGCCGAGGCAGGCGGTCACGACCGAGTCCGGGGTCGCGCCCGGGGCGGTCGCCGCCGCCACGGCCGCCGCGAAGACGCCCGCCGCCTCACGCCCGTACGACGACTGGTGCGGGCCGGCGATGTCCAGCGCCTCCGCGTACGCGGCCGCCGGGTTGGCCGCGTTGATGAGGCCGACCGGCGCCATGTACATCGCCGCACCGCAGTTGACGATGTTGCCGACGCCCGCCTCCCGGGGGTCGACGTGGCCGTAGTGCAGCCGCGCCACCAGCCACTTCTCCGCCAGGAACACCCGCTGGAGCGGCAGCGCCTCCGCCTCCAGCTCCGGGATCCACCGGGGGTTGGTCATCAGGTCCGGGACCAGGTGCTCGGCGATCGCGTACGCGTCCAGGTGGTCGCGGACCGTGGCGTAGACCCGGATCAGCGCATGGGTCATCAGGGTGTCGTCGGTGACGTGGCCGTCGCCCTTGTGGTACGGGGCGATGGGGCGGGCGGTGCGCCACGCGTCACCGTTCCAGGGGCCGACGACGCCGTGCACGCGGCCGCCGTGGCGTTCGAGGATCTGGTAGGGGGAGTAGCCCTCCACGGGGCCGCCGAGGGCGTCGCCGACAGCGGCTCCGACGAGGGCCGCGGTGATCCGCTCGTCGAGGGCCGCCGCGTGACTTTGTTCTCCTTTGGGCGTCATGCCCCGAATCATCCCCCCGCTGGGGCCGGTTGTGCGGCTTCCAGGAGCTCGGCGAGTTCCACCAGGTCGGTGCCGGTGAGACGGGGCAGGGCACAGCCGGAGAGGGTGCGGCAGGTGTCGCGCCAGGACGCGGGGATGGCCGCGCCGCCGCCCAGCGCGCCGGTCAGGGCGCCTGCCAGGGCCGGGGCGGAGTCCGCGACGCGGGACAGACAGGCCGCCGCGGGGACGGCCTCCGCGATCCGGCCGTGCGCCGCGACGGCCAGGGCCAGGGCGACCGGGACCGTCTCGGCGGCGGCGATGCCGTAGCTGTAGACGTGGTCGACGATCTGGTGTTCGAGCAGGGGGATCAGGGCGAAGGCGCTCTCGGCGTCGTGCGCGAGGCTCAGCGCGTGCCGGGCGTTGCGGCCGATCTCGGTCTCCTCGGGGAGTTCGGCCAGGGCCGCCGCCACACAGGACTCCACTCCCGCGCCGGAGAGCGCGAGGGCGAGGGCCGCCGCCATCGCGCGGGCGCCGTGCACGCCGTCGCCGTCCTGGGTGTAGCGGGCGTCGAACTCGGCCAGTGCGGCGGCGAGCCGGGCGTCACCCGGGTGGGCCACGGCGAGCACACAGGCCCGTACGCAGGCCGCGTCGTCGAAGTAGTGCGGGTTGTCGTGGCCGGTGGCGGGCGGTCGCAGACCGGCGGCGAGGTTGCCGAGTCCGGCCCGCACGGAGATGCGGGCGCGCAGCGGGAGCACCGCCGACTCGATCTCCGGGGCGCGCTCGGCCGCCGCCGCGACCTCGCTCGCCACGGCGTTCCAGGTCAGGTCGATCGCGGCCCGTGTCCGGCGCTCCCGGCTGAGGTCGCCCAGGACGCTGTCGTCCCCGGCGCGCAGCACCGCCTCGGCCGCGAACACCGCCCACTCGGCGTCGTCGGAGGGGCCCAGGCACAGTGGCTCCGGCGGCTGGTTGAGGGCGATGGGGACGGGCAGCGTGGTCGTCGCGTTCTGCTCGGCGAAGGTGTCCAGCTCGCGGGTGAGCCGGCGGGTCCACTCCGGCATCCGGGCCGCGCGGTGCCGTGCGGCGGGCCAGCCGGCCGCGTCACCTGCGGCGAGCCCGAGGAGCAGGCCCTCGATACGCCGGGGGCGGGTGTCGGCGACGGCGACGGCGGTGAGCGTGACCGCGTCCGGCGCGGTGCAGGCGTCGGCGGCGCTCGCCGTCGCGGCCCGCGCGTCGGCGCCGTCGTCCCACGGCCCCGGCGGCGTCACGACCACACCTGCGCCTGGCCGGCGCCCGGAGCGGCGGCGAGGGCCACCGGCGGGGTGAAAGTGCCCGGGGTCGCTTCGGGGGCGGCGGTGCCCGGGGCCGGTGTGGGCGGGGTGCGGGTGCCCGGGGTCGCTGCCGGGGCGGCGCTGCTCGGGCCCGGGGCCGGTGTCGGCGTGGCGTCGCCCGGTGCCGGCATGGCGGCGACGGGACTTGGTGTCGGCATGCTGTCGCCCGGGGCCGCCACTGGTGAGGAGAAGTGGCCTGGCGTCGCCACCGGCGAGGTCTGGTTGCCCGGGCCCGCCATTGGTGAGGTGAAGTGGCCTGGCGTCGCCTCCGGCGAGGCCAGGCCGCCCGGTGTGGCGACCGGCGAGGTCTGGTTGCCCGGGGCCGCCGCCGGCGAGGTCTGGTTGCCCGGGGTCGTCGCCGGCGAGGCCAGGCCGCCCGGCGTCGCGACCGGCGAGGTCTGGTTGCCCGGCGTCGCGACCGGCGAGGTCTGGTTGCCCGGCGCCGCCGCCGGCGAGGTCAGGACGCCTGGGGCCGCGACCGGCGAGGTCTGGTTGCCCGGGGTCGCGACCGGCGAGGTCAGGCTGCCCGCGGCCGCCACCGGTGAGGTCAGGTAGCCCGGCGTCGGTGTCGTCGCCGTCGGCATGGCGTTGCTCGGGCTCGGCGTGCGCCGGACCTCCCGCCGTACGGGATCGTCGGCGGGTCTCGGACGGCGTACCGGATCCGCCGGAGCTTCCCCGGGGCCCGGACTCGCCGTGCCCCACTTCCCGCCCTCGCTCGCGGTGAGCAGTTCCGCCACGTCCAGGACGTGGTGCCCGGCCATCGACGGCAGGCAGCTTCCGCGGGCCGGGCCGATCGCCGCCGCCCACTCCGCCGGGATGGCGGACGCGCCCTGGCTCGCGCCCGCGAGCGCGCCCGCCACGGCGGCCGTGGTGTCGGCGTCGCGGCCCATGTTGACCGCGGTCAGGACGGCGTCCCGGAACTCGCCGTCGGCCGCCGCGTACGCGCCGAAGGCCAGGGCCACCGCCTCGGGAGCCAGGTCGGTCCACGGGTAGCCGCCGATCACGACGGCGGAGCGGACCGCGCGTTCGCCCCGGTGGGCCACGGCCACGGCGCGGCGCAGGGAACGGGCCGTCCAGGAGTCGTCGGGGACGACGGCGAGGGCCGCGGCGACGATGGAGATCGGCGGGGCGCCCGCCATGGCCGCGGCGACCCCGGCCGCTACCGCCTGGCCGCCGTAGATGCCCTCGCCGTCGTGGCTGACCGAGCCGTCGATCGCCACCAGCCGGGCCGCCTCGGCGGGACGCCCCGCGGCGAACACCCCGAAGGGTGCCGCCCGCATCGCCAGGCCGTCGCTCCAGGCGTGGCGGTGCTGGGCGGAGATGGGGGCGGCGAGGCCGCGGCGGAGGTTCTCCAGCGTGCCGCGCTCGCTGAAGCCCGCGCCCCGGAAGGGGCCCTCGTGCCGGTCGGCGATCCACTCGTGCCAGGCCGCCTCCACGTGGGCCGGGGTGAGCGCGGAGCCGTGCCGGGCCAGCAGCAGACCGGAGAAGATCGCGTACTCGGTGTCGTCCGTACCGGCCGGCTTCTCGGAGACATAGCCCTTGATGCGGCCCCAGCGGGCGCGGATCTCGGACGGCTTCATGTTCTCGGCCGGTGCGCCGAGAGCGTCGCCGACGGCCAGACCCAGCAGTGCCCCGCGGGCCCGGTCGCGCAGTTCGGCGGCGTCGCCGGGTGCCGGGACCGGGGGAATGCAGGCGGTCGATGCCATACGCGGCCTCTCCTCCGGGGGCTCCGACCAGGGCGCGGAACCCTTTGCGGATGTGTCCCACCGGAGTGGTCAGGCAGAGCATCGGGGGCCCCAGCATCACCCGGTCGACATCTGTGCATAGCTCTACACGGATGAGCGTAAGACGGTAAAGCCGCAGGTTAGCCCAGCCTCTCCTTGCTGGCGGGCGGGAAAACGGTGATCTAGAGTCGGTGTTGTAAAAAAGTAGAACCTTTCTAAAGTTAGCTTTGCCTACGCTTTCCTGGGGGAACTCCATGGCCATCATCGACACCGAGGCGACGCTGCACGAGGCGCACCGCGACAACCACACGCACCGGGACGTGAACGGCGGCTGGCTGCGCCCCGCCGTGTTCGGCGCGATGGACGGTCTGGTCTCCAACCTGGCGCTGATGACCGGAGTCGCGGGTGGTGCCGTGGACCGGCACACCATCGTGCTGACCGGGCTCGCCGGCCTGGCCGCCGGCGCCTTCTCCATGGCGGCCGGCGAGTACACCTCCGTGGCCTCGCAGCGCGAGCTGGTCGAGGCCGAGCTGGACGTCGAGCGGCGGGAGCTGCGCAAGCACCCGCAGGACGAGGAGGCCGAGCTCGCGGCGCTCTACCGGTCGCGCGGCGTCGAACCGCGACTGGCCCGGGAGGTGGCCCGGCAGCTCTCGCGCGACCCGGAGCAGGCGCTGGAGATACATGCCCGCGAGGAGCTGGGCATCGACCCCGGCGATCTGCCGTCGCCGCGGGTCGCCGCCGTGTCGAGCTTCGGCTCCTTCGCGCTGGGCGCGCTGCTGCCCCTGCTGCCGTACCTGCTCGGCGCCACCGTGCTGTGGCCCGCGGTGCTGCTCGCCCTGTTCGGGCTCTTCGCCTGCGGTGCCGTGGTGGCGAGGGTGACCGCGCGGACCTGGTGGTACAGCGGGCTGCGGCAGCTCGCGCTGGGCGGCGCGGCGGCCGGTGTGACGTACGCCCTGGGCAGTCTCTTCGGGACGGCCGTAGGATAGTCCGAATGGAACTTATGCGAGGGACCGCATAAGTAACCGTTACTCGCTGGTTTCGAACGCTTAACCACTGGGCATGAGCCGTAAGCGTCACAGGCAACGAAGCCCGTGGTGCGCCGGCGGGGCGGGCGACGACGCTCTCTTCGCCCCCCTGGGTCGACGGACACCGATCTGTCCGCGGCCACCACACACTTTTGGCCACCTCGCGTGGTACCCCCGCCGCACCCCATGGCGTCCGCATGCTGGAACGGAGTATCCGGTTCCCGAGAACCGTTCCATCATGTAACCTGCACGAAATTTTGCACCCCCGCAGAGGGCCAGCGTCGTCCCTCGGTACCTGCATATGCCACTTGACGACGACGGGAGAGCCGATGCGTACGCCGCGCCAGCCGTCCCAGCACTCCACGAATGGCCAGCACTGGTCTTTCATGGATGCTCGCCCTGCTGCCCAGGGTATGTACGACCCCCGCAACGAGCACGACGCCTGTGGCGTCGGCTTCGTGGCCACCCTCACCGGCGAGGCGAGCCACGCGCTGGTCGAGCAGGCGCTCACGGTTCTGCGTAACCTCGAGCACCGCGGCGCCACCGGCTCCGAGCCCGACTCCGGCGACGGCGCGGGCATCCTCTCCCAGGTTCCGGACGCCTTCTTCCGCGAGGTGACCGACTTCGAGCTGCCCGTCGCCGGCGGATACGCCGTCGGTATCGCGTTCCTGCCCGAGGACGGCACCCAGGACGCCGTCTCACGGATCGAGACGATCGCCGGCGAGGAGGGCCTGACCGTCCTCGGCTGGCGCGAGGTCCCCGTCGCCCCCGAGCTGCTGGGCGCCACCGCCCGCTCGACGATGCCCGCGTTCCGGCAGATCTTCGTCACCGACGGCGCCAGTGAGGGCATCGCCCTCGACCGCAAGGCCTTCGTGCTGCGCAAGCGCGCCGAGCGTGAGGCGGGCGTGTACTTCCCGTCCCTCTCCGCCCGCACGATCGTCTACAAGGGCATGCTGACCACCGGCCAGCTCGAGCCCTTCTTCCCGGACCTGTCCGACCGCCGCTTCGGCTCCGCGATCGCGCTCGTCCACTCGCGCTTCTCCACGAACACCTTCCCGTCGTGGCCCCTCGCGCACCCGTACCGCTTCGTCGCGCACAACGGTGAGATCAACACCGTCAAGGGCAACCGCAACTGGATGCAGGCCCGCGAGTCACAGCTCGTCTCCGACCTGTTCGGCTCCGCCGACGGGCACGGCGGCGGCAAGGGCCTCGACCGCGTCTTCCCGATCTGCACGCCGGACGCCTCCGACTCGGCGTCCTTCGACGAGGTGCTCGAACTCCTGCACCTGGGCGGCCGCTCGCTGCCGCACTCCGTGCTGATGATGATCCCGGAGGCGTGGGAGAACCACGACTCCATGGACCCGGCCCGGCGCGCCTTCTACCAGTTCCACTCCACGATGATGGAGCCCTGGGACGGCCCGGCCTGCGTCACCTTCACCGACGGCACCCAGGTCGGCGCGGTCCTCGACCGCAACGGACTGCGCCCCGGCCGCTACTGGGTCACCGACGACGGTCTCGTCGTGCTCGGCTCCGAGGTCGGCGTCCTCGACATCGACCCCGCCAAGGTCGTCCGCAAGGGCCGCCTCCAGCCCGGCAGGATGTTCCTCGTCGACACCGCCGAGCACCGCATCATCGAGGACGACGAGATCAAGGCCGGCCTCGCCGCCGAGAAGCCCTACGCGGAGTGGCTGGAGGCCGGCGAGATCGAGCTCTCCGACCTGCCCGAGCGCGAGCACATTGTGCACACCCACGCCTCGGTCACCCGCCGCCAGCAGACCTTCGGCTACACCGAGGAGGAGCTGCGCGTCATCCTGGCGCCGATGGCCAAGGCCGGTGCCGAGCCGATCGGTTCGATGGGCACCGACTCGCCGATCGCCGCGCTGTCCGCCCGCCCGCGGCTGCTCTTCGACTACTTCACCCAGCTGTTCGCGCAGGTCACCAACCCGCCGCTGGACGCGATCCGCGAAGAGCTCGTGACCTCGCTGCGGTCGTCCCTGGGCCCCGCGAGCAACCTGCTGGAGCCGACCGCCGCCTCGTGCCGCTCGGTCACCCTGCCCTTCCCGGTGATCGACAACGACGAGCTGGCCAAGCTCATCCACGTCAACGCCGACGGCGACATGCCGGGCTTCAAGGCCGCGACCCTCTCCGGCCTGTACCGGGTGCACGGCGGCGGCGACGCCCTCGCCGCGCGCATCGACGAGATCTGCGCCGAGGCCGACGCGGCCATCGAGAACGGCGCCCGGCTGATCGTCCTGTCCGACCGTCACTCCGACGCCGAGCACGCGCCGATCCCCTCGCTCCTGCTCACCGCGGCCGTCCACCACCACCTCATCCGCACCAAGCAGCGCACCCAGGTGGGTCTGCTGGTCGAGGCCGGTGACGTCCGCGAGGTCCACCACGTCGCCCTGCTCATCGGCTTCGGCGCCGCGGCCGTGAACCCGTACCTGGCGATGGAGTCGGTCGAGGACCTGGTCCGCGCCGGCACGTTCCTGTCGGACATCGAGGCCGAGCAGGCCATCCGCAACCTGATCTACGCCCTCGGCAAGGGCGTCCTGAAGGTCATGTCCAAGATGGGCATCTCCACCGTCGCCTCCTACCGCGGCGCCCAGGTCTTCGAGGCCGTCGGCCTCGACACCGCCTTCGTCGCCAAGTACTTCAACGGCACGGCCACCAAGATCGGCGGTGTCGGCATCGACGTCGTCGCCAAGGAGGTCGCCGCCCGGCACGCCAAGGCGTACCCGGCCAGCGGCATCGCGCCGGCCCACCGGGCCCTGGACATAGGCGGCGAGTACCAGTGGCGCCGCGAGGGCGAACCGCACCTGTTCGACCCGGAGACGATCTTCCGCCTCCAGCACTCCACGCGCACGGCCCGCTACGACATCTTCAAGAAGTACACGGAGCGCGTGAACGAACAGTCCGAGCGGCTGATGACGCTGCGCGGTCTGTTCGGCTTCACCTCCGACCGCGCGTCGATCCCCCTCGACGAGGTCGAGCCGGTCAGCGAGATCGTCAAGCGCTTCTCCACGGGCGCCATGTCGTACGGCTCCATCTCCAAGGAGGCGCACGAGACCCTCGCCATCGCCATGAACCAGCTGGGCGGCAAGTCCAACACCGGTGAGGGCGGCGAGGACTCGGACCGGCTGTACGACCCGGCCCGCCGGTCCAGCATCAAGCAGGTCGCCTCCGGCCGCTTCGGTGTCACCTCCGAGTACCTCGTCAACGCCGACGACATCCAGATCAAGATGGCCCAGGGTGCCAAGCCCGGCGAGGGCGGCCAACTGCCCGGCCACAAGGTCTACCCGTGGGTGGCCAAGACCCGGCACAGCACCCCCGGCGTCGGCCTGATCTCCCCGCCGCCGCACCACGACATCTACTCCATCGAGGACCTGGCCCAGCTGATCCACGACCTGAAGAACGCGAACCCGCAGGCGCGGATCCACGTGAAGCTGGTCTCGGAGGTCGGCGTCGGCACGGTCGCCGCGGGTGTCTCGAAGGCCCACGCGGACGTCGTCCTCATCTCCGGCCACGACGGCGGCACCGGCGCCTCCCCGCTGACGTCGCTGAAGCACGCGGGCGGTCCCTGGGAGCTCGGCCTCGCCGAGACCCAGCAGACGCTGCTGCTCAACGGGCTGCGGGACCGGATCGTCGTCCAGACGGACGGCCAGCTGAAGACCGGCCGTGACGTCGTCATCGCCGCCCTGCTGGGCGCCGAGGAGTTCGGTTTCGCGACCGCTCCGCTCGTCGTCTCCGGCTGCATCATGATGCGCGTCTGCCACCTGGACACCTGCCCGGTCGGCATCGCCACGCAGAACCCGGAGCTGCGCGAGAGGTTCGCCGGCAAGGCCGAGCACGTCGTGAACTTCTTCCGGTTCATCGCCGAGGAGGTCCGCGAGATCCTCGCCGAGCTGGGCTTCCGCTCCATCGAGGAGGCCGTCGGGCACGCCGAGACGCTCGACGTCACCCGTGCCGTCGACCACTGGAAGGCCCAGGGCCTGGACCTGGCCCCGCTGTTCTACGTACCCGAGCTGCCCGAGGGCGCGGCGCGGCACCAGGTCGTCGCGCAGGACCACGGCCTGGAGAAGGCGCTCGACAACGAGCTGATCAAGCTCGCCGCCGACGCGCTGGCCGCGAACTCCGCGACCGACGCCCAGCCGGTGCGCGCCCAGGTCGCGATCCGCAACATCAACCGCACGGTCGGCACCATGCTCGGCCACGAGGTGACGAAGAAGTTCGGCGGCGCAGGTCTGCCCGAGGACACGATCGACATCACCTTCACCGGTTCGGCGGGCCAGTCCTTCGGCGCCTTCCTGCCGCGCGGTGTCACGCTGCGCCTGGAGGGCGACGCCAACGACTACGTCGGCAAGGGCCTCTCCGGCGGCCGGGTCGTCGTCCGCCCGGACCGGGGCGCCGACCACCTCGCCGAGTACTCGACGATCGCGGGCAACACCATCGCCTACGGCGCGACCGGCGGCGAGCTGTTCCTGCGCGGCCGTACGGGCGAGCGGTTCTGCGTCCGCAACTCCGGCGCGACGGTCGTGTCCGAGGGCGTGGGCGACCACGGCTGCGAGTACATGACCGGCGGCCGGGCGGTGGTCCTCGGCGAGACCGGCCGCAACTTCGCGGCCGGCATGTCCGGTGGTATCGCGTACGTCATCGACCTCGACCGCGACAACGTCAACGTCGGCAACGTCGGCGCCGTCGAGGAACTCGACGACACCGACAAGCAGTGGCTGCACGACGTGGTGCGCCGGCACGCCGAGGAGACCGGCTCGACGGTCGCCGAGAAGCTGATCGCCGAGTGGCCGGTGTCCGTGGAGCGCTTCAGCAAGATCATCCCCAGCACGTACAAGGCAGTGCTCGCCGCCAAGGACGCCGCCGAGCGAGACGGTCTGTCCGAGACCGAGATCACCGAGAAGATGATGGAGGCGGCGGTCAATGGCTGACCCGAAGGGCTTTCTCAACCACGGCCGCGAGGTCGCCAAGTCCCGTCCCGTCGACGTGCGCCTGAAGGACTGGAACGAGGTCTACGTCCCCGGCTCGCTGCTGCCGATCATCAGCAAGCAGGCCAGCCGCTGTATGGACTGCGGCATCCCGTTCTGTCACAACGGCTGTCCGCTCGGGAACCTGATCCCCGAGTGGAACGACTACGCCTACCGCGAGGACTGGGCCGCCGCCTCCGAGCGGCTGCACGCCACGAACAACTTCCCGGAGTTCACGGGCCGCCTGTGCCCCGCGCCCTGCGAGTCGGCGTGCGTGCTCGGCATCAACCAGTCGGCGGTCACCATCAAGAACGTCGAGGTCTCGATCATCGACAAGGCGTGGGAGACCGGTGACGTCGCCCCGCAGGCGCCGGAGCGGCTGTCCGGCAAGACGGTCGCGGTCATCGGCTCGGGCCCGGCGGGCCTGGCCGCCGCCCAGCAGCTCACCCGGGCCGGCCACACCGTCGCCGTGTACGAGCGCGCCGACCGCATCGGCGGCCTGCTGCGCTACGGCATCCCCGAGTTCAAGATGGAGAAGCGGCACATCAACCGCCGTATCGAGCAGATGCGCGCGGAGGGCACCCGCTTCCGTACCGGCGTCGAGGTCGGCCGCGACCTCAAGGCGACGGACCTGCGCAAGCGCTACGACGCGGTCGTCATCGCCGCCGGTGCCACCACCGCCCGTGACCTCCCGGTCCCCGGCCGTGAACTCGACGGCGTCCACCAGGCGATGGAGTACCTGCCCCTGTCCAACAAGGTCCAGGAGGGCGACTTCGTGGCCCCGCCGATCTCGGCCGAGGGCAAGCACGTCGTGGTCATCGGCGGTGGCGACACCGGCGCCGACTGCGTGGGCACCGCGCACCGCCAGGGCGCGGCCTCCGTCACGCAGCTGGAGATCATGCCCCGCCCGGGCGAGGAGCGGAACCCGGTCGCCCAGCCGTGGCCGACCTTCCCCATGCTGTACAAGGTCACCTCCGCGCACGAGGAGGGCGGCGAGCGCGTCTACTCCGTCTCGACCACCCACTTCGAGGGCGACGAGGACGGCAACGTCCAGTGGCTGCATCTCGCCGAGGTGGAGTTCGTCGACGGCAAGCTGACCCAGAAGCCGGGCACGGAGCGCAGGATCCCCGCCCAGCTGGTGACGCTGGCGATGGGCTTCACGGGCACGGACCGCGAGAACGGCATGGTCGAGCAGTTCGGCCTGGACCTCGACGAGCGCGGCAACGTCGCCCGTGACGCCGACTTCCAGACCAACGTGCCGGGCGTGTTCGTCGCCGGTGACGCCGGCCGCGGCCAGTCCCTCATCGTGTGGGCGATCGCGGAGGGCCGCTCCGCGGCGAAGGGCGTCGACCGCTTCCTGACCGGGGCCAGCGACCTGCCGGCCCCGATCCGCCCGACGGACCGGTCCCTGATGGTCTGACGGTCCCCCACATACGTCCCGTACAAAGGCGTACGGAACACAGACGGCGCCTGCCCGACTCCCCGACCGGACGAATGGGCAGGCGCCGCCGCATGTCCGCGACGGTTCCCCGCCGCCTCAGACCGCTCCCGTCAGCTCGCCGACCTTCCCCCACACCGCCAGCACCAGCACCAGGAGCAGCGCCGCACACACCCCCGCCTGGATCAGCGAGCGCCGCCCGTCCCGGGGCGCGTACGCGTAGGCCAGTGTCACCACGCCGCCCGCCAGCAGGCCGCCGAGGTGGGCCTGCCAGGAGGCGAAGAAGGAGGAGATCACCAGCCACAGCAGCAGGCCCGTCATGAAGCGGTTGACGGTATTCATGTCGGCGCCCAGCCGGCGGGCCATGACGTAGTAGGCGGCGCCCAGGCCGAAGATCGCGCCGGACGCGCCGACGGTGACGTCGTCCGGCGCGATCAGCAGCACCAGGACCGAGCCGCCGAGTGCCGACAGCAGGTACAGGGCGAGGTAGCGGACGCGGCCCAGCTGCCCTTCCACCACCCGGCCCAGGTTCCACAGCGACGCCATGTTCATCACGATGTGCAGTAGCCCGAACGAGCCGTCGGTGACCGGGATGTGGAGGAACGCGCCGGTCAGCAGCCGATACCACTCCCCGCCCGCGAGACCCTCCGGGTGGAGCTCCGCGGGGTAGGGGTTCTGCCACACGTAGTGCGTGCCGTCCGGGCCCTGGAGCCCCGCGCCCAGCATCCCGAACCGGTCCACGAACTCCGGGCGCACCAGCTCGCCCAGGTAGAACAGGACGTTGAGCCCGATCAGGACGTACGTCACCAGCGGCACGGCCGTGATGCGGCCGCCGAAGACCGTGCGGGCCTGGCGCACCGAACGGGCACCCTCCTTGACGCACTCCACGCACTGGTGGCCGACGGCGGCCTCGCGCATGCAGTTCGGGCAGATGTACCGGTCGCAGCGGGTGCAGCGGACGTGGGACTCCATCTTGGGGTGGCGGTAGCAGGTGGTGACGGTGGACTCGGGCTCCACGGCCGGCTCCTCGGAGGAAGGGTGGGAAGTACGTCGAAGGACACGAGCCGGTGGGGTCGGCGGCGAACAAAATATCGAACGCGGGTGGACGCGCCGAGGGCGGGGCGGTCGTGCCGTAACCTCGCACGCAGTGTGGTGACCGAAGGGGGAGCCGGCGTGGCCGCGATCAGTCTCAGCAAGGTGGAGGAGACCGCTCCCGCGCTGGTCAGCCTGTACAAACGGGCCGGGGACTCGCTCGGCCGGCACGGGCTGGGCGGGCAGCGGGCCGCGGTCTACCTCGTGGTCGATCACTCGGGCTCGATGAAGCCGTACTACAAGGACGGCAGTGTGCAGGCGCTCGCGGACCGGGTGCTCGGGCTGTCCGCGCATCTCGACGACGACGGCCGCGTCCCGGTGGTGTTCTTCTCCACCGACGTCGACGCCGAGACCGACATCGCGCTCGCCGACCACCAGGGGCGGATCGAGCGGATCGTGGCCGGGCTCGGCCACATGGGCAAGACCGCCTACCACCTGGCGATGGACGCCGTGATCGACCACTACCTCGACAGCGGGTCCACCGCCCCCGCGCTGGTGGTCTTCCAAACCGACGGCGGCCCGATCAACAAGCTCGCCGCGGAACGGTACCTGTGCAAGGCGGCCGCGTTGCCGCTGTTCTGGCAGTTCGTCGGCTTCGGCGACCCGGGCAGCCGGCAGTTCGAGTTCCTGCGCAAGCTCGACGAGCTGGCCGTGCCGCAGAAGCGGGTGGTCGACAACGCCGGCTTCTTCCACGCGGGTGCCGATCCCCGCAAGGTGTCCGACGCCGAGTTGTACGACCGGCTGCTGGGTGAGTTCCCGAAGTGGCTGGTGGCGGCCCGGGCGCAGGGGATCGTACGGTGAGCCTCCCGCTGCCCGCCGCCACACGCGCGGCCGTCGCCTGGAAGAACGGCGGCGGCGTGACGCGTGAGATCGCCGCCTTCCCGCCGGGCGCGGGCATGGACGCCTTCACCTGGCGCGTCAGCCTCGCCGAGGTCGCCGCGGACGGGCCGTTCTCGGCGTTCCCCGCGGTGGAGCGGACCCTCACCCTGGTCGAGGGCGCGGGCATGGACCTGACCGTGGGCGGACGGCGGCGACTTGTCGACACGCGGTACGTGCCCCAGGACTTCCCCGGTGACGTGCCCACCGACTGCCGGCTGCTCGGCGGACCCGTCGTCAACCTCAACGTGATGTGGCGCAGGGGCGCCACGGCCCCGACCGTCGCGGTCGTGCGCGGCCGGCTCCGGCTGGGGGCGGCGCACACGCTGGTCGTCGCCCTCGGCGAGGGCGCGGAGGTGGCCGGGCTGCGGCTCGGCCGGCACGACGCCGTCCTGCTGAGCGGACAGGAGGCGCCGCTGCACGCGCACGGACCGACGGCGGTCGTCGGACTCACGCCGTAGCAGCGGACCGAGAGGCACCGGCCGGTCGCGCGCGGCGAGTTGCTCACACGGCCGCCCGCCCCGTTGGCTTGCGCGGGCCGTCGTGCCACCCTGAGGTTGATCCGAGGGGGAGGCCGAGTATGGACGGCGCACGATCGGCGAACGAGGGCGCGCGCAGGGCGAGTTCGGGCCGCCCGGGAGACCCCGGCAAGGGCGAGAGACTGGCCGACTGGGCCGACGGGCGGCTCGGGCTCCACGCGTTGGCCAAGGCCAACATGCGCAAGGTGTTCCCGGACCACTGGTCCTTCATGCTGGGCGAGATCTGTCTCTACAGCTTCCTCATCCTGATCCTCACCGGCGTCTACCTCACCCTGTTCTTCGAGCCGAGCGGCGCCGAGGTCGCCTACCACGGCTCGTACGCGCCGCTCAACGGCGTGCTGATGACCAGGGCCTACGAGTCGACGCTCGACATCAGCTTCGACGTACGGGGCGGGCTGCTGATCCGGCAGATCCACCACTGGGCGGCGCTGGTCTTCGTCACCGGCATGCTCGTACACATGATGCGGGTGTTCTTCACCGGCGCGTTCCGCAAGCCCCGCGAGGTCAACTGGCTGTTCGGCTGGACCCTGTTGATGCTCGGCATCCTCACCGGCCTGACCGGCTACTCGCTCCCCGACGACCTGCTCTCCGGCACCGGCATCCGGTTCGCAGACGGCGCGATCCTGTCCATCCCCATCGTGGGAACGTACATCTCCTTCTTCCTCTTCGGCGGGGAGTTCCCGGGCCACGACATCATCTCCAGGCTGTTCCCGGTCCATGTGCTGCTGCTGCCCGGGATCATGCTCGGCCTGGTGGTGGCCCACCTGATCCTGGTCTTCTACCACAAGCACACCCAGTACCCGGGCCCCGGCCGCGACCAGAAGTCGGTCGTCGGCATGCCCTTCCTGCCGGTCTACATGGCCAAGGCGGGCGGCTTCTTCTTCCTCACCTTCGGCGTGCTGACCATCATGGGCGGCATCGCCAGCATCAACCCCGTGTGGGCCTTCGGGCCGTACCGGCCCGACCTGGTCACCACCGGCGCCCAGCCCGACTGGTACCTCGGTTTCTCCGAGGGCCTGATCCGGGTGATGCCGGGCTGGGAGATCAGCCTCTGGGGTCACACCCTGGTGCCGGGCGTCCTCATCCCGTTCTCGCTCTTCCCGCTGATCCTGCTCGCCCTCGGCGTCTACCCCTTCATCGAGGCGTGGATCACCGGCGACCGACGCGAGCACCACATCCTGGACCGGCCGCGCAACGTCCCCGTGCGCACCGGCCTGGGCGCCGCCTGGCTCAGCCTGTACGTCGTGCTGCTGATCGGCGGCGGCAACGACATCGTCGCCACGCATCTGCACCTGTCCATCAACGCGATCACCTGGTTCGTGCGCATCGGTGTCTTCGTCGTGCCCGTCCTCACCTTCACGGTGACCAAGCGGATCTGCCTCGGCCTCCAGCGCCGCGACCGGGACGACGTGCTGCACGGCAGGGAGACCGGCACCATCCGAAGGCTGCCGCACGGCGAGTACGTCGAGGTCCACGAACCCCTCTCGCCCGCCCGGCTGTTCACCCTCACCCAGCACGAGCAGAACCCGCCCTACGAGATCGGGCCGCGCGTCGACGCCAACGGGGTGCGCCGGCCCGTCACGGTCACCCAGCGGGTGCGGGAACGGCTGGCCCGGGCGATGTTCGGGCCCGAGACACACATCCCGAAGCCCACCGAAACGGAGTACCGGGAGCTCACCGGCGGCGATCACCACCACTGAGGACCAGCGCCCGGCACTCCTGCGGCGTGCCCCAGGCCGTGCGCAGGGCGCGGGCCCTGGTCAGCCAGAGCGACAGGTCGTACTCCGCCGTGTAGCCGATCGCGCCGTGCATCTGGAGCGCCGTACGGGCCGTCGCGTACGCCGCCTCGCAGGCGCTGACCTTGGCGGCGGCCACGTCCGCCGGGTCCATCGTCAGCGCGGCGCCCAGAACCAGGGGGCGGGCGAACTCCAGGGCGATCCGCGCGTCGGCCAGCCGGTGCTTGACCGCCTGGAACGAGCCGACCGGGACGCCGAACTGGACGCGCTGCCCGACATACGCGACCGTCCGGTCGAGCAGCGCGAGGCCGACGCCGAGAGCCTGCGCGGCGGTGGCGAGCCGGGCCCAGAGCACCGCGGGCGCCGAGGGCGGCCCGGGGCCGAGCAGCTCGCCGCCGGGCAGCAGGGGGGTGAGGCGGCGGGCCGGGTCCAGGGAGGCGCGCACGGGGCCGGCCCCGGGAGCCAGCCGCAGACCGTCCGGTGTGAGGGCGAGACGGAGGTCGGCCGCGTCGCCGTCCAGGGCGTACGCGCCCGGCCCGGCCGCCAGCGTCGCCATCGTCGCGCCCGAGGCCAGCGACGGCAGGAAGCGCTTCGCCGGGCCCGGCCCCGCGGCACCGGCGAGGAGCACGGCAGCCGCGACCGTCTCCGCCAGCGGCCCCGGCGCCGCGTGCCTGCCCAACTCCACGAAGGACAGGGCGAGTTCCACCGGTCGCGGACCCAGCCCCTCGTACTCCTGCGCGACCGCCAGCGCGAACACCCCCGCCTCGGCGATCCGCGACCACAGCGCCCGGCCCGGTGCGTGCTCGCCGCGGCTCCAGGCGCGCACCACCGCGGGTGTGCCGGCGGACGTCAGCATCGCGTCCAGCGACCGCGTGAACTCCCGCTGCTCGGCGTCGGGCAGGAAACGCATCAGCGCCGTCCCTTCGGCAGGCCGAGCAGCCGCTCGGCGACGATGTCGCGCTGGATCTCGTTCGTGCCGGCGTAGATCGGGCCCGCGAGGGAGAAGACATAGCGCTCGGCCCAGTCGGAGTCCGCCAGTTCGCCGTCGGGCCCGAGGAGGTCCAGCGCCGTCTCGTGCAGCGCGATGTCGTACTCCGACCAGAAGACCTTGTTCAGGCTGGACTCCGGGCCGACCGGCTCGCCCGCCAGGAAGCGGGACGCGGCCGCGTAGGTGAACAACTGGTAGGCGCGGGCGCCGATCAGCGCGTCCGCGACCCGTTCCCGGGCCCACTCGGGGCTGCCCCGCGCCCGCCACAGACGCCGCAGACGGTCGGCGGCGGCGAGGAAACGGCCCGGGGAGCGCAGGGTGAGCCCCCGCTCGTCGGCGGCCGTGGACATCGCGACCCGCCAGCCCTCGCCCGGCTCACCGACGACGTCCTCGTCCGGCACGAACACCTCGTCCAGGAACAGCTCCGCGAACGCCGGTCTGCCGTCGAGGCGGCCGACGGGACGGACCGTGACACCGGGGGCACGCAGGTCGAACATCAGGTAGGTCAGGCCCTGGTGGGGTCGCGGCCGGTCCGGCTCGCTGCGGAACAGGCCGAACGCCCGGTCCGCGAAGGCCGCCCGCGACGACCACGCCTTCTGCCCGCTCAGCAGCCAGCCGCCGTCCGCGCGCACCGCCTTCGAGCGCAGCGACGCCAGGTCCGAGCCCGCCTCCGGCTCCGACCACGCCTGCGCCCAGACCACCTCCCCGCTCGCCATGGGCGGCAGCACGCGGGCCCGCTGCTCCTCGGTGCCGTGCGCGAAGAGGGTGGGGGCGAGCAGACCGACGCCGTTCTGGCCGACACGGCCCGGACCGCCCGCCGCGTAGTACTCCTCCTCGAAGACCAGCCAGCGGATCAGCCCGGCGTCCCGGCCGCCGTACCGCGTCGGCCAGTCGACCACCGACCAGCGGTCCGCGGCCAGTTCGGCCTCCCACGCGCGGTGGGCCGCGAAGCCCTCCGCGGTCTCCAGGGAGGGCAGCGGCGGGCGCGGCACCCGGGCGTCGAGCCAGGCGCGGGCCTCGGCGCGGAAGGCCTCGTCGGCGGGGGAGTGGGTGAGGTCCACGGTCTCCGTCCCTCCCTCGAATCTTCCCTAACAAGTGTTTGGTAGGTTAGCGTGGGCCCATGACAGACGTCGAGAGTCCGGCCTGCCCGTCCGGGCACGGACTGCTGCGCGGACGCACCGCCGTCATCACCGCGGCGGCGGGCGCCGGGATCGGCGGCGCGACCGCCCGCCGGTTCCTGGAGGAAGGCGCGCGCGTGTTCATCAGCGACGCCCACACCCGGCGGCTGAAGGAGCACGAGGCCGCGCTCGCCGCCGAGTTCGGCGCCGACGCGGTCACCGCCCAACCCTGTGACGTGACCGACGAGACGCAGGTGCGGGCACTGTTCGACGCCGCCGCGACACGGCACGGGCGGCTGGACATCGTCGTCAACAACGCCGGCCTCGGCGGTACCTCGACACTCGTCGACATGACCGACGAGCAGTGGTCCCGCGTGCTGGACGTGACCCTGAACGGCACCTTCCGCTGCACCCGGGCGGCCCTGCGCGCGATGCGGGCGACCGACGGCGGAGTGATCGTCAACAACGCCTCCGTCGTCGGCTGGCGCGCCCAGGCCGGACAGGCGCACTACGCCGCCGCGAAGGCCGGCGTGATGGCGCTGACCCGGTGCGCGGCGATCGAGGCGGCGCAGTACGGGGTCAGGGTGAACGCCGTCGCGCCGAGCCTCGCCATGCACCCCCACCTGGCCCGGGTGACGACCCCCGAACTGCTCGCGGAGCTCACCGCCCGCGAGGCCTTCGGCCGGTACGCCGAACCCTGGGAGGTGGCCAACGTCATCGTGTTCCTCGCGTCCGGCTACTCCTCGTACCTGACCGGGGAGGTCGTCTCCGTCAGCAGTCAGCACCCCTAGGAGCACCGACCACAATGGACCCGTGCCGACCAAGAAGAAGCCCCAGGTGACCGCAGCGCCCGCCCGCCGCGGCGAACTCCTCAACACCGCCGCCGAGGTCTTCGCCGAGCAGGGCTACAACGCCACCACCGTGCGAAAGATCGCGGACCACGCGGGCATGCTCGCGGGCAGCCTCTACTACCACTTCGACTCCAAGGAGTCGATGCTCGAAGAGATCCTGCGCACCTTCCTCGACGAACTCTGGGGCGGCTACGACGCCGTCCTGAGCGCCGAACTGGGCCCGCGCGAGACCCTGGAGGCCCTGGTCACCGAGTCGTTCCGGGAGATCGACCGGCACCGCGCCGCCGTCGCGATCTACCAGAAGGAGTCCCGGCAACTGGTGGCGCAGGAGCGGTTCGCGTTCCTCGCCGACTCGCAGCGCAGGTTCGAGCGGGCGTGGCTGTCCACGCTGGAGCGCGGGGTCGCCGCCCGGGTCTTCCGGGACGACCTCGACGTCCGGCTCACCTACCGGTTCGTCCGCGACACGGTGTGGGTCGCCGCGTCCTGGTACCGGCCGGGCGGACAGCACAGCCCGGAGGAGATCGCCCGGCAGTACCTCTCGATGGTGCTGGACGGGATCGCCGTACGCGCCTAGACAGACCAGCACAGGTCCCGGCACAGCCCGGTACGACCCAGCACGACCCAGCACGACCCAGCACGGGATTCAGCACGGCCCAGCACAGCGCAGCCCGTACGACCCAGCACGGCCCTGCACGTAGCTCAGCACGTCACTCACGCGGAATCACTGGGGAGTCACCATGGCCGAGGCCTACATCGTCGAAGCGGTCCGTACGCCCGTGGGGCGGCGCGGAGGAGGGCTCAGCGGGGTGCACCCGGCCGATCTGGGCGCGCACGTGCTGAAGGAACTCCTCACCCGCGCCGACGTCGACCCGGCCGCCGTCGAGGACGTCGTCTTCGGCTGCCTGGACACGGTGGGGCCGCAGGCCGGCGACATCGCCCGGACCGCCTGGCTGGCTGCCGGGCTGCCGGAGGAGGTGCCGGGCGTGACCGTGGACCGGCAGTGCGGCTCCTCGCAGCAGGCCGTGCACTTCGCGGCCCAGGCCGTGCTCTCCGGCACCCAGGACCTGGTGGTCGCGGGCGGGGTGCAGAACATGTCCCAGATCCCCATCGCCTTCGCCACCCGGCAGGCCGCCGAACCGCTCGGCTTCACCCAGGGCCCCTTCGCCGGCAGCGAGGGCTGGCGGGCACGGTACGGGGACCGGCCGGTGAACCAGTTCGCCGGCGCCGAGATGATCGCCGCGAAGTGGGGGATCAGCCGTCAGGACCAGGAGGAGTTCGCGCTGCGCTCCCACCGGCGGGCGCTGCGGGCCATCGACGAGGGCCGCTTCGAACGGGAGATCGTCCGCTACGGCCCGGTCGCCGTCGACGAGGGACCGCGCCGGGACACCTCACCGGAGAAGATGGCCGCGCTGAAGCCCGTCATCGACGGCGGCACCGTCACCGCCGCCTGCTCCTCGCAGGTCTCCGACGGCGCCGCGGCCCTGCTGCTGGCCTCGGAGCGGGCGGTGCACGAGCACGGACTGCGGCCCCGGGCCCGCGTGCACCATCTCTCCGTGCGCGGCGAGGACCCCATCCGCATGCTCACCGCGCCGATCCCGGCCACCGCCCACGCCCTGAAGAAGACCGGGCTGTCGATCCACGACATCGACCTCGTGGAGATCAACGAGGCCTTCGCCCCGGTCGTCCTCGCCTGGCTGAAGGAGACCGGCGCCGACCCGGCGAAGGTCAACGTCAACGGTGGCGCCATAGCCCTCGGACACCCGCTCGGCGCCAGCGGCGCGAAGCTGATGACCACGCTCCTGCACGAACTGGAGCGCACCGGCGCCCGCTTCGGCCTCCAGACCATGTGCGAGGGCGGCGGCCAGGCCAACGTGACGGTCATCGAGAGGCTGTGAGCCGCTCCCGTACCTCCTGCGCCTCCTTCATGATCCGCTCCACCAGTTCCGCGCAGGACGGCAGGTCGTCGATCACGCCGGCGACCTGCCCGGCGGCCATCACCCCCAGGTCCGCCCGCCCGTCCACCATCGCGGCCTTCAGCAGCATCGGCGTGTTCGCGGCGAGCAGGACCTGACTCCAGGCGAGGTCCTTGCCGTGCCGCAGGGCCAGACCGTCCCGGACCATCCGCCGCCAGGTCAGCCCGGACAGCCGCCGGAAGCCCGCCGCCCTGCGCACGGCCTGCGACAGCGCCCTCACCCGGCCGGCGTCCTCCAGCGCGTCGACCAGGTCCGTACGCAGCATGCGATGCGGCAGACCGTCCACCGCGCGCGTCACCGTCACGTCCCGCACCGTCGCCGCCAGATACCGCGCCTTCACCGCGTCCGGCACCGTCGAGTCCGACGTCAGCAGGAACCGGGTGCCCATGGCCACGCCCGCCGCGCCGTACGCCAGCGCCGCGACCAGGCCCCGCCCGTCGAAGAAGCCGCCCGCCGCCACGACCGGTATGTCCACGGCGTCCACGACCTGCGGCAGCAGCACCGTCGTCGCCACCTCGCCGGTGTGGCCGCCGCCCTCCCCGCCCTGCACGACCACCGCGTCCGCGCCCCACGCCGCGACCTTCTCGGCATGCCGGCGGGCGCCGACGGACGGGATGACGACCACCCCCGCCTCCTTGAGTTCGGCGATCAGCTCACGGGACGGGGCCAGCGCGAACGACGCCACCCGCACCCCCTCCGCGACGATCACACGCACCCGCTCGCCCGCGTCGCCCGCGTCCGCGCGCAGATTCACCCCGAACGGCGCGTCCGTACGCGAGGCGACCTCCCGGATCGCCGCCCGCAGCTGGTCGAGGGTCATCGTCGCGGAGGCCAGTACGCCCAGCGCGCCCGCGTTCGCCGCCGCCGACACCAGCCGCGGGCCCGCCACCCATCCCATGCCCGGCTGCACGATCGGGTGCCGCACCCCGACCAGCCTTGTGAACGCCGTCTCCATCACACCCCCGTCCGCTCCGGGACCTCCCGGGCGCGGGCGTTCGCCGGGTCGATCACCTCCCGGATCAGCCGCAGTTCCCCGGCGGTGGGCTCCCGCGTGTACGGCACCTCCGCCGGGACGGCGAGCGGGAACGCCGTCGCCTCCCGCACCTGCTCGACGCTCACCCCCGGATGCAGCGACGCCAGCCGCATGGCGTGCTCGGGCGTGGCGAAGTCGAAGACGCCGAGGTCGGAGACGACGCGAGGGATCCCGTGGAAGCGGGCCGTGCGCGGATGGCGGGCGGCGCGGTCGTACCCCACCCCGCACACCAGGTCGACCTGCGCCACGAAGACCCGCCGGGAGTGCCTGGGGACCCAGTAACTCGTCGGATTGTTGAGGGTGTTGACCGGGGCGCCCCGGACGCCGAGCAACTGCCGCCTCGGCGCCGCCCAGTCGCCGATGCACGCGATGTTCTGGTTGCCGAACCGGTCGATCTGGCTCGCGCCCATCATCACGTGCCGCCGACCGCCGCTGACGAGGTCCAGATGCTGGCCGTAGGGCAGCCATCCCTCGGGAGTGCCGTCGAGGTCCACGAGCATCGCCTCGCCGTCGGTCAGCAGCAGATCCGGGGCGAAGGTGTGCCGGGCGAGCCGCGCGCCCACGGACGGGATCACCCCGCCCATCGGGCTCGCCAGGATCTCGCCCGCACCGCGCCAGGCCTCGGCGCAGGCGATCACGCAGTACTCGGCACGGGTGGGCGCGGAGGTGGGGCTGCCACCCGGGGCGCTCACAGTTCCCGCTCCTTGCGCCAGGCCCGTACCGCCGACCGGTAGGTGTGCTCGTCCCCGCCCAGGAACCGGGTCGCGAACTCCGGCCAGGGCGTGGCCGCGTACTGCCTCTGGAACTCCTCGTCCCGTCCGTAGTCGGGTGCGCAGGACGTGAAGTGCGCGCCGTTCGGCGCCTCGACCACGCCCGTCACCGTGTGCCGCTTGAGCAGCAGCGACTGCGGGCCGGCCTCGGCCTTCCCGGTCAGCTCCGCGGTGTCCACGATCCGCTCGCACGAGACGTAGGCCGCGTCCGCCGCCGCGCAGAACAGGTCGTCGAAGTACGGGTCCGGGCCCAGGTACTGGCCGTTGCCCCGCCGGTCCGCGCGGTTGACGTGCACCAGGGCCGCGTCCAGGCACAGCGCGGGCATCGCCACGAACGTCTCCCCGTCCTCGTAGGGGGAGTCGACGGTCCGCAGCGTGGGGTTGATCCGCATCACGTCCGAGCCGATGCCGGCCCGCACCGGCAGGAACGGCAACCGGCTCGCGGCCGCGCGCAGCCCCCACAGGAACATCGCCTCGTCGATCTCCATCAGCTCGAACGCCCCCCGCTCGCGAGCCGCGCGGTAGTGCGGTTCGAGCGGGATCGAGTCCAGGGTGGTGAAAGCGGCGACCAGCTTCCGGATCCGTCCGGCGGCGGCCAGCATGCCGACGTCCGGGCCGCCGTACGAGACGACGGTGAGATCGGTGATGCCGGTGCGCAGCAGTGCTCTCACCAGGGCCATCGGTTTGCGGCGTGAGCCCCAGCCGCCGATGCCGACGGTCATGCCGCTGGCCAGCCCGGAGACCGCCTCGTCGGCGGTCATCGTCTTGTCACCCACCTACGCCCCCCTCCTTCCCGAAGGTGTCCCGGATCCGGTCGGCCACCCCGCTGACGTCCGCCTCGAACGTGAAGCCCTGCTCGAAGCGGTAGCTGCGGCGCACG
Organism: Streptomyces sp. NPDC059582; assembly: GCF_042735715.1. NCBI lineage: Bacteria > Bacillati > Actinomycetota > Actinomycetes > Kitasatosporales > Streptomycetaceae > Streptomyces > Streptomyces sp. NPDC059582. The sequence continues at coordinate 27,854 of NZ_JBHWCC010000056.1, forward strand.
TCGACGGGGTCGATGCCGTTGATGGCGGACTTGGCCAGTCGCAGCAGTTCGCCGTCCTTGGCGGCGATCTCCCGCGCCAGCTCCAGCGCGGCGGCCCGCAGCCCGTCCCCCGGCACCACCCGCCACACCGAGCCGTACGCGTGCAGCTCGGCCGCGCTCGCCGTGCGCGAGGTGAAGTACAGCGCGCGCATCAGGTGCGCGGGGACCAGCCGGGCCAGATGCGTGGCCGCGCCCAGGGCTCCCCGGTCGAGTTCGGGCAGGCCGAAGACGGCGTCGTCGCCCGCCACGATCACGTCCGCGTTCCCCACGAGGCCTATGCCGCCGCCCAGGCAGAAACCCTGCACCGCCGCCACCACCGGCACCTCGCACTCGTACACCGCCGCGAACGCCTCGAAGCAGCCGCGGTTGGCGCCGACCAGTGCCGAACGGCCGTGCGCCTGTATCTCCTTGATGTCCACGCCCGCGTTGAAGCCGCGCCCCTCGGCGGTCAGCACCACGCACCGGACCTCCGGAGCGCGGCCCGCCGCGCGCACGGCGTCGGCCAGGGCGAACCAGCCGGCCACCGGCAGCGCGTTCACCGGCGGGAAGTCGACCGTGACGACGGAAATCCCCTTTTCCGGGGACGAGGTGGAGACACCCATCGGCGCATCAGCTACCTTTCCACCCAGCCGCTATTCCACCAAACATTTGTTAGGTGTGAGGCTTCGAAGCTAGCAGTCGGCGGATCGCAGCGGGAGGCCCTGTGGACAACTCGCACCCCTCGCCACTGGACGGCAGGACGGTGGTGGTGACCGGCGGCACCCGGGGCGTGGGGGCGGGGATCGCGCGGGCGTTCGCGGCGGCGGGGGCACGGGTCGTGGCCTGCGCCCGCAGACCTCCGCCCGAAAAGCTCCCGGCGGGCGTCGAGTTCGCCCCGCTGGACCTGCGCGACCCGCCCGCCGTACGGGACTTCTTCGACGCGCTGCCCCGACTCGACGTGCTCGTCAACAACGCGGGCGGGGCGCCCTACCGCCTGCTGGCCGACACGGACGCCGAGCGGCACGCACGGGTCATCGAACTGAACCTCGTCACCCCGCTGACGGCCTCCCTCGCCGCGTACGAGCACCTCCGACGGACCCGGGGCGCCGTCGTCATGATCGGCAGCGTCAGCGGCGGCCGGCCCTCGCCCGGGTCGGCGGCGTACGGGGCGGCCAAGGCGGGACTGGAGAACCTGGCCCGTTCCATGGCCGTGGAGTGGGCGCCGGAGGTCCGCGTCAACACCCTCGTCGTCGGCATGGTCCGCACCGAGCTGTCCCATCTCCACTACGGCGGCGAGGACGGCATCGAGGCGGTCGCACGCACCGTCCCGCTCGCCCGACTGGCCGCACCCGCCGACATCGGCGCCGCCGCGCTCTTCCTCGCCTCCGACGCCGCGGCCTACATCAGCGGGGCGAGCCTGCTCGTGCACGGGGGCGGGGAGCGGCCCGCCTTCCTGGACGCCGCGACCGTCAACAAGGGGGAATGAATGAGGACCGGGAAGAACGGAATCTGCGCGGGACGGGTCGTCGTCGTCACCGGCGCCGGACGCGGCCTCGGCCGCGCACACGCGCTCGCGTTCGCCGCGGCGGGAGCGCGGGTCGTCGTCAACGACCTCGGCGTGGGACTGGACGGCACGCCGGGACCCGACAGCCCCGCGGCGCGGGTCGTGGACGAGATCAGGGCAGCCGGCGGCGAAGCCGTCGCCCACGCGGGAGACGTCGCCACCGGCGAAGGGGCCGCCTCGCTGATCCGGGCCGCGCTGGAGACCTACGGCCGGCTCGACACACTCGTCAACAACGCGGGGTTCCTGCGCGACAGGATGCTGGTCAACCTCGACGAGGACGACTGGGACGCCGTCGTCCGCGTCCACCTCAAAGGGCACTTCCTGCCGCTGCGGCACGCGGCCGCGCACTGGCGGCAGGAGACCAGGGCCGGGCGCCGGCCCGAGGCGCGGGTCATCAACACCAGCAGCGGAGCCGGGCTGCTGGGATCACTCGGACAGGGGAACTACAGCGCGGCGAAGGCCGGGATCCTCGGGCTGACACTGGTCGCCGCGGCCGAACTGGAGCGGTACGGCGTCCAGGTCAACGCGATCGCGCCCGCGGCACGGACGAGGATGACCGAACGGACGTTCGCCGCGGCGATGGCGGCGCCGGACGACGGGTTCGACGCGATGGCACCGGAGAACGTCTCGCCGCTGGTCGTCTGGCTGGGCTCGGCCGACAGCGCGGGCGTCACCGGGCGCGTCTTCGAGGCGGAGGGCGGCCGCATCACCGTCATGGAGGGATGGCGGCCCGGACCCACGACGGACCACGGGGAGCGCCGGCGACCCGAGGAGGCCGGAGCGGCCGCACGCAAGCTCCTCGCGGAGGCGGAGACACCGGGGGCGGTGTACGGGACGTAGGGCCGTCCGGCGGGTCGCGGGCGCGAAGGGAGGCTTTCGGCCATGCGGCGGGTGAGGGGGCGTGGGGACGTAGCGGCGTCCAGCGGGTCACGGGGACGTGAGGCGCAGGGCCATCGGCGGGGCATAGGGCCTGGCGGCCCGGCGGCCTGGCGGCCCGGAGGCCCGGCGGTCTCGGGGTCGGCACGACGGAGCGGTCACGACCGGCGGCGCGCTCGCCCCCCACCGCTCACGTGTCGCACTCCAGCACCGTCCGGCACAACGCACACCGCGCCCGCACCCGCCCCCGCACCGGCACCCTGATCCGCTGATGACAGGTCGGGCACGGGAACGACACCCGAAGCGGACCTTGGACGTCCGGACTGAAGTCGTACGGCGTACCCGGCGCGGCGGCCCCGACGTGCTCCTGGACCTGGACCTGGCCCTGCGCATGGCGACGGTCCCGCGCATAACGACGCCGCCCCGCCCAGCCCGCCGCCCTCAGCGGCGGCTGCTGCTCGTCACTGCGTGCCAGGGACAGACCCTTCCCATAGGCCTCGTACGCCTGCGGACTCGTGAACCACACCGACGGATCCTCGCCGAACACCAGCGCACGCTTCGCCAGGACGTACCCGAACTCCTCGGGCGTGAGATAGCCGAGCTTCTGCGACGACACCGCGTCCTCCCGGAACGCGTCCAGAAGCAGCCAGCCCGCGCCCAGATACGTGGTCGCCGTGTCCGTGAGGATCTCGTTGTCGCGCGTACCCGGGAAGGACAGATCCAGCCGGTGCAGATAGACATGCATGATCTCGTGCGCCAGAGCCGCGCCGATGTCCCGGCGATGCGTACGGAACCGGTCGTTCAGCTCCACGAAGTACTCGGGGCCCGCCGCGAGTTCGATGTGCGCCGCGTGCTCCATCTCCCGGAACCCGACGATCATGCGCGCGTCCGGCAGCCGATAGTGCCGCACGAGCTCCCGCGCGATGCGCTGAGTGCCCAGATGGAGGTCGTCGGTGTCGCAGAACGCCACGTCGACCGGGGCCACACTGCTCGCGAACGTCTGCACCGTGTCGTACGACAGCCGCTTGTACAACGCCGTGACGGCGGCCCGCACCGTCTCCAGATGCGGGTAGCCGTGCTTGACCGGTCCGCCGTTCGCCACACCCGCACCCCCAAGACGCCTGAAGCCGATTCCACTGTACGAGGACCCGCACGGAATTTCCCCGCCGTCGGCGCCGGCGTCTCCCGGCCGCTCGTGCACGCGGCCGTCGGATCACCCGCCGCCGGCTCCGCGTAGGGTGAACGCTCATGACCACCAGCAACACCGGTACCGCAGACGTCGACCCCGCCGTCCGCGAGGAACTCGCCCGGCTGCGCGACAGCATCGACAACATCGACGCGGCCGTCGTCCACATGCTCGCCGAGCGCTTCAAATGCACCCAGCAGGTCGGCCACCTCAAGGCCGCACACCACCTGCCGCCCGCCGACCAGGACCGCGAGGCACGGCAGATCGCCCGCTTGCGCGCACTCGCCGAGAGCGCCAAGCTCGACCCGGCCTTCGCTGAGAAGTTCCTCAATTTCATCATCGCCGAGGTGATCCGCCACCACGAGCACATCGCGGACAGCACGGCGAACGGCTCCACCTCGACGGCCGATTGACGTCGGTGTACGCCCCCGGGGAGTGACACGGGGACGCGTCCGGGGCATGCTGCGCTGTGCACTGCTCGTCAACCAGCGGGCACTGCGCGTCAGCACCCCGGACGTAAGCTGGTGGTCCCACCGTGGGAGGGACGTCGGGCCATGCCGTCGGATGCCACGATCCTCATAGTCGACGACCACGAGGACACGCTGTACGCCCTGGAAAGCGCCCTGGCCCCGCTCGGCTACCAGGTCAGCCGGGCCACCAGCGGCGACGAGGCACTCAAACAGGTACTGCGCGGCCGCGTCGGCCTGCTCCTGCTCGACGTGCGCATGCCCGGCGTCAGCGGGCTGGAGGTCGTGCGCTACATGCGGCGCGTGGAACAGACCCAGCACATCCCCGTCGTCCTGCTCACCGGCTTCGGCCCCGACCACGAACTGACCTCCGCCGCCTTCGGACTCGGCGTCGCCGACCTGGTCATGAAACCCATCGACCCCTGGGCACTGCGCACCAAGGTCCGCTTCCTCTACGACGCCCACCAGCGCCAACAGACCCTGGAACAGGAAGTACGCGAACTGCGCGCCCTCGTCAAAGGCCACACCGACACCACCCGACGCCCCCCGCGCACCGGCCTGCCCCTCCCGGACGCCCGCGTTCCGCCCCAGCGGGACATCCCACGGGCGGCTCCGGCGCGAGAAGGGACATAGGGCGCGTACCGAACCGCCTCTGTGCCTCGACGACGCCATCAGGCAGCATGTCGTTCATGTCCGTACTGACGCGCGACGAAGCGCAGACCCGTGCCCAGCTCCTCGACGTCCACCGCTACACGATCGAGCTCGATCTGACCACCGGAGACGACACCTTCGGGTCCGTGACCGTCATCGGATTCACCGCTCACTCGGACGCGGACACGTTCGTCGAACTCAAGCCCGCCGAGCTGCGCTCCGCCACCCTCGACGGACAGCCCCTCGATCCCGAGACCCTCGACGGCAACCGGCTGCCCCTGAAGAACCTCACCAGCGGCGAGCACGAACTGCGCGTCGACGCCGTCATGCGCTACTCCCGCACCGGCGAGGGCATGCACCGCTTCACCGACCCCACCGACGGCGAGACGTACCTCTACACACAGCTGTTCATGGAAGACGTGCAGCGCGTCTTCGCCGCCTTCGACCAGCCCGACCTCAAGGCCGTCTTCGACCTGTCCGTGCAGGCCCCCGAGGGCTGGACCGTCCTCGCCAACGGCGTCACCGACCACCTGGGCGAGGGCCGCTGGAAGGCCGCACCCACCCCGCTCATCTCCACCTACCTCGTCGCCGTCGCCGCCGGCCCCTGGCACTCCGTGCGCACCGAGCACCGCGGCCTGCCCTTCGGCATCCACTGCCGCCGCTCCCTCGCCCCCCACCTCGACGCGGACGCCGGGGAACTCCTCGAGATCACCCAGCAGTGCTTCGACCGCTACCACGAGAAGTTCGAGGAGCCCTACCCCTTCGACTCCTACGACCAGGCCTTCGTCCCCGAGTTCAACGCGGGCGCCATGGAGAACCCCGGCCTGGTCACCTTCCGCGACGAGTTCGTCTACCGCTCCGCCGTCACCGACACCGAGCGCCAGACCCGCGCCATGGTCATCGCCCACGAGATGGCCCACATGTGGTTCGGCGACCTCGTCACCCTCAGGTGGTGGGACGACATCTGGCTGAACGAGTCCTTCGCCGAGTACATGGGCTACCAGACCCTCACCGAGGCCACCCGCTTCACCGACACCTGGACCGACTTCGGCGTCGTGCGCAAGCCCTGGGGCTACGACGCCGACCAGCGCCCCTCCACCCACCCCGTCGCCCCCGACGCCGTCGAGGACACCGCCTCCGCACTCCTCAACTTCGACGGCATCTCCTACGCCAAGGGCGCCTCCGCGCTGCGCCAACTGGTCGCCTGGCTGGGCGACAAGGACTTCCTGGCCGGCATCAACACCCACTTCGCCCGCCACCGGTTCGCCAACGCCACCCTCGCCGACTTCATCGACTCCCTCGCCGCCGCCACCGACCGCGACGTCCACGCCTGGGCCGACGCCTGGCTGCGCACCACCGGCGTCGACACCCTCACCCCCGTCGTCACCGTCGGCGACGACGGCACCCGCACCCTGACCGTCGAACACGCCGGCAGCCGCCCGCACCGCATCGCCGTCGGCCTCTACGACCAGGACCTGAACGACGCGAGCCGCCTCACCCTGCGCGAACGCCTCGACCTCGACGTCCCCGGCGCCGCCCCGCAGCCCATCGGCAAGCGCCCCGCACTGCTGCTGCTCAACGACGGCGACCTGACCTACGCCAAGGTCCGCTTCGACCCCGAGTCCTTCGAGACCGTCACCAGGAGCCTGTCCGGCCTGCCCGAACCGCTGACCCGCGCGGTCGTCTGGAACGCCCTGCGCGACGCCGTACGCGACGGCGAACTCCCGCCCGCCGCCTACCTGGAGGCCGCCCGCGCCCACCTCCCGCGCGAGAGCGACCTCGCGCTCGTCCAAGGAGTGCTCGCCTTCGCCTCCGCCCAGGTCGCCGACCGCTACCTCAGCCCCGAGGACCGCCCCGCCGCCCTCGCCACCCTCACCGGCCTGTGCCGCGACCTCATCCGCCGCACCGAGGACGGCGACAACCCCGGCCTGCGGCTCATCGCCGTACGCCACTACATCGACGTCGCCGCGCAGCCGGACACCATCAGCGCCTGGTTCTCCGAGGGCACCGTCCCCGGCGGCCCCGAACTCGACCCCGAACTGCGCTGGCGCATCCTCGGCCGGCTCGCCGTCCTCGGCGCGATCGACGACGCCGTCATCGACGCCGAACTCGTCCAGGACCCCAGCGCCACCGGCCAGGAGGGCGCCGCCCGCTGCCGGGCCGCCCTGCCCGACCCCGAGGCCAAACGCCTGGCCTGGGAGGCGATGTTCGCCACCGACGACCTCTCCAACTACCTCTTCACGGCCACCGCCCAGGGCTTCTGGCAGCCCGAACAGGCCGCTCTGGTACGGGACTACGTGCCGCTCTACTACCAGGACGCGGTCGCCGTCGCCGCCCGCCGCGGCCCCGCCATCGCCGAGGCCGCCGGCCGCTGGGCGTTCCCCGCCGCCGCCGTCGACCCCGAGACACTGCGCCTGGGCGAGGAGTGCCTGCGCGACGCCGGCCCCATCCCGGCCCTGCGCCGCAAGCTCATCGACCAACTCGACGACCTGGCGCGGGCACTGCGGGTCAGGGAGGCGTAGCCCCGCGCAGGGGGTGGTTCCACGCAGGGGTGGTTCCACGGAGGGGTGCTTCCACGCAGGGGTGGGTCCCCCGGAGGCGTCCACCTCCGGGGGCGGGGGCGGGAACGCGGCACCCCGAAGGCGGGCCGCCGACCGGCCGGCCCGAGGTGGGCCGGGTGGTTCCGGCGGTGAGCACAGCGTGGCGTCACCGCCGGGCCCGTACTCCCCAACACGTTTTCCCCGCACGGGAGTACCCCCACCCGGGTCCCGCTCGTTGGGCATTCGGGGTGAGCCGTCGCATCCGCGTACAAGCCGGAACTCCCCCCGCCCCGCGCCCCGGAGGAGCCCATGAGCACGCCGCCGCTCGCCTCAGGTCCCGAAGGCTCCAGCGCCCTGCGGCCGCTGCTCGACACCGTGCTGGAAGCCCTGCGCGACGGCCGCCGGGCACGCGGCGGACCACTGCCCGCCGGCGGACCTGACGCCGTCGCCGCCCGCCTCAGGACCGCCGTCGCAGACGTACTGCCCGACCACGGCGACCCCGACGCCCTGCGCACCCTCGTCCACGCCCTCACCGCAGGCGCCGCCGACCCCGCCGACCCCCTGTGCGCCGCCCACCTGCACTGCCCGCCGCTCGCCGTCGCCGCCGCCGCCGACCTCGCCGTCAGCGTCCTCAACCCGTCCCTGGACTCCTGGGACCAGGCACCGGCCGCCTCCGAGCTGGAAACCCTGGTGACCGGCACACTCGCCCGGCTCGCGGGACTCGCCGACGCCCTCGTCACCACCGGCGGCACCGAGTCCAACCAACTCGCCCTGCTGCTCGCCCGCGAAGCACACGGCGGCAGCGTCCGCCTCGTGCACGGCGCCAACGCCCACCACTCCCTGCCCCGCGCCGCCTGGCTGCTCGGACTGCCCGAACCCGTCGTCGTCCCGGCCCCCGCCGGCACCCTCGACCCCGCGGCCCTCGACGAAGCCCTCACCGAACTGCACGGCCCGCTGCTCGTCGCCGCCACCGCGGGCACCACCGACGCCGGACTCATCGACCCGCTGCCCGAGATCGCCGCCCTGTGCGCCGCCCACGGCGCCCGACTGCACATCGACGCCGCCTACGGCGGAGGCCTCCTCTTCAGCGACCGCCACCGCCCCGCGCTCACCGGCCTCGACGCCGCCCACACCGTCACCCTCGACCTGCACAAACTCGGCTGGCAACCGGTCGCCGCGGGCCTCCTCGCCGTACGGGACGCCCACGACCTCACCGTCCTGCACCAACACGCCGACTACCTCAACGCCGACGACGACACCGAAGCCGGCCTGCCCGACCTGCTCGGCCGCTCCCTGCGCACCACCCGACGCCCCGACGTCCTCAAGATCGCCGTCACCCTCAAGACCCTCGGCAGGACAGGCGTCGCGGCCCTCGTCGACCAGGTCTGCGCCCACGCCACCCGACTCGCCGAACTCCTCGAAGCCCACCCCCGCTTCGAGCTCTACGACCGCCCCACCATCAGCACGGTCCTCTTCCGGCCCGCCGAAGCCACCGACGACACCGTCGCCGACCTACGCCGACGCCTCCTGCACGAAGGCCGCGCCGTCCTCGGCCGGACCCGCCTCGACGGCCGGCTCTGGCTCAAGGCCACCCTCCTCAACCCCCACATCCGGCCCGAAGACCTGGCCGGGCTCCTGCACCTCGTGGAAGGAACCACCCCCCGATGACCCACCCCCCACACCACGAGCCCGAAGCGCCCCGCGACCTGGTCGGCATCGGCATCGGCCCCTTCAACCTCTCCCTCGCCGCCCTCGCCCACCCCCTCGCCGAACTCGACGCCGTCTTCTACGAACAACGCCCCGGCTTCGACTGGCACCCCGGCCTGCTCATCGACGGCGCCACCATCCAGGTGCCGTTCCTCGCCGACCTCGTCACCCTCGCCGACCCCGCCAGCGCCTGGACCTTCCTCAACTACCTCAGAGCCCGCGACCGGCTCTTCCCCTTCTACTTCGCCGAGCGCTTCCACATCCAGCGCGCCGAGTACGACGCCTACTGCCGCTGGGTCGCCGAGAGCCTCCCCGGACTGCACTTCCGCCACCAGGTCGAGGCCGTCCGCTGGAACCACGAACGCGACGTCTTCGAAGTCGACTACACCCACCTCGACACCGACGGCGAAGCCGAAGCCCTCGGCCGCACCTACACCCACAACGTCGTCCTCGGCGTCGGCACCGAGCCCTACGTGCCCGACCCCCTCAAACCCCTCGTCGAAGCCCCCGGCGTACCCGTCCTGCACGCCGCCGACTACCTCGCCCACCGCGAGACCTTCGCCGCCGCCGAACACGTCACCGTCGTCGGCTCCGGACAGTCCGGCGCCGAGGTCTTCCTCGACCTCCTGCGCCACCGCCCGCCCGGCCGCGACCGCATCCACTGGATCGGCCGCACCGAGGCCTTCGCCCCCATGGAGTACTCCAAGCTCGGCCTGGAGCACTTCACCCCCGACTACACCCGCTACTTCCACACCCTCGACGAATCCGCCCGCGACCGGCTCGTCACCACCCAGTGGCAACTCCACAAGGGCATCGACAGCGACACCATCGCCGCCATCCACGACGAGCTCTACCGCCGCACCCTGCACGGCGGCTGGCCCGACGCCGTCCTCACCCCCGGCGTCCGCGTCCGCACCGCCGGCCGCATCGCCAACACCAAGATCGAACTACACCTGGAACACGTCCAACAGGGCAGCCGCAGCCGCCTCACCACCGACGCCGTCATCCTCGCCACCGGCCACCGCGAACGCCCCCTGGACCGCATCCTCGCCGGCCTCGACCCCTACCTGCACCGCGACAGCCGCGACCGCCCCCGCGTCGACGAACACTTCCGACTCGTCCTCGACCCGGCCGTCACCGGCTCCGTACACGTCCAGAACGCCGCACTGCACACCCACGGCGTCGGCACCCCCGACCTCGGCCTCGCCGCCTGGCGCAGCGCCACCATCCTCAACTCCCTCACCGGGAAAGAGACCTACCCGCTGCCGACCCGCACCGCCTTCACCACCTTCGGACTCGCCCCACAGCCGCGGATCCCACGGACCCGGCAGCCACAAGCGGCCCTCACCCCCCTCGTCGAAGGCCGCTGACGACGAACCGGCGACCGACCACCACCACCGCGGACCCGGCCGAACCCGACCGGATCCACGAACAGTTCGACCCCGACGACGGCCCGCAAGCCGACGACACCGGCGCGCGTGCCGGCGCCGCCGCCGTCGACGTACAGCCACACGCCCCTAGAACACCGGCGTACCGTCGCGCGTGAGCCTCCAGTCCACCGACGCGAAGTCCTTCGGGTCCAGCTCACCCTTCGCGGTCACCCACTCCGCGATCCGCGTCCGGATCTCCGTCGACTCCGCCCACAGCTCCGTCGCGGAGGCCACGTGCGGGAACGCCCCGCCACCGTTGGCACGGTAGTTGTTCACCGCCAGCACGAACTGCTGAGCGTCGTCCAGCGCCGCACCGTTGTAGGTCAGGTTCTTGATCCGCGACCCCGCGGCCTGCGCGACGTCGATGTCGTACACCAGACCCGACACATAGTCGTAGTTGTAGTCCGGACGGCCGTTCGCGTTCGTCAGCTTCTCTGTGTCGACCACCGCGTCCGCCGCCGTCCGCACGAAGTACTCCGCCGAGTACTCCAGGTACGCCCGCACCTGCGCACCCGTCATCAACTTCGCGACCAGCGTGTTGTCGTACACGTACAGGCTCGACAGATCCCGGATCGTCACCTCGCCCGCCGGGATCTGCGACGTCCGCGAGAACGGCGACGCCTGCGCGATGACCGGCACCGACGCGTACGCCGTACCCGCCAGCGCCGCCCTCACCACGTCCTCCTGGACCTTGGTGATCAGATCGATGATCGGCGCGTCCTTGTAACGGGCATCCACCGTCGTCAGCGTGTCCGTCGCGCTGCCGACGACCTGATTGACGTACTCGACGACCTTCGCGTGCTCGTCGCGCAGCAACCGGGTGATCTTCGGGTCGTCCGCGACCGTGTTCGAGTTCAGCAGCGACGCCGCCACCGACTCGACCTCCCACCTGCCCTTCGCGAACACCAGCTCGACGTCGAACAAGGTGAGGCGCTCTCCCCAGCACAGCGGCTCAGAGAGCACGACCGTCTTGCCCGTCGCCTCGTTGGTGACCTTCAGCTCCGGGATCTCCACATGCGCGTGCCCCACGAGAATCGCGTCGATCCCCGGCACCTGCTTCGCCACATTGGCCGCCGCGTTCTCCACGTACGGCAACTGGTCACCGTACGACGACGTACCCGAAGAACCCGAATGCGCCGAGACGATCACCACGTCCGCGCCCATCGACCGCAGCTTCGGCACCCACTTCGCGGCCTGCTCCTCCAGACCCGGGAACGCCAGCTTGCCCTGCACATACGCCTTGTCCCAGATCGCGATGCCCGGGTTGGTCAGACCGAGCACCGCGACCTTCACCGGCGGCGCGCCCGGCACGTGGAAGTGCTTCATGAAATAGGGCGGGAAGGCGGGCTTCAACGTCTTCGCGTCCACGGCGTTCGCGCCGAGCAGCGGGAAATCGAGCTGGTGCTCGAACTTGCGGAGCGTCTCGATGCCGTAGTTGAACTCGTGGTTGCCCAGCGCCGCAGCGTCGTAACCGATCGCGTTCATCGCCTGAGCCATCGGGTGCACCGGACCACCCTTGGCGGTGATCGGGTCGACCTTCGCGTAGTAGTACGTCAGCGGCGTGCCCTGGATCGTGTCACCCGCGTCCAGCAGCAGCGTGTTGCAGTGGCCCCGTTCCTCGCGGATCTGGTTCACCAGAGTCGAGATCCGGGCCAGGCCCACCGAGTTGCCCTTGGCGTCCGAGTACGCCGTGTCCTTGAAGTAGTCCCAGTTGAAGACGTTGCCGTGCAGATCCGTCGTCCCCATCACCGTCAGCGCGTACCGCTTGGCCGGCTTGGTCGGCCTGCCCGGCCCCCTCGACTCCGCGGCCTCGGCCGCGGGAGCCGCCGCCGCACCGGCGATCGCCACCCCCGCCCCGGTCACGGCCGACTTCTTCAGGAACTTCCGGCGATTCAACGGCATATCGGGTTCTCCTCCGGGAACGGTCAACAACGCGCGTAGATTCTGACCCGTCCATGACCTACCGCAACAGGTCCAGCAGGTTGCGATCAGGTGTCCTGGCCCGTGAATCCACGACCCGAAATCAACCAACCAGTGACAGAGTTGGACGTATGACCACCACCCCCGACACCCCACCGACGGCCCTCCCCTACGGCACCCCCGACGCCCCCCGCATCGCCGTACGCGGCGAAGCCCGCCTCGAAGTCGAACCCGAAACCGCCCGCGTCATCGTCACCGTCGGCGCCCGCGGCAAAGACCGACGCACCGCACTCGACGACCTCACCCGCCGCAACACCATCGTCCTCGACCTCATCAAAACCTACGCGGACGCCGTCGAACGCCTCGAGACCAGCGGCCTCTCCATCACCCCCGAACTCACCCGACACGGCCGCGGCGAACGCGTCCGCACTTACCACGGCAACGTCTACGTCACCGCCGAACTCACCGACTTCACCGCACTGGGCGAACTCATCACCCGCCTGGCCGACCTCGACCTCACCAGCGTCGACGGCCCCTGGTGGGCCCTTCGCCCCGACTCCCCGGCCCACCGCCAGGTACGCCGGCAAGCCGTACGAGAAGCCGTCCAACGCGCCCGCGAATACGCCGAAGCCCTCGACACCACCCTCGACGCACTCGTCGAGCTCGCCGACATCGGCGCCGAAAACACCCCGCCGGCCTACCCCCAGCCGCCCGGCCGCATGCGCTCCATGGCCTTCGCCGAAGCCACCGAAGACACCGCCGCACCCCTCGACCTCGAACCCCAGCGCCAACACCTGCACGCCCAGGTCAACGCCCGCTTCACCATGCGACCACCCCGCCTGTAAACCGACCAGATGCTCATCGGAGCGCGGCGACGCACACTTCAACAGTTGTCAATAGCCCTTCACGCAAAGGTGGTTGAGTAGTCATGCCACGCCAATTCTCTACCCGCCGGTAAGGCCTAGGCTCGAAACATGCGCCGAGCAAAAATCGTCTGCACCCTGGGCCCCGCGACCGACTCGTACGACCGGATCAAAGCCCTGGTCGAGGCCGGAATGGACGTCGCCCGCTTCAACCTCAGCCACGGCGAGCACGCCGAACACGAGGAGCGATACCAGCGCGTACGAAAGGCCTCCGACGAGACCGGCCACAGCGTCGGCCTCCTCGCCGACCTTCAGGGCCCGAAGATCCGACTCGGCCGCTTCACCGAAGGCCCCGTACTCCTTGAACGCGGCGACACCTTCACCATCACCGTCGAAGCAGACACCGAAGGCGACCGCCACACCTGCGGAACCACCTACCAAGGCCTCGCCACCGACGTCACCCCCGGCGAACGCATCCTCGTCGACGACGGCAAAGTATGCCTCGAAGTCACCTCCGTCGACGGCCCCCGCGTCCACACCACCGTCATCGAAGGCGGCATCGTCTCCGACCACAAGGGCCTCAACCTCCCCGGCGTCGCCGTCTCCGTCCCCGCCCTCTCCGACAAGGACGAGGCCGACCTCCGCTGGGCCCTGCGCACCGGCTTCGACGTGATCGCCCTCTCCTTCGTCCGCAGCGGCAAGGACATCCAGGACGTCCACCGCATCATGGACGAGGAAGGCCGCCGCCTCCCCGTCATCGCCAAGGTCGAGAAGCCCCAGGCCGTCGAGAACATCGACGACATCGTCGCCGCCTTCGACGGCATCATGGTCGCCCGCGGCGACCTCGGCGTGGAAATGCCCCTCGAACAGGTCCCGATCGTCCAGAAACGCGCGATCAAACTCGCCAAGCGCAACGCCAAGCCGGTCATCGTCGCCACCCAGATGCTCGACTCCATGATCGAGAACTCCCGCCCCACCCGCGCGGAGGCCTCCGACGTCGCCAACGCGGTCCTCGACGGCACCGACGCGGTGATGCTGTCCGGCGAGACGAGCGTCGGCAAATACCCCGTCGCCACCGTCCGCACCATGGCGAAGATCGTCGAAGCGGCCGAGGAGGACATCCTCGCCAAGGGCCTGCCCCCGCTCACCGAGAACAACAAGCCCCGCACCCAGGGCGGCGCGGTCGCCCGCGCGGCGGCCGAGATCGGCGACTTCCTCGGCGCGAAGTTCCTCGTCGCCTTCACTCAGTCCGGCGACACCGCCCGCCGCCTCTCCCGCTACCGCTCCCCGATCCCGCTCCTGGCCTTCACCCCGGAACCGGCCACCCGCTCCCAGCTGAACCTCACCTGGGGTGTCGAAACGTTCCTGGGCCCGCACGTCGACTCCACCGACGCGATGGTCGACCAGGTCGACGAGCTGCTGCTGCAGTACGGGCGCTGCCAGAAGGGTGACGTCGTGGTCATCACGGCGGGCTCACCCCCCGGGGTGGCCGGCACCACGAACCTGGTCCGCATCCACCACATCGGCGAGGACGACAGCCCGAAGTAGACGGTGGCGCGGGTCAGTGCTTGGGGCCTACGTGGACGTCGAGCAGGGCTACGGAGGCTTTGCGGGCGATGGAGATGTTGAACGGGTCGCTGCCGCGGGCCAGAGTCGTCCACTCGACGCCGACCTGGTCGAGGGTGTCCGTAAGGAGCTTCCGGATGTCGTCGGACTTGTTGGCGAAGAAGTAGCGCGGGTATTCGTACCGCTTGCGCTCACCGGCGACCATGCGGGTCGTCCAGTTGGTGATGCGACAGCCGTCGGAGTGAATGAGCCCCCGGATGAACTCCCACGGGTGGGCGTCGACGATTTCCTGCTGCCAGGGCTCCAGAGCGATGTGGCGGTCGTGCTTCTTGCCCGGACCGTGCTGGGGGAAGAGGCAGTAGAGGTGCATCGAGTAGACCTTGACGTTGCGGCAACCGGTCCTGCGGACCCGGCAGACAGAGTTGTCGGGGAAGACCGTACGCATGGCCTGCTCGCACTCGTCCATCAGGCCAGGCCATGACTCGGCACAGGTGATCATGAGGTTGGGTGCGCGGTGCTCGGAGTAGCGGCTGATGTGACCGTCGCCGAGATAGAGGCCCAGCAGATAGCTGTATGCCGACTCGTTGAGTTCTCGGCCATCGCATTTTGGGCATTTGGGGTCGCGCTTGCCCTGACACTCGCCGCGTTTCGCTCGGTCCACATGCTTCCAGTAGCTCACCGTCCCTAAAGGCACCTTCAGACCCCGCGCCACGTCGGCGTTGCTCATGCCGTTTCGGAGGAGAGTGACAGCTTTTTGTCGTACTTCAGTGCCATGGAAGTTCATGCGAACACTCTGCGTCACCCATCGTGACCCAGTGCAGCAAAAAGCGGATGTTCACGAGAACGTGAACATCCGCTTTCTGGACGGTGCCGGGTGCGGGACTCGAACCCGCAAGCCCTCTCGGGCAGATGTGTTTGAGACATCCGTGTATGCCATTCCACCAACCCGGCAGGACTGGCTGCCCGGAAGCATACCGGGTCACCACAGCTCCTCGCCTCTAGGTAGGCTGCATAGGCAGCAGTACCTGCCCGGCCCGTACCAAGGAGCCCCCGTGACCGCCCCCGAGTCGCCCCAGCCCGTAGACGCGCCCGACGACGACAAGTCGCACGTGCCTCCGCTGACGACCCGTGTCGTCATCGCCGAGGACGAGGCCCTGATCCGGCTCGATCTCAAAGAGATGCTGGAGGAGGAGGGCTATTCCGTCGTCGGTGAGGCCGGTGATGGTGAGCAGGCCGTCGAGCTCGCCCGTGAGCACAAGCCTGACCTCGTGATTCTCGACGTGAAGATGCCCAAGCTGGACGGCATCTCGGCGGCGGAGAAGATCGCCGAGGAGCGGATCGCGCCGGTGCTGATGCTGACCGCGTTCTCGCAGCGGGACCTCGTCGAGCGGGCGAGGGACGCGGGGGCCATGGCGTATCTCGTCAAGCCCTTCAGCAAGAGCGATGTGGTGCCCGCCATCGAGATGGCCGTGTCGCGCTTCACGGAGTTGAAGGAGCTGGAGCGTGAGGTCGCCGACCTGAGCCAGCGTCTGGAGACGCGGAAGCTGGTGGACCGGGCGAAGTCGGTGCTGCAGACGCAGTACGGGCTGACGGAGCCGGCCGCGTTCCGGTGGATCCAGAAGACGTCGATGGACCGGCGGATGTCGATGCAGCAGGTCGCCGAGGCGGTCATCGCGGACGCCGAGGAGAAGAAGGCCGCGAAGGGCTGAGTTCCACCGCCCCCGCGTACGTACGACGAGGCCCGCGTTCCCTGAGTCAGGGGCGCGGGCCTCGTCGTGGGTGAAGCGGGTGGGTCAGTCCTCGCCGAGGTAGGCCTTGCGGACGGACTCGTCGTGGAGCAGGTCCTGGCCGGTGCCGGAGAGGACGATGCTGCCGACCTCCATGACGTGGCCGTGGTCGGCGAGCGAGAGTGCCGCTTGGGCGTTCTGCTCGATGAGCAGGATGGTCATGCCCTGGGACTTGAGTTCGGCGATGGTCGCCATGATCTTCTGCATCATGATCGGTGAGAGGCCCATGGAGGGTTCGTCGAGCATGAGCAGTTTGGGCTGGGACATGAGGGCGCGGCCCATGGCGAGCATCTGCTGTTCGCCGCCGGAGAGGGTGCCCGCGGCCTGCTTGCGACGTTCGCCCAGGATGGGGAAGAGGTCGTAGGCGCGCTGGATGTCCTTCTCGATGCCGGGTTTGTCGCTGCGCAGGAAGGCGCCGAGGCGGAGGTTGTCCTCGATGGTCATGCGCGGGAAGATGTGCCGGCCTTCGGGGGAGTGGGCCAGGCCCAGGGAGACGACCTGGTGGGCGGGTGTCTTCTTGAGGGACTTGCCGTTGAACTTGATCTGGCCGCCGACGGGCTTGAGGAGGCCGGAGAGGGTGCGCAGGGTGGTGGTCTTGCCGGCGCCGTTGGTGCCGATGAGGGTGACGACCTCGCCTGCTTCGACCTTGAACGAGATGCCCTTGACGGCTTCGATCTTGCCGTAGGCGACGCGGAGGTCCTCGACTTCGAGGAGTGCGGTCATCGGTCGTTCTCCTTGCCGGGCGTGGCGTCCGTCGTGGTCTCGGCGTTCGCTTCGGCGGCCTCGACTTCGGCGATCTCTTCGTCGCCGGGGGCGTCTTCGAAGGGTTCGCCGAGGTAGGCGGCGATGACGCGTTCGTCTGCCTGGACGGTGGCGCTGTCGCCTTCGACGAGTTTTTCGCCCTGGACGAGGACGGCGACGCGGTCGCAGAGGTTGAAGATGAAGCGCATGTCGTGCTCGATGACGAGAACGGCGATGCCCTTGTCGCGGATCGCGAAGACGAGTTCTTCCGTGGCCCGGGTCTCTTGCGGGTTCATGCCGGCGGTGGGCTCGTCGAGGAGGAGCAGGCCCGGTTCGCTGGCGAGGGCGCGGGCGATCTCCAGTTTGCGCTGCTCGCCGTAGGGGAGGTTGCGCGCGAGGTGGTCGGCCTTGGCCGCGAGTCCCACGAACTCGAGGAGTTCCATGGCGCGTTCGCGGGAGGCGGCTTCGGCCCGGTGGAAGCCGGGGAGGCGCAGGACGGCTGACCAGAAGCCTTCTTTGGTGCGGGTGTGGCGGCCGACGAGGACGTTTTCCAGGACTGTCATGTTGGCGAACAGTCGGATGTTCTGGAAGGTGCGTGCGACGCCGGCGGCGGTGACTTTGAAGGACTTGGGCGGCAGGACGGTGCCCTTGTAGCGGACTTCGCCTTCGGTGGGGATGTAGAGGCCGGTGAGGCAGTTGAAGAAGGTGGTCTTGCCGGCGCCGTTGGGGCCGATGAGGCCGACGATCTCGCCGCTGTTGACGGTGAGGTCGACGTCTCGGACCGCGGTGAGGCCGCCGAAGCGCATGGTGACGCCGCGGGCGTCGAGGACGGTTTCCCCGGTGGCGGGGGCGCCGGGGGTGGTGTCCTTGGTGGTGGTGTCGGTGGTCATGGTGGTCAGGCCCCTGCCTTGGTGAGGACGGTGGGCGCTTCCGCTTCTTCGTGGAACTCGAGCTGGCGGCGTCGGTTGGGGATGAGGCCCTCAGGACGGAAGCGCATCAGCAGGATGAGTGCGAGACCGAAGGCGAAGAGCTGGTAGTCGCCGAGGAACTGGAGCTTGTTGGGGATGAGGAAGAGCAGTGAGGCGCCGATGAGGGGGCCGCCGATGGTGCCCATGCCGCCGAGGACGACGGCGGCGAGGAGGAAGGCGGAGTTGGGCGGGATGGGGCCGGCGAAGAGGTACTGCTCGGGGGTGACCGTGTAGGTGACGTGGGCCTGGACGGTGCCGGCGAGGCCGGCGAGGGAGGCGCCGACGGCGAAGGCGATGAGCTTGACGCGGAAGCCGTTGATGCCCATGGCGAGGGCGGCGGTCTCGTCTTCGCGGATGGCGACCCAGGCGCGGCCGATGCGGGAGTCGCCGCTGCGTCGGAACACGGTGACGACGACGGCGGTGATGATCAGCATCAGGAAGAAGTAGTTGGCGAAGCGGCCGATGTCGATGCCGAGGATGTTGTGGACGGCTCCGAAGTCGAATCCGAGGATGTCGAGGTTCGGGATGGAGGAGATGCCGTTGGAGCCGTTGGTGATGTCGGGGCCGGAGGTGCCGTCGAGGTTGTTGGCGGTGATCCGGAAGATCTCTCCGAAGCCGAGGGTGACGATGGCGAGGTAGTCGCCGCGCAGTCGCAGGGTCGGGGCGCCGATGAGCACGCCGAAGACGAGGGATGCGCCGGCGCCGACGAGGGCGGCCGCCCAGAAGGGGAAGTGCACGTCGAAGGGGGAGCTGGGGGATCCGGAGACCATGGCGGCGGCGTAGGCGCCGACGCCGAGGAAGGCGACGTAGCCGAGGTCGAGGAGGCCGGCGAGGCCGACGACGATGTTCAGGCCGAGGGCGACGGTGGCGAAGATGAGGATGTAGACGCCGAGGGTCGCGTACTGGTCGTCGGTCTGGGTGAAGGGGAATGCGGCCGCGGCGACGAAGGCGCCGCAGACGGTGATGTTCTGGTGCCGGGCGGTGATCTGGGATGCCTGTGTGATCAGACCGGACTTGTTGAGGGCGGCGAAGCCGAAGCCGGCGGTGATGAGGAAGCCGATGAACAGTTCGTCGTACTCGGTGCCGATGCCGTAGGTGAAGACGGTGAGGCCGAGGGCGAGGAGGGCGGCGATGATGAGGATCTCGACGTACGAGGAGAGCTTGCCGACCGGGCGGGCGGTGCCGGAGGCGAAGGCGGCCTTGATGGTCGTCCACTGGTGGGCGGCCTTGTGCTTGGAGTGCTCCCACGCCGTGTCGTCGGGGTCGATCGGGTCGGCCTCGGGGTGCTCGAAGGGCAGGGCGAGTGCGCCGATGAAGGCGGTGAGGCTGCCGAGCGCGACGAGGTAGCCGCCGGGTTCGAGGTTGACGACGCCGCCGAGGGTGCTGCTGATCGCGAGGACCGTGTACCAGCTGGTGGCGAAGGTGGCGAGGGCGGCGAACTTGATGGCGCCGTCGGCGCCGGCGGGGATGAGCCAGCCGAGGCCCTTGATGCCGTGGGAGGCGAGGGCGAAGAGGGTGGTGAGGAGCGCGCCGATGAGGACGAGGACCTGGAGGCCGCCCGGGTAGCCGTAGACGGTCAGGTCGCCGGGGAACGCGGAGGTCCAGGTCCAGGCGAGGAAGGTGGAGATGACGGTGAGGATGGCACCGCCGGTGGCGAGGAGTCGGCCCACGTGTGGCGGGATGCCGATGAGGCCGGACTGCGCGGGCGCGGGTGCGCTGGGGGTTTCGGGTGCGGTGGTCTGTGTGGTCATCGGTGTCACGCCCTGTCAGCGACGCGCTCGCCGAGCAGGCCCTGGGGCCGGAACAGCAGCACGAGGATGAGGAGTACGAAGGCCCAGACGTCGGCCCAGGCATTGCTGCCGAACTTGTCCATGCCGGGGATGTCGGCGATGTAGGCGGTGGCCAGGGTCTCGGCGACGCCGAGGACGATGCCGCCGATCATGGCTCCGTAGATGTTGCCGATGCCGCCGAGGACGGCCGCGGTGAAGGCCTTCAGGCCGAGCAGGAAGCCCATCTTGAAGTCGATCTGGCCGTACTTCAGGCCGTAGGCGACGGCTCCGACGGCGGCGAAGGTGGCGCCGAGGGCGAAGGCGATCACGATGATGCGGTCGGTGTTGACGCCCATGAGCTTGGCGGTGTCCGGGTCCTGGGCGGTGGCCTGCATGCCGCGTCCGGTGCGGGTCTTCATCACGAAGTAGCCGAGGAAGGCCATGCTGAGGGGCGCCGCGGCGAGGAGGAAGACGTCGCCGGTCTGGATGGTGACGCTGCCGATGTCGAAGGATCCGCCGGGGATTTCGGGGAAGGTGCGGGCGGACTTGGCCTCGGGGTACCAGGCCCAGACGGCCTGCTGGAGGGCGAGGGAGAGGCCGATGGCGGTGATGAGTGGTGCGAGGCGTGGTGCGTTGCGCAGCGGGCGGTAGGCGAACCGTTCCGCGCCTACGGCGATGGTGACGGAGACGATGATGGCGCCTACGAGCATGAGGGGCAGTGCGAGCCACATCGTGGTGCCACCGGGGAGCCAGAGCCAGACCGTGAGAGCGCCGAAGGCTCCGGTCATGAAGATCTCGCCGTGGGCGAAGTTGATGAGCTGGACAATGCCATAGACCATTGTGTAGCCGATGGCGACAAGGCCGTACATGGATCCCAGTAGCAGGCCGTTGACCAGCTGCTGCGGCAGTTCGTTCACCGCATGTCCTCCGAGACGGTTCGGATGTTACGACGGGTGGGGCCGGATGTGAGTGCGCGCGGGGCGCCAGTGGAACAGCGCCCCGCGCGGCTCAGGTGTGGTGCGGGTGGTGTCAGCCGGAGTAGGTGCCGGACTTGACGGCCTTCCACGCGCCGTTCTCGACGGCGTAGACGGTGAGCTGCTTGTTGGTGGCGTCGCCGAACTCGTCGAAGGAGACCTTGCCGGTCACGCCGTCGAAGGAGACGTTCTGGACGGCGGCGGTGACCTTGGCGCGGGCGTCGTCGGGCAGCTTGCCGCCGTTGTCGTCGACGACCTTCTTGACGGCCTCGATGATGGACCAGGCGGAGTCGTAGGAGTAGCCGCCGTAGGCGCCGTAGGCCTCCTTGTAGCCGCCCTTGCCGTAGTTGGCGACGAACTCCTTGGCGGAGTCGAGGGTTTCGACGGGGGCGCCGACGGAGGTGGAGAGGTCGCCGGTGGCGGAGGCGCCGGCGAGCTTGATGAAGTCGTCGGCGTAGATGCCGTCGCCGCCGATGAGCGGGATCTTGGCGCCGGCGGCCTTGATCTGCTTGCTGAGCGGGCCGGCCTGCGGGTACTCGCCGCCGTAGTAGACGGCCTCGGCGCCGGAGTTCTTCACCTCGGTGGCGACGGCGGAGAAGTCCTTGGACTCGGGGTTGATGTGCTGGGTGCCGACGACGGTGCCGCCGAGCTTCTTGAACTCCTCGGTGAAGGTGCCCGCGAGGCCGGCGCCGTAGGTCTTCTTGTCGTCGATGACGAAGACCTTCTTCTTCTTGGCGTCGTTGAAGACGTACTGGGCGGCGAACGGGCCCTGGATGGCGTCCGTGGTCGCGGTGCGGAAGTACGACTTGTACGTGCGGGTCTTGCTGGTCGCCCAGTTGGTGCCCTGGGTGAGCGCCGGGTTGGTGTTGGCCGGGGAGACCTCGACCAGCTTGGCGTCGTCGAAGACCTTCTGCATCGACTCGGCGACGGAGGAGTTCAGCGGGCCGACGACGCCGATGACGCTCTTGTCGGCGACGAGCGCGGTGGCGTTCTGCTGGCCCGCGGAGGGCTGTGCCTGGTCGTCCTTGGAGACGACCTTGAAGGTGACGCCGTCGACGTACTTCTTGTCGTTGGCCGTCTTGGCGGCGAGGTCGACGGAGTTCCTGATGCCGAGGCCCAGCGCGGACAGGTCGCCGGTGAGCGGGGCGTCGACGCCGATGGTGACGACGGTGCCGCCGCTGTCGGAGCTCTTGTCGCCGCTGTCCCGCGAGCCGCAGGCGGTGAGGGTGAGTGCTCCCGCGGAAAGCGCGGCGGTGATGGCGATGAGCGAACGTTGACGCACGTTCCAGTCCTTTCCCTGGGCGGCCCTCCCCCCTGGAAGAGGCCGAGTCGAACGCTGGCCGAAGTGATATTCCGGCCGCGGTGACTGGCCGTGACTCTAAGCCGGGGCGAGAACATGGAGGAGAGTCTGACCAAGGCTGTGACGCTCTTGTTATGACACGAGGTAATGCAGAGCGGTACCCAGAGGGTGGAACAGTGGAATTCCAGCCGATTCGCCCTGTCCGCATGGTGAGAACTCGCAGGACGGGACTGGGGAGTTCAGGTGTCTCGGGCGTTTTGGTCGTTACCGAGATTCGTTGCTGCAGGCGACTTGTAGGGCTTCGGAGAGGTCGTGTGCATACCGTGGGCCGAGGATGAAGCTCTGGACTTGTATTGCGCGCACATTACGTAGAGTTACATCCAGGAAAGGGAGTCCGGCGTTCCTCGGCACTTTTCCGCATTCCGTGACATGCATGGTGATCGCGATCTTGCTGGTGGATCCAGATTCTGTCCGAAAAGGGGCCAGTGGGGCCGATGTCAGGGCGAGTCCGGCGTAGGGCTGCGCCACGCGGGTCACGGTGACGGGCGGCCCCGAATCGACGACGCTCAGGAGCACCTCGAAACCGAAGCTCTTCGGCGGCGCGCCGGGCTTCGCGGCCTGCCCGCCGAGGTAGGTGACCTCCACCGTCTGGGCCGGGAACGGCGGTGCGGGGGAGGCCTGTTGGCGCCTGGGCTGCCGGGTCTCGCAGACGTAGCCGCTGCCGGCGAGCAGGGCGACGGCGGTCAGGGTGGCGAGCGCGGCCCGGCGGTGCTCGGCGTAGTGGCGGGCCAGCCGGCCGCGCGGTTTCACGGGGTGCGCCGGGAGCTCTTTCCGCGCGCGCGTGCCCTCTCCGGGCTCGACGGGGCCGACGCCGCTCACTGCCAGGGGCCCTTGCCGGGGCCGCCGGAGCGGTACCAGTCGGCGCAGCCCGTGCGCGTCTCGCGGTCGATCAACTCGTCGGCCGCGTCGGCCCCTTGGCGTTTCTTCTCGGTTCGCGCGGCGTTCACGACGGTCCGCAGGATCTCGTACTGGCCGTTGGACAGCCCCATCGACTGGTAGTCACCGTAGGTAGGGGAGTCCAGGACCTCGCGCGCCCAGTGGGCGACGATGCGGGTGCACAGCTCTTCGGGCGGGGTGGGCGAGGGGCTGCCGCTCGCGCTGCCCGTACGGCCGGTGTCGCCCGTACGGCTCGCATCGGCCGTTCCGCTCGCGTCGCCCGGGCCGCCGCAGCCGGTCGTCAGTGTGCCCGTCAGGAGCGCGAGTCCGAGCAGGCGCGCCGCCGCGGGCCGAGAAAAGAGGCCTCCCGTTGCCATGCCCCGACGCTAGGGCGCCCGGCGGCGCGGGGCAACGGCCCCGCGCGCGCCGCGACTTGCCCCGGAGGTCAGCCGGCCGTGTGCACGCGGGCCTGGTCGCTCGGGTTCACGTCCCGCAGCAGACAGGTCAGCCGGGCCGTGCAGACCCGCCGGCCCTCTTCGTCGCTGATCACGATCTCGTACGTGGCGGTGGTGCGCCCGCGGTGCACGGGTGTGGCGACTCCGGTCACCAGGCCGGACCGGGCACCGCGGTGATGGGTGCAGTTGAGGTCGACACCGACGGCGATCTTGGAGCTGCCGCCGTGCAGCATGGAGCCGACCGAGCCGAGGGTCTCGGCGAGCACGGCGGAGGCGCCGCCGTGCAGCAGGCCGTACGGCTGGGTGTTGCCCTCGACCGGCATGGTGCCGACGACGCGGTCGGCGGAGGCCTCCACGATCTGGACGCCCATACGGTTGCCGAGGTGGCCGGCGGAGAACAGGGCGGGCAGGTCGACGCCGAGCGCGGCGTACTCGTCGAGGACCTCCTGCGGGAACTTCACGTGCTGCTGCTCGCCCATGGGACCGGCTCCGTTCTTCGTGATCTGTACGGCCGTGCCGTGCCGTTCTCCGCACGGCACGGCTCGCTGAGCAAACGCTCAGTCGGTCGCCGATTGTTCCAGACGCACGACGACGGACTTGCTGGCCGGGGTGTTGCTGGTGTCGGCGGTGGCGTCCAGCGGGACCAGGACATTGGTCTCCGGGTAGTAGGCGGCCGCGCAGCCCCGCGCCGTCGGGTAGAGCACCACCCGGAAGCCGGGCGCCCGCCGCTCCACCCCGTCCTTCCACTCGCCCACCAGGTCGACGTACGAGCCGTCGGCCACCCCCAGCGTCCGGGCGTCCTCGGCGTTGACGAGCACGACCCGGCGGCCGTTCCTGATGCCCCGGTAGCGGTCGTCGAGGCCGTAGATCGTGGTGTTGTACTGGTCGTGCGAGCGCAGCGTCTGCAGCAGCAGCCGGCCCTCGGGCAGTTCGGGGTACTCGACGGGCGCGGCGGTGAAGTTGGCCTTGCCGGTGGCCGTCGGGAAGCGGCGCTCGTCCCGCGGGGCGTGGGGGAGGGCGAAGCCGCCGGGGTCGGCGACGCGCGCGTTGAAGTCCTCGAAGCCGGGTATCACGCGAGCGATGCGGTCACGGATCGTCGCGTAGTCCTTCTCGAACTCCTCCCAGGGAGTGTCGCTGTCCGCGCCGAGCACCCGGCGGGCGAGCCGGGCCACGATGGCGGGTTCGCTCAGCAGCTGCGCGCTCGCGGGCGTGAGCCGGCCGCGGGAGGCGTGCACCATGCCCATCGAGTCCTCGACCGTGACGAACTGCTCGCCGCCGCCCTGGACGTCCCGCTCGGTGCGGCCGAGCGTCGGCAGGATCAGCGCCCGCGCGCCCGTGACGACGTGCGAGCGGTTGAGCTTCGTCGACACGTGCACGGTCAGCCGCGCGCGCCGCATGGCCGCCTCGGTGACGTCCGTGTCGGGGGAGGCGGAGACGAAGTTGCCGCCCATGGCGAAGAAGACCTTCGCCTCGCCGTCGCGCAGCGCGCGGATGGCCTGCACGACGTCGTAGCCGTGCTCGCGCGGCGGCGCGAACCCGAACTCCCTCTCCAGGGCGTCAAGGAAGGCGGGGGCGGGCCGCTCGAAGATGCCCATCGTGCGGTCGCCCTGCACGTTGGAGTGGCCGCGCACCGGGCAGACGCCCGCGCCCGGACGGCCGATGTTGCCGCGCAGCAGCAGGAAGTTGACCACTTCGCGGATGGTCGGGACGGAGTGCTTGTGCTGGGTGAGGCCCATGGCCCAGCAGACGATGGTGCGTTCGGAGGCGAGCACCATCCGCAGGGTCTCGTCGATCTCCTCGCGGGTGAGGCCGGTCGCCGCGAGCGTCTCGTCCCAGTCGGCGGCGCGGGCCGCCGCGGCGAACTCCTCGAAGCCGTGGGTGTGCTCGTCGATGAAGGCCTGGTCGGTGGCGCCGTCCGTCTCCAGGATCAGCCGGTTCAGGAGGCGGAAGAGGGCCTGGTCGCCGCCGATGCGGATCTGGAGGAACAGGTCGTTGAGCGCGGCGCCCTTGAGCATGCCCTGGGGGGTCTGCGGGTTCTTGAAGCGCTCCAGGCCCGCCTCGGGCAGCGGGTTGACGCTGATGATCCGCGCGCCGTTCGCCTTGGCCTTCTCCAGCGCGGACAGCATCCGCGGGTGGTTGGTGCCCGGGTTCTGGCCGGCGACGATGATCAGATCGGCCTGGTAGAGGTCCTCCAGCAGGACGCTTCCCTTGCCGATGCCGATCGTCTCGTTCAGGGCCGAGCCCGACGACTCGTGGCACATGTTCGAGCAGTCCGGCAGGTTGTTGGTGCCCAGCTCGCGCGCGAAGAGCTGGTAGAGGAACGCGGCCTCGTTGCTGGTGCGGCCCGAGGTGTAGAAGAGGGCCTCGTCGGGCGAGCCGAGCGCGGCGATCTCCTCGGCGACTATGTCGAAGGCGCGCTCCCAGCCGACCGGCTCGTAGTGCTCGGACCCTTCGGCGAGATACATGGGGTGCGTGAGCCGTCCCTGCTGCCCCAGCCAGTAGCCGCTGCGCCCGTTGAGGTCCCGCACGGAGTGCGCCGCGAAGAACTCCGGGGTGACCCGGCGCAGGGTGGCCTCCTCGGCGACCGCCTTCGCACCGTTCTCGCAGAACTCCGCCGCGTGCCGGTGGTCCGGCTCCGGCCAGGCGCAGCCCGGGCAGTCGAAGCCGTCCTTCTGGTTCACACGCAGCAGCGTCAGCGCGGTGCGCCGCACGCCCATCTGCTGCTGGGCGATGCGCAGGGAGTGCCCGACGGCCGGCAGTCCGGCGGCCGCGTGCTTCGGCTCCGCGACCTGCGGCGCGTCCTGGACCGGATCGGCCTTGGGCGGCTTCGTTGCCATCGCACGCTCTCCTTCTGCTGCGCGGGTGCTGTGTCTGCCGGGACTGTGCCGCCGGCGGTCCCACCGCGGACCCCCGGATCCCCGACCTCCTTCGATCCTCGCACGTGCCGGCGACAGCGCTTCCGGCCGGGCACGCGGGGATCGGGAGCAATGGTTGCTGGAGGAAGCACGACGACCGCGCTCCGCGGTGCCGTGCCGGCGCGTCGCCGCCTCTTCGCGGTGCCCGCCCGCCCGTGCGTCGCCGCCTCTTCGCGGTGCCTGCCCGCCCGTGCGTCGCCGCCTCTTCGCGGTGCTTGCCCGCCCGTGCGTCGCCGCCTCTTCGCGGTGCTTGCCCGCCCGTGCGTCGCCGCCTCTTCGCGGTGCCTGCCCGCCCGTGCGTCGGCCGTCGCCCGCCGTGCTTGCCGGGTGGCTGTCCGCCCGCCGTGCTCGCTCGCGTCGACCGCGCTGCGCCCCGCCCGCTCGCGTGTCGACCGCCGTCCGTCGTGCCGCCCGTGTGTCGACTGCCTCTTCGCGGTGGCCGCCCGTGTGTCGCCGCCTCTTCGCGGTGCCTGCCCGCCCGTGCGTCGGCCGTCGCCCGCCGTGCTTGCCGGGTGGCTGTCCGCCCGCCGTGCTCGCTCGCGTCGACCGCCCTGCGCCCCGCCCGCTCGCGTGTCGACAGCCGTCCGTCGTGCCGCCCGTGTGTGGACCGCTGCCGGTCGCCGCGCTGCACGCGGGCGTGGGCTGGTGCCTGGCGGCTGCTGGCCTTCATCGGGGCCCCGCCGCGCTGCACGCGCGCGTGGGCTGCCTCGTCACGCTTGCCCGCGTGCGCGGGCCGCACGTCGCCGTGCCTGGCCGCGCGGGCGGCCGGGGCGGGTGCGGTGGTTGAGTGCGGTGGGCGGAGCCGAGTGTCAGTGCGGCGTGGCAGGATCGGGGACGTGGCAGAGACAGCAGCGAAGAAGACCGACCGTACCCCCGGCGAAAGCCGTCCGCGACTGATGCTCATGGACGGGCACTCGCTGGCCTACCGCGCGTTCTTCGCGCTGCCCGCGGAGAATTTCACGACTGCGACGGGGCAGCCGACGAACGCGATCTACGGCTTCGCGTCGATGCTGGCCAACACGCTGCGCGACGAGGCGCCCACGCACTTCGCGGTGGCCTTCGACGTCTCCCGCAAGACCTGGCGCTCCGAGGAGTTCACGGAGTACAAGGCGAACCGTTCCAAGACCCCGGACGAGTTCAGGGGCCAGGTCGAGCTGATCGGCGAGCTCCTCGACGCGATGCACGTCTCCCGGTTCGCGGTCGACGGCTTCGAGGCCGACGACATCATCGCCACGCTCGCCACCCAGGCCGAGGCCGCGGGCTTCGACGTACTGATCGTCACCGGTGACCGCGACTCCTTCCAGCTGGTCTCCGAGCACACGACGGTGCTCTATCCGACGAAGGGCGTCTCCGAGCTGACCCGCTTCACCCCGGAGAAGGTTTTCGAGAAGTACGGATTGACGCCCGCGCAGTACCCCGACTTCGCGGCCCTGCGCGGCGACCCGTCCGACAACCTCCCCGGCATCCCCGGCGTCGGCGAGAAGACCGCCGCGAAGTGGATCAACCAGTTCGGGTCGTTCGCGGACCTGGTCGAGCGCGTCGACGAGGTCAAGGGCAAGGCCGGGCAGAACCTGCGCGACCACCTGGACGCGGTCAAGCTCAACCGCCGGCTCACCGAGATGGTGGTGGACGTCGAGCTGCCGAAGACGGTCGCCGACCTGGAGCGCGCGCCGTACGACCGCAAGACCCTCGCGATGATCCTGGACACCCTGGAGATCCGTAACCCGTCGCTGCGCGAGCGGCTCCTGGCCGTCGACCCGGGCGCCGAGGAGGCCGAGACGACCGTGGCGGTCGCGCCGGGCGTGGAGCTGGACGGCACGGTGCTCGGCACCGGCGAACTGGCCGGCTGGCTCGCCGAGCACGGCACCGAGATCCTCGGCGTCGCCACCGTCGGCACCTGGGCGCTGGGCACCGGCTCGGTCTCCGAGGTCGCCCTCGCCGCGGCCGGGGGGCCCGCCGCCTGGTTCGACCCGGCCGAGCTGGACGAGGGCGACGAGAACGCCTTCGCGGCCTGGCTGGCCGACGACAGCGGACGGAAGATCTTCCACAACGCCAAGGGCGCCATGCGGGTCTTCGCCGAGCACGGCTGGAGCGTCGCCGGCGTACGCATGGACACCGCGCTCGCCGCCTACCTCGTCAAGCCGGGCCGGCGCTCCTTCGACCTGGACGCGCTGTCCCTGGAGTACCTGGGCCGGGAGCTGGCCCCGGCCGCAGCGGCCGACGGGCAGCTGGCCTTCGGCGCGGACGACGGAGCCGAGGCCGAGGCCCTGATGGTGCAGGCCCGCGCGATCCTCGACCTGGGCGAGGCCTTCGAGGGCCGGCTCGAGGAGGCCGGCGCCGCGGACCTCCTGCGGGACATGGAGCTGCCCACCTCCGCGCTCCTCGCGCGCCTGGAGCGGCACGGCATCGCGGCGGACCGGGCCCACCTGGAGGCCATGGAGCAGATGTTCGCGGGCGCGGTGCAGCAGGCCGTGAAGGAGGCGCACGCGGCGGCCGGGCACGAGTTCAACCTGGGCTCGCCCAAGCAGCTCCAGGAAGTGCTGTTCGGTGAGCTGGCCCTGCCCAAGACCAAGAAGACGAAGACCGGCTACACCACCGACGCCGACGCCCTCGCCTGGCTGGCCGGCCAGACCGACAACGAACTGCCGGTCATCATGCTCCGCCACCGTGAGCAGGCGAAGCTGCGTGTCACCGTCGAGGGCCTGATCAAGACGATCGCGGGCGACGGCCGTATCCACACCACCTTCAACCAGACGGTGGCGGCGACGGGCCGGCTGTCCTCCACGGACCCGAACCTGCAGAACATCCCGGTCCGTACGGACGAGGGCAGGGCGATCCGGCGCGGCTTCGTGGTCGGCGAGGGCTTCGAGTCCCTCATGACGGCGGACTACAGCCAGATCGAACTGCGCGTGATGGCCCACCTCTCCGAGGACGAGGGCCTGATCGAGGCGTTCACCTCGGGCGAGGACCTGCACACCACGGTCGCCTCGCAGGTCTTCGCGGTCGAGCGCACCGCCGTCGACGCGGAGATGCGGCGCAAGATCAAGGCGATGTCGTACGGCCTGGCGTACGGCCTGTCGGCCTTCGGTCTGTCCCAGCAGCTGAACATCGAGGCGGCCGAGGCCCGCGCGCTCATGGACACCTACTTCGAGCGCTTCGGCGGGGTCCGGGACTATCTGCGCCGGGCCGTGGACGAGGCACGGGCGACGGGCTACACCGAGACCCTCTTCGGCCGCCGCCGTCACCTGCCCGACCTCAACAGCGACAACCGGCAGCGCCGTGAGACGGCCGAGCGCATGGCCCTCAACGCCCCCATCCAGGGCACGGCGGCGGACATCGTCAAGATCGCCATGCTCAACGTGGACCGGGCGTTGCAGGAGGCGGACCTCAAGTCCCGGATGCTCCTCCAGGTCCACGACGAAATCGTCCTGGAGATCGCCCCCGGTGAGCGCGCGGCGACCGAGGAGATCGTCCGCCGCGAGATGGCCGGCGCGGTCCGCCTCCGCGCCCCGCTGGACGTCTCGGTGGGCGTGGGGCCGGACTGGGAGTCGGCGGCGCACTAGCCGGAGCCGGAAGCCGGAGCGGGACCGGAGCCTGAGCCAGAGCCTGGGTCCGCAGGTTCCGGCTCGGCTCACGAGCCGCTGCCGGGGGGAGCGGTCGTGTCACACCGCTCGGACGGGCCCCGCCGGTGGACTGCGGTCGAGCAGTGCGATGCCGGCCGTCGGGCGCGGTCGAGGCGCGGTCGGGCAGTGCTGTGCGGCCGGGCCGCGGGCTCCGGTCGGGCCGTGTGATCCGGTCGGCCGGGACGGGCGCGGTCGGGCGGCGGCGGGCTTTCGGGCGGCGCGGGCCGTTCGGGCGGCATCCGACGCACTACCGCAGCAACCCGTCACTCGCGTGGACCCCGCGAGTGAGCCCGCCGGCACCCGTGCCCGTAAGGATGCGGGCATGGGTATACGCATGCTCCACCGTCGGACGGGACCCGACCGGGCCCGTCCCCAGGGACAGTCGTCGGCGCAGGCTGGTGGCACGGGCACGGCTGTTACCGGTGCCGGGCTTCCGGCGGTCCCGGCCTTCGCCGCCGGGGCGACCACTGTCCGCATTCCCACCACCACGGCCATGGCCCTGAGGAAGCTGGCCCGGCAGCTCCGGTGCGGGGTCACCCGCCGAGAACCGGTCACCGTACGCGCCCATGAGACGCCCGCGTGGCGGCTGTGGGCCGAGACCGGCCGGGGCTACCTGGATCTGCTCGCCGCCCGGGTGCCCAGGCGGCGGCGCAGGACGGGCACCCTCACCGTGTTCGTCGCGGCGCCCGTCAAGCTCCGTCGGTCTCCGGACGGCCCCGCCCCACGCTGACCCTCTCCCGGCCCCCGGCGGCGGCCCCCGCCGCCGGGCGCCACACCCGGACGCCGACGGCGTACAGCAGCAGCCCCAGCACCAACCCCGCGCCCGCGCCGAAGCACACGGTCGGGATCAGCTCCCACGGCTTGGCCGTCGCACCCCAGTACGCCCACCACCGTGACACCCGGTGCGCCGCCCCGGCCAGCGCGCAGCCACCGAGCACGGCGACCGCCCACCACCGGTCCCGCACCGACAGGACAGGCACACCGGTCGGCACACCGGTCGGCACATGGGTCGGCACATGGGTCGGTACACCGGTCGGCACCTCCGCCGACACTTCCGGCGGCACCTCCGCCGACGGCGGCGGTGCGAGTACCGCCGCCCGTCGCAGCGCGAGCGCCACGAACGTGATGATCACGACCGCGGCCAAGGCCGAGCTGCCGTACTGCAGATACCAGTACAGCGGCGAGCCCGCCACACTCCGGCCCAGGACGGGGAACAGCCGCGTCCCCCAGCGGTCGTGGTGGGTGAACGCGTCCCACACGACGTGAGTCAGCGCGCCGAGCGCCGCCGACGCGTACCACCACCCCACCGAGGCGGGCCGCACGCGCGCGCGTGGCGCTCCGCAGCGCAGCAGTGACGCCCACCGCCCCTGCCGGGGCCCCGGCAGCAACGCCACCAGCGGCTCACGCACCAGCAGCCACAGCCCCACCAGCGCCCAGGCGACGAGGACGTCGACCGTGAAGACGCCCGGGAAGGAATGGGTGACCTCGCCGAACTCCATCGCTCCCGAGAAGACACTCGCCGCGTAGTAGGTCATGTCGGGCGCGAAGGATCCGGCCACGAGTACGGCCGGCAGCAGCGGACCGCGGCCGGATCCGTCGGTGCGCACAACGGGCAGCACGGCCGCCGCATGACTCAGAGTGAACGGCAACCCGGCCCCCCGCGACGGACATCGGCCGGTCGGTCGGCCGGGTGATCATTGATGTCCAGTATGCGGGACGATCACCCCGGCGAACCGAACTTGGCCAACTGGTGAATATCGGGCACGAACGGGTGCCCGAGGAAATGAAGTTGTCGTAGGGTCACCTGGGTCACACGCCCTGGGGGGCAACCCCCGCGGCGGGTCGATCGTCACACCAGGGCGGGAACACCAGCGGGAACACAGGACAGAGTCGGTCGGACGCGCTCGGCGTCCACGGGAGGGAAGCACTCTATGGCGGCGCAATTCGGCAGGAGGCTCCGCAAGGGTGCGGTCGCCACCACCGTGGCAGCGGCCGCGGTCGCGGCACTCTCCGCGTCCCAGGCGCCGGGGGTGACGGTCGACGACCAGGGCCGGCAGACGGCCGCCGACAGCCAGTCCTCGCCCGAGGTCACCGCCGACGACGGTGCGGCCACCGGCAACTCGCCGTACTACACGGACCTGCCGCCGCTGAAGAGCCCGAGCCCCGCGCCGAGCGCGAGCACCGGCCCCAGCGCCGGGGCCACCACGGGCCCGGCCGAGGCGGGCATCCCCGCGACCGTCCTGGACGCCTACAAGAAGGCCGCGGCCGAGCTGGCCGTGTCCAAGGCCGGCTGCAACCTGCCCTGGGAACTCCTCGCCGCCATCGGCAAGGTCGAGTCGGGTCAGGCCCGCGGCGGCGACGTCGACGCGAACGGCACCACCCTCAGCCCGATCCTGGGCCCGAAGCTGAACGGCGACGGCTTCGCGTACATCAAGGACACCGACCACGGCGCGTACGACGGTGACAGCACCGTCGACCGGGCCGTGGGCCCCATGCAGTTCATCCCGTCCACCTGGGCGTGGGCGGGCCGCGACGGCAACGGTGACGGGGTCGAGAACCCCAACAACGTCTACGACGCGGCGCTCGCGGCGGGCCACTACCTGTGCCGCAACGGCTGGGACCTGTCCGGCCAGGCCGACCTCGACCGCGCGATCCTCAGCTACAACAACTCACAGGACTACCTGAACACGGTCCTGTCGTGGCTGGAGTACTACCGCAAGGGCACCCACGAGGTCCCGAACGGCACGGGTACCGTGCCCTCCGGCCGCAGCGACGACCACGGCAGCGGGTCGGGCTCCCCGACCGCGCCCCCGACGTCCAAGCCCAGCCCGCACCCCGGCAAGCCCGGCGGCGGGAGCCCGAGCCCGTCGACGCCGGGCACGCCGGCCCCGACGCCCACCGACACGGTGGACCACCTGGAGGACGTGGGCACGCTGAAGCTCACCGCGACGGCGGGCGAGACGTTCGGCAGGAAGATCAGCACGCGGGCCGAGACCAAGGCCGGCAAGGGGGTCGGCAAGGTCAGGATCCGCTTCACCGTCGTCGGTGACACCGACACCACCTTCGCCGGCGGAGAGACCGTCGCCGTGGTCGCCACCAACAGCGTCGGCCTCGCGGTCGCGCCGGCGCTCCAGGCGGGCGAGAAGACCGGCGACTTCACCGTCCGCGCCCTTCTCATCGGCCGTACGGTCTCCGCCGTCGACTACCCGGCCACCGTCACCGCGCGTGCCGCCGACGCCCTCACCCGCACCAGCGACACCGCGCTGACCTGCACCCCGGGTGGGGAGTTCGCGGACCAGGTCGAGGTGAAGGCCACCTACGGCGGCGCCGTCGCGGACAAGGTCGCGGCCACCGCCACGCTCATCAAGTCGGCGGACGACCCGACCGAGAACGACAAGGGTCCCTCCTTCAAGGACGCGGACGGCAAGGCCGTACGCACCCTGACGGACCTGACGACGGACGCGAACGGTCTGCTGAAGCTGCCCAAGCTGTACGCGGACGACGTCACCGGCACGTTCCTGCTGCGCATCACCACCACGGGTGGCGCGACGCTGACCGTCGAACTGACGGTCGCGGCGCCCGAGACGACGCCGAGCCCGACGCCCGGCACCTCCGAGAGCCCCTCGGCCTGACCCGCACACGGAACAGGGCGTCCCTCCGCCGCGGCGGAGGGA
>NZ_JBHWCC010000057.1:0-59336 GCF_042735715.1 Streptomyces sp. NPDC059582
GGCCTCGCCCTTTTTACGCGTGTTGACGACGGTGACGCGGAACACGTTCAGGGGGGCACGAGCCTGCGGGGCGTCGACCGGGATCCGGCGGACCTGTGTGTGCTGCGGCACGGCGGGCGGTGGGGGAAGCGGTGACGCGGTCCGTCGTGGTCGTCCTCACGCCGGGGCGGCTTCAACCTGGGGGGGCTTCATACCGGGCGGCTTCTCACCGGGCGAGCGCCCGGACGACTCCGCCTCGGGCAAGCTCCACGCCGTACACCCAGGGGGACGGGAGGACGGGCGCCGGCGCTTGATCCCGAGACGGGCGGGCGGGGCGGCCCAACCCGTGGGGACGGCGGAGGAGGCTGCGTCCGGGGGACGGGCGAAGGCTGGGCGTGGGGCGGACGGCCGAGGAGCCCAGTCCGGCGGGACCGGCGAAGAGGGACTGCGTTCCGGGTGGCCGGGTGGCCGGGTGAGGGGCCGGGCCCTGGGCCGATGGGCGAGGCCGCCTGGCCCGAGTCGGGCGATGTGAGGGACGGCACTCTGGGCGGGGTGCCGGGTGCCGGGCTCCTGGACCCAGGGCCGGCGGGTGTGGGGCCGGACCGGGGCCGGCGAAGTCGGGAAGGGACCGGGGCCGGCACGACGGGGGTGGGCCGGAAAGCGGCGGGTGCCGGGCTGAGGCGCGGGACGGGTGAGGGCCCGGTTTCCCTCGGTGGGAGACCGGGCCCTCTGTGGGTTTGGTTACACCTTGTGGAGGTGGAACGTCAGGGACAGGCCCTCGTCCGTGAACGGCTCGCCGTAGGAGTCGTCCGCCTCGCCCTGGGCGAAGTCCGTGGCGAGGACCTCGTCGGCGATCAGGGCGGCGTGCTCGGCCAGGGCCGCGATGACCGCCGGGTCGGTGGACGTCCAGCGCAGCGCGATCCGGTCGGCCACGTCGAGG
This sequence comes from Streptomyces sp. NPDC059582, assembly GCF_042735715.1. NCBI lineage: Bacteria > Bacillati > Actinomycetota > Actinomycetes > Kitasatosporales > Streptomycetaceae > Streptomyces > Streptomyces sp. NPDC059582. The sequence goes on from NZ_JBHWCC010000057.1 coordinate 920, forward strand.
CCGCTGTTCTTGCGGGCCTCCTGGATCAGCCGGATCGCGTCTCGGGCCAGGCCCGCCTGCCGCAGCTCCTCCGTGATCTCCAGGTCGAGGGCGACCGTGGCGCCCGAGTCGGAGGCCACCGACCAGCCCTCGCGCGGGGTCTCGGTGATGATCACCTCGTCCGGGCCGAGGGTGATCGTCTCGCCGTCGACCTCCACCGACGCCGTGCCCTCACGCAGTGCCAGGGACAGCGCCGCCGCGTCCGTGTTCGCGACCGCCTTGGCGACGTCCTGGACGCGCTTGCCGAACCGCTTGCCCAGCGCGCGGAAGTTGGCCTTCGCTGTGGTGTCCACCAGCGAGCCGCCTACCTCGGAGAGGGACGCCAGCGCGCTCACGTTCAGCTCCTCCGTGATCTGCGCGTGCAGCTCACGGTCGAGCGACTCGAAGCCCGTCGCCGCGACCAGCGCGCGCGACAGCGGCTGCCGTGTCTTGACGCCCGACTCCGCGCGCGTGGCACGGCCCAGCTCCACCAGCCGGCGGACCAGGACCATCTGCTTCGACAGCTCGGGGTCGATCGCGGACAGGTCCGCCTCCGGCCAGGACGCCAGGTGCACCGACTCAGGGGTGCCCGGGGTCACCGGCACCACCAGGTCCTGCCAGACCCGCTCGGTGATGAACGGGGTCAGCGGCGCCATCAGCTTGGTGACCGTCTCGACGACCTCGTGCAGCGTGCGCAGCGCCGCCTTGTCGCCCTGCCAGAAGCGGCGACGGGAGCGGCGTACGTACCAGTTGGACAGATCGTCGACGAACGCCGACAAAAGCTTGCCGGCGCGCTGGGTGTCGTAGGCCTCCAGAGCCTGCGTCACCTGGTCGGTGAGCGCGTGGAGTTCGGACAGCAGCCAGCGGTCGAGGACCGGCCGGTCGGCCGGGGCCGGGTCCGCCTCGCTCGGCGCCCAGCCGGTCGTACGGGCGTACAGGGCCTGGAAGGCGACCGTGTTCCAGTACGTCAGGAGCGTCTTGCGGACGACCTCCTGGATGGTGCCGTGGCCCACCCTGCGGGCCGCCCACGGGGAGCCGCCGGCCGCCATGAACCAGCGCACGGCGTCCGCGCCGTGCTGGTCCATCAGCGGGATCGGCTGCAGGGTGTTGCCCAGGTGCTTGGACATCTTGCGGCCGTCCTCGGCGAGGATGTGGCCGAGGCACACGACGTTCTCGTACGACGACTTGTCGAAGACCAGCGTGCCGACGGCCATCAGCGTGTAGAACCAGCCGCGTGTCTGGTCGATGGCCTCGCTGATGAACTGCGCCGGGTAGCGGGACTCGAAGAGGTCCTTGTTCTTGTGCGGGTAGCCCCACTGCGCGAACGGCATCGAACCCGAGTCGTACCAGGCGTCGATGACCTCCGGCACGCGCGTGGCCGTCTTCTCGCACTGCGGGCAGGCGAAGGTGACCTCGTCGATGTACGGGCGGTGCGGGTCCAGCTCGGACTGGTCGGTGCCGGTCAGCTCGGTGAGCTCGGCGCGGGAGGCGACGACGGTGAGGTGGTCGTCCTCGCAGCGCCAGATCGGCAGCGGGGTGCCCCAGTAACGGCTGCGGGACAGCGCCCAGTCGATGTTGTTGTTCAGCCAGTCGCCGAAGCGGCCGTGCTTGACGGTCTCCGGGAACCAGTTGGTCTTCTCGTTCTCCTGGAGGAGACGGTCCTTGATGGCCGTGGTGCGGATGTACCAGGACGGCTGCGCGTAGTAGAGGAGCGCGGTGTGGCAGCGCCAGCAGTGCGGGTAGCTGTGCTCGTACGGCAGGTGCCGGAAGAGCAGACCGCGGTCCTTGAGGTCCTCCGTGAGCTTCTCGTCCGCCTTCTTGAAGAAGACGCCGCCGACCAGGGGGACGCCCTCCTCGAAGGTGCCGTCCGGGCGGACCGGGTTCACCACGGGCAGGCCGTAGGCGCGGCAGACCTTGAGGTCGTCCTCTCCGAAGGCGGGGGACTGGTGGACCAGACCCGTACCGTCCTCGGTCGTGACGTACTCGGCGTTCACCACGTAGTGGGCCGGTGCCGGGAACTCCACGAGCTCGAACGGACGTTGATACGTCCAGCGCTCCATCTCGGCGCCGGTGAAGGTCTGGCCGGTCGTCTCCCAGCCCTCGCCGAGCGCCTTGGCGACCAGCGGTTCGGCGACGACGAGCTTCTCCGCGCCGTCCGTCGCGACGACGTACGTCACCTCGGGGTGCGCGGCGACGGCCGTGTTGGAGACCAGCGTCCAGGGGGTCGTCGTCCAGACGAGGAGCGCGGCCTCGCCGGCCAGCGGACCGGAGGTGAGCGGGAAGCGGACGTACACGGACGGGTCGACGACCGTCTCGTAGCCCTGGGCCAGCTCGTGGTCGGACAGGCCCGTGCCGCAGCGCGGGCACCAGGGGGCGACACGGTGGTCCTGGGTCAGCAGCCCCTTGTCGAAGATCTCCTTCAGCGACCACCAGACCGACTCGACGTACTCGGGGTCCATGGTCCGGTACGCGTCGTCCAGGTCGACCCAGTAGCCCATGCGGGTCGTGAGCTCGGCGAAGGCGTCGGTGTGGCGCGTCACGGACTCGCGGCACTTGGCGTTGAACGCGGCGATGCCGTACGCCTCGATGTCCTGCTTGCCGCTGAAGCCGAGTTCCTTCTCGACCGCCAGCTCCACCGGGAGGCCATGGCAGTCCCAGCCCGCCTTGCGGGCCACGTGGTAGCCGCGCATGGTGCGGAAGCGGGGGAAGACGTCCTTGAAGACGCGCGCCTCGATGTGGTGGGCGCCCGGCATGCCGTTCGCGGTGGGCGGGCCCTCGTAGAACACCCATTCGGGGCGGCCCTCGGACTGGTCCAGGCTCTTGGCAAAGATCTTCTGCTCGCGCCAGAAATCGAGCACCTCGTGCTCGAGCGCGGGCAGGTCGACCTGGGCGGGCACCTGGCGGTACGACGTCATCGATCTTCCTCCGGCGGACGTGCTGCCTTCCGTCGGAGGGACGAGAGCCTTGTTGCCTGTCTACGCCGTGTGCGGCGCGCTCCCGCGGTACCACCCTCCTTGGCTCCCCGATGCGCCCTGTGCGCCGGTGAGCCCCCTCATTGGGGTCGCGAGCCGGTTCTACTGGTCGCTGCTGTCCTGCTGCGGCGTTCTTCCGGCGGCTCCGGGGTGATCTTCGCGTCGCGCTCGCCCCCGGGCTCCCACCGTCCCCGGGTCGCTCTGGGCTGCGTCCGCCGCTACTCGTCCCCATCCATGCTTTTCGCTCCGCCCAGTGTACGGCGCCGCGCGGACAGTGGCCGACCGGTTTTCCGGGCCCGGGACGCGGGCGCGCGAGACGTCCGGGATGCCCCGAATGGCGAGGTACGCGTGTTCGGATTCGGGGACGGCGGGCTGAGCGGATTACCCGGCGAGGAGCTGGGCACAACGCTTGCATGCCGGCCGCGCGGCACTCGCGAGGCGGGCGAATCGGGCGGCGTGCCCCGTTGCCGCGGGACTCAAGTCGATTTATCGTCCCAGCACGATTCGCGAGCAAGATCACAATATGTGAAGGGGCCGCGACCATGGTGGCGAAGAAGACCGCCGTACAGCAGTCGGCGTCCGGCAGGTCCACGAGCGCGGCGGCCTCCGACGGCGCGGCCAAGGACGTGGGCGGGAAGAAGAGTGTGCAGGTGAAACCGTCTTCTTCGAAGAAGGCGGTTTCGAAGAAGACGGTCACGAAGAAGGCGGCGGCCGCGAACGCGACCGCGAAGGCGGCCGAGAAGACCGAGAAGGCGGCCGAGAAGACCGAGAAGACCGAGAAGAAGGCGGCGACGAAGACCGCCGGCGCGAAGAACGGCACGAGGACCGCGGCCGCCACGAGAGGCCGGGCCGCCGCCGAGAGCACGGCCCGCGGGAGCGCGGCCGCCGAGAACAGCACGGCCCGCGGGAGCACGGCCGCCGAGAACGGCACGGCCCGCAAGAGCACCGCCGCCGCGAAGAGCGCGGCCGGGAAGAGCACGGCCAAGAAGGTCGGCGCGGCACAGGCCGCGGAGCAGACGGGAGCCACGACGGTGGTTGCGAAGAAGACTCCTGGCACGGCCACGGCGGCGACGAGTGCCGTCCCCAAGGCGCGGTTCGCCGCGGCGGAGCCCGGCGAGCTCGCCGTACGCCCTGGGGAGGACCCCTGGACGCCGGAGGAGGTCGAGGAGGCGCGGGCCGAGCTGCTGTCCGAGGCGGAGCGGCTGGGTGCCGAGATCACCTCGTCCGAGGAGTCGCTCGTGGGCCTGATGCGGGACTCCGGGGACGGCGCGGGCGACGACCAGGCGGACACCGGCACCAAGAACATCACGCGGGAGCACGAGATGGCGCTGGCCGCCAACGCGCGCGAGATGCTGACCCAGACCGAGCGTGCCCTCCAGCGGCTGGACACGGGCACGTACGGCCTGTGCGAGAACTGCGGCGACCCCATCGGCAAGGCCCGTATGCAGGCCTTTCCGCGGGCCACCCTGTGCGTCGAGTGCAAGCAGAAGCAGGAACGCCGCTACTGATCGGTACGCGGGCGACGCGGCGACTTGTCGTACCGCCTCCTGCGCACCGGGGTCCCGGGAGGCGTGCCGTACCCTCGTGCTCAGTCAGGCACCTAGGTTGAGGGACTCACGTGGCAGAGGCGGAGCGGATCATCGGTACGCCGGGCACTCCGGACGCGGCGCGGACCGGGCAGGAACAGCCCGGTGACGACGCGGCGTCGGGCGAGCGCTCCGGTTCCGAGGGGGCCACGGCCCCGGCCGGCGGGTCCGGCACCGACGAGACGACGGCCGGACCGGGGGCTTCGCGGGCCCCCGCCGAGCCGTCCAGGGGAAAGCGGCGGATCGCCGTGCTGTTCGCGGTCGCCGCGTTCGCGTACGCCCTCGACCTGGCCAGCAAGATGATCGTGGTGGCCAAGCTGGAGCACCACGCGCCGATCGAGATCGTCGGCGACTGGCTCAAGTTCGAGGCCATCCGCAACGCGGGTGCCGCCTTCGGGTTCGGCGAGGCCTTCACCGTGATCTTCACGGTGATCGCGGCGGCGGTGATCGTGGTGATCGCCCGGCTCGCGCGCAAGCTCTACAGCCTGCCCTGGGCGATCGCGCTCGGCCTGCTGCTCGGCGGCGCGCTCGGCAACCTCACCGACCGTATCTTCCGCTCGCCGGGCGTCTTCGAGGGGGCGGTCGTCGACTTCATCGCGCCCAAGCACTTCGCCGTCTTCAACCTCGCCGACTCGGCGATCGTGTGCGGCGGCATCCTGATCGTGCTGCTGTCCTTCCGGGGCCTGGATCCGGACGGAACCGTCCACAAGGACTGAGCACGCGTTCGGGACTGTCGGACCTGTCCGGCATACTCGACGAGTGAGCACGATTCCCGAGATCCGAAACCTGCCCGTGCCCGACGGCCTGGAGGGCGAGCGTGTCGACGCCGCCATCTCCCGCATGTTCGGCTTCTCCCGTACCAAGGCTGCCGAGCTCGCGGCGGCGGGGAAGGTCACGGTCGACGGCTCGGTGGTCGGGAAGTCCGAGCGGGTGCACGGGGGCGCCTGGCTCGAGGTGGAGATGCCGCAGGCGCCGGCGCCCGTGCAGATCGTGGCCGAGCCGGTCGAGGGCATGGAGATCGTGTACGACGACGAGGACGTGGTCGTCATCGTCAAGCCGGTCGGCGTCGCCGCGCACCCCAGCCCCGGCTGGACCGGCCCGACGGTCATCGGTGGCCTCGCGGCCGCCGGGTACCGCATCTCGACCTCCGGCGCCGCAGAGCGCCAGGGCATCGTGCACCGCCTCGACGTCGGCACCTCCGGCCTGATGGCGGTCGCCAAGTCCGAGCGCGCGTACACCTCGCTCAAGCGCCAGTTCAAGGAGCGCACGGTCGACAAGCGCTACCACGCCCTGGTGCAGGGCCACCCGGACCCGACCAGCGGCACCATCGACGCGCCCATCGGCCGGCACCCGAACCACGACTACAAGTGGGCGGTCACGGCCGAGGGCAAGCCGTCCGTCACCCACTACGACCTGATCGAGGCCTTCCGCGCGGCCTCCCTGCTCGACGTGAAGCTGGAGACCGGGCGCACCCACCAGATCCGCGTCCACATGGCCGCCCACCGGCATCCCTGCGTGGGCGACCTGACGTACGGCGCCGACCCGACGCTCGCCAAGCGGCTGCACCTGACCCGCCAGTGGCTGCACGCCGTGCGGCTCGGCTTCGAGCACCCCGGGGACGGCCGGTGGGTCGAGTTCGAGTGCGACTACCCCGAGGACCTTCTGCAGGCCCTGGACCAGGTGCGAGAGGAGACCTACGCATGAGTCTGTCGGTCGTCTCGTACGACGTGCGGGTCGCGGAGGAGTCCGCCGACCGTGAGGCCTGCTTCACGGTCCGCAAGGAGGTCTTCGTCGTCGAGCAGGGCGTGCCCGAGGACATCGAGTACGACGCATACGACGCCGTGGCGCTGCATGTGCTGGCGATCGGTGACGACGGGGTGCCGCTGGGCACCGGTCGGCTGCTGTACGGCGAGGAAGCCGCGGCGAAGACCGGCGGTGACCTGTCGGTCGGGTCGCTGGGACGGCTGGCCGTGGCGCAGGCGGCCCGCGGGCTGGGCGTCGGGGCCGCGCTGGTGCGGGGCATCGAGGAGGCGGCACGCGCGCGTGGGCTGGCGGCGGTGGACCTGCACGCGCAGACGCACGCGCTGGGGTTCTACGAGCGGCTGGGGTACGTGGCGTACGGCCCGGAGTTCCCCGACGCGGGGATCCCGCACCGGGCGATGCGGCGCGCTCTGTAGCCGGGGCGGCGAACGGGCCGGTGGCGAGAGCCGCATGGCAGGCTTGAGGCCTGCTGTGTGAACGTCGACTCCCGGAGCGCTGACCGTGGATCAGTTGGCCCTGCTGTTCGTGCTGTTGCTCGGGGCCGTGGTGAGTGTCCCGGTCGGGGACCGGGTCGGACTGCCGGCGCCGGTGCTGATGACGCTGCTCGGTATCGCCCTCGCGGTGCCGGACTTCGTGCCGAACGTCGACATTCCGCCTGATCTGATCCTGCCCGCGCTGCTGCCTCCGCTGCTGTACGCGGCGGTGCGGCGGACGTCGTGGCGCCAGTTCGCGGCCAACAAGCGGCCGATCTTCCTGCTGGCAGTGGCGCTGGTGTTCGTCACCACGCTGTGTGTGGCGGCCGTCGCGAGCGCGATCGTGCCCGGACTGCCGATCGCCGCCGCCGTGGCACTGGGCGCGCTGGTCGCCCCGCCCGACCCGGTGGCCGCGACCGCTGTCGCCGGACAGCTGGGACTGCCGCGCCGCCTGGTGTCGATCCTCGAGGGCGAGGGCCTGTTCAACGACGTCACGGCCATCGTGCTCTACCACGTGGCGATCGCCGCCGTGGTCAGCGGGGCGTTCTCACCGTGGGAGGCCGGGCTCGACCTGGTGCTGTCCGCCGTGGTCGCGGTCGTCATCGGGCTCGCGCTCGGCTGGGGCACCCAGCGGCTGATCGCCTGGCTGGACGACCCGACCCTCCAGATCAGCCTGACGCTGCTGGTGCCGTACGCCGCGTACGTCCTCGCGGAGGAGCTGCACGGGTCCGGGGTGCTCGCCGTGCTCACCGCCGCGCTCTTCATCGCCGAGTACGCCGCCGACGCCGACGACGTGGCGAGGCGGCTGGCCGGCCACACCTTCTGGGACATCGTCGACACGCTCGTCACGGGGGTCGCGTTCGGGCTGATCGGGCTCGAACTGCACAACGCGATCCGCACGGCGTCGGGCCGCTGGAGCGAACTGCTCGGGTGGGCGGGCATCATCGTGGCCGTGGTGGTGCTGGTGCGGCTGGCGTGGCTGCTGCCGGCCACCTGGCTGACCAAGCGGCTGCACGCGAAGCGGGACTACGACGAGGAGATCCCGGTGAGCTGGCGGGAGACCGTCATCATGTGGTGGGCGGGGATGCGCGGGGTGGCCTCGGTCGCGTTGGCGCTGGCCGTCCCGCTGAAGACCGAGGACGGGTCGCCCTTTCCGGACCGGGACGAGATCGTGTTCATCGCGTTCGGGGTGATCATGGCGACGCTGGTGCTCCAGGGGCTGACGCTGCCGTGGCTGGTGAAGCGGCTCGGGGTGCGCGCGGACCCGGACCGGGAGAAGGAGTTCGAGCGGGAGCTGGCGATCCGGGCGGCGAAGGCGGCGAAGCGGCGGCTGCGGGAGATCGAGGAGGTCGAGGACCTGCCCGAGGAGTTGCTGGAGCAGATGCTGCGGCGGGCCTTCGACATCGGGGTGCGGATCAGCCCGGACATGGCGGAGGAGGAGCGCCGGGAGGCGCACGAGCAGCGGACGCGCAGGGTCAAGCGGCTGCGGCGGCTCCAGGGGGAGCTGATGAGTGCCGCGCGGCACGAGGTGCTGGCGGCGCGCAGCGAGCCGGGGGCCGATCCGGAGGTGGTGGACCGAGTGCTGCGGCACCTGGATGTGCGAAGCCTTCGCTGAGTTCACCGTTGCGCGACGGCACGGGTTCGGCCGTGTCCGGCCGGGATCGGCACCGTCGGGGGCCCTCCGCTCCTACCATCGGATCATGGCTCGCAATGTGGTGATCAGTGGTGGCGGTACGGGGATCGGGCTCGCGGCGGCGCGCGTCTTCGCCTCGGACGGGGACCGGGTCCTGCTGCTCGGGCGGCGGCCCGAGGTGCTGGCGAAGGCCGGGGTGCCGGGGGCGTCGACCCACGCGGCGGATCTCAGTGAGCCGCGCGAGGTGCGCGGGGTCGCCGACCTCGTGGCCCGGGAGTGGGGAACCGTGGACGTCCTGGTCCACAGCGCCGGTGGCAACGGGCAGTTGGAGCCCGGGAGCGACAGCGACGATCCGCTCGACGTCGTCGCGCACAACTGGACCGTCAACTTCAGGATCAACACCCTGACCGCCGTCCTCCTCACGGAGGCGCTGCGGGACCGGCTCGCCGAGCCCGGCGGGCGGGTGCTGTTCGTCAGTTCCATCGCCGCCTACCGGGGATCGGGCAGCGGGGCGTACGGCGGTGCCAAGGCCGCGCTGCACCCGTACGCCCACGACCTGGCCCGCGATCTCGGGCCGCGCGGGATCACCGTGAACGTCGTCGCCCCCGGCTACGTCGAGGACACCGAGTTCTTCGGGGACACGATGGAGGCCGCCCGGCGGGAACGGCTCATCCGTGACACCGCCACCGGGCGGGCCGGCACGCCGGGGGACGTCGCGGCCACCCTGCACTGGCTCGCGTCCCCCGGCGCCGGCCATGTCACCTCGCAGGTCGTCCAGGTCAACGGCGGCGCCGAGCGCGGGCGGTGACGGTCAGCCGCGGCCGGTCCGCGGCGGCTCGTGGACGCGGGGCAGCGCCCCGTCACGGGACTCCCCGTCACGGTCCGGCCGGCCGGGGGACCGGCCGTCGAGGGAGCGCCCGTCGGGGGAGCGGCGGCTCGGCGGCAGCACCGCGTCCGCCGTGTTGACCCGGGGCAGCGCGTGCGGGTGCTCCGCGGACAGCCAGCGGATCATCTGCTCGCGGACCGTGACCCGTACCGTCCAGATGTCGTCGGCGTCCTTGGCCGTCACCAGGGCGCGAATCTGGAGGGTGTTGGGCGTCGAGTCGGTGACCGCGACGCCGTAGTCCCGGCCGTCCCAGGCCGGACACTCGCGGAGGATGTCGCGGAGCTTCTCGCGCATCGCCTCGACGGGCGCCGAGTGGTCGAGGTGCCAGTAGACGATGCCGGTCATCTGCGGGGTGCCGCGCGACCAGTTCTCGAACGGCTTGGACGTGAAGTACGACACCGGCATGGTGATCCGGCGCTCGTCCCAGGTCCGTACGGTCAGGAAGGTCAGGGTGATCTCCTCGACCGTGCCCCACTCGCCGTCCACCACGACCGTGTCGCCGATCCGCACCATGTCGCCGAAGGCGATCTGAAGGCCCGCGAACAGGTTGCTGAGCGTGGACTGGGCGGCGACACCGGCCACGATGCCCAGGATGCCGGCCGAGGCCAGCAGGGAGGCGCCGGCCGCGCGCATCGCCGGGAACGTCAGCAGCATCGAGGCCGCGGCGACCACGCCGACGACCGCCGACACCACCCGCATGATCAGCGACACCTGGGTGCGCACCCGGCGGACCCGGGCCGGATCGCGATGGACGCGGGCGTAGCGGCTGTACGACGTCTCGACGATCGCGGCCGCGATCCGGATCACCAGCCAGGCGGCGGACCCGATCAGCACCAGGGTCAGCGTCCGGCCGACCCCGACCCGGTGCTCCTCCAGCACCTTCGCCGCGTCGTACGAGCCTCTGAGCAGGGCGGCGCAGAGCACGAGCTGGTAGGGGATGCGGCCACGGCGCAGCAGATCCCACAGCGGGGTCTCGCTGTGCCGTTCGTCGGCCTTGCGCAGCAGCCGGTCCGTGGCCCAGCCCAGGGCCAGCGTGAGGACGACCGAGCCACCGATGACGATCAGCGGGCGGAGTATGTTCTCCATGCCTTCGAACCTAACCGGGGCGGGGCGGTCATGAACATGTGAGTTCCGTGTCGTCCTGGGTCCGTGCGCGCGGGTGTCGGCGTACCCGGCTGGCACCATGGCCTCATGAACATCATGCTCTTTCACTCGACCTACGGACTGCGTCCCGCGGTGCGTGCGGCGGCGGACCGGCTGCGCGCGGCCGGGCACGAGGTGTGGACGCCGGATCTCTTCGACGGACGCACGTTCGATACGGTCGAGGAGAGCACGGCCTTCAGCGCGGAGCTCGGCAAGGACGAGCTGCTCAAGCGGGCCGTCCTGGCCGCCGCTCCCTACTCCGAGCGCGGGCTCGTGTACGCGGGGTTCTCGCTCGGCGCCTCCATCGCGCAGACGCTGGCCCTCGGCGACGACAAGGCACGCGGACTGCTGCTGCTGCACGGCACCTCGGACATCGCGCCCAACGCCCGGGCGGACGAGCTGCCGGTCCAGCTGCACGTGGCCGAGCCGGACCCGTTCGAGACGGACGACTGGCTCGCCGCCTGGTACCTCCAGATCAACCGGACCGGCGCCGACGTCGAGGTCTACCGGTACGCCGGGGCCGGGCACCTCTACACCGACCCCGATCTGCCGGACTACGACGAGGAGGCCGCCGAGGCCACCTGGCGGGTGGCACTCGGCTTCCTCGACTCGCTCCGGCGGGACCTGGACCGGGCCTAGACCGGGCCTGGACCGGGCCTGGACCGGGCCTGGACCGCGCCTGGACCCGGCCTGTGCGGCACCTAGACCGGGTCGTACGTCCGTTCGACCTTCTGGGTGCCGGTGCGTGTGCGGTACGAACGGGTCCAGGACGATGTCGCGTTCGCCTTGGTGCGATCCGAGAGGACGTAGTAGTCCATCTGCGCGCGCTCGGCGGTGATGTCCAGGACGCCGTAGCCGTGGCGGTCGGTGTCGACCCAGTGGACGTGCCGGTTGGCGGCGCGGATGATCGGCGAGGCGATCGCGGACACGGTGCCCTCGGGGACCTTCACGATGTCGTCGAGGTTGTCGGAGGTCACCGAGGTGACGACGAACTCCGTGGCGGCGGAGGCGGACAGCGGGTACGTGCCGGCGTCCACCGGCACGTCGTTCGCCCACGCCATGTGGATGTCGCCGGTCAGGAAGACCGTGTTGCCGATCGCGTTCGAGCGCAGGTGCGCCAGCAGTTCGCGCCGGTCGTCGGTGTAGCCGTCCCACTGGTCGGTGTTGACGGCCAGCCCCTCCTGGGGCAGGCCGAGCAGCTTGGCGAGCGGCTTCAGCAGGTCCGCGGTGAGCGAGCCGACTGCGAAGGGCGAGATCATCACCGAGTTGCCGACCAGCCGCCAGGTGGTGTCGGAGGACTTCAGGCCCGCCTTCAGCCAGTCGAGCTGGGCGCGGCCGGTGAGCGTACGGTCCGGGTCGTCCACCGAACCGCTCGCCGTGGACGCCTGCTGGGAGCGGAAGGACCGCAGGTCGAGCAGGGAGAGGTCGGCGAGCTTGCCGAAGCGCAGCCGGCGGTAGGTCGTGCCCGCGATCGCAGGCCGGACCGGCATCCACTCGAAGTAGGCCTGCTTGGCGGCCGCCTGACGGGCCGCCCAGGTGCCCTCGGCGCCCTCGGTGTGGTTCTCCGCGCCGCCGGACCAGGTGTCGTTGGCGAACTCGTGGTCGTCCCAGATCGCGATGACCGGCGCCTTGTGGTGCAGGCTCTGGAGGTCGGCGTCGGTCTTGTACTTGCCGTGCCGGATGCGGTAGTCGGCGAGGGTGAGGATCTCGTTCGCGGGCGCGTGCGGACGGACGACCGTGCCGCGGGTCCCGTACTCGCCGGACTTGTACTCGTAGATGTAGTCGCCGAGGTGCAGCCAGGCGTCGAGGTCGCCCCGGGCCGCGAGGTGGCGGTACGCGGAGAAGTAGCCGGCCTCCCAGTTGGCGCAGGAGACCACGCCGAAGCGGAGGCCGGGGACCGCAGCGCCGGCGGCCGGCGTGGTGCGGGTGCGGGCGACCGGGGAGTCGGTGCCGCCGGCCGAGAACCGGAACCAGTAGTCGGTGGCCGGTTCCAGGCCGCGGATGTCGGCCTTGACGGTGTGGTCGGAGGCGGCCGTCGCGGTCAGGGAGCCCTTGGCGACGATGTTCGTCAGCGCCTTGTCCTTGGCGACGGTCCAGCTCACCTCGGTGTCCGGACCGAGTCCGGAGCCGGGTATCGCCTCGGCGGTGGGCGTCACGCGGGTCCACAGCAGGATGCCGTCGGGCAGCGGGTCGCCGGAGGCGACGCCGTGCAGGAAGGCGGGGGCCTCGGCGGCGGCGCGGGCGGGCAGCGCGGCGGCGAGCGGGCCGGCCAGAACGGCGGTGGCCGCCGCGGCCTTGACGACCGTACGGCGGCGGGGCGTAAGGGAGTTGACGCCCTCGGAGGATCTGTATCGACTGGTCACGAGCGATCAGGTTACTGATCGGTACGCACGAGAGCGGGCGAACTCGCAAAAGTTCGCCCGCTCTTCTCGCGCTCGTCGGATCCGACCCGCGGCGGGTCGATTCCGTGCGGTGGGTCAGGCCTTGAGGGCCGCCTCGATCGCCGTGGTGAAGTCGGCCACCGTCATGGGGGCGTTCTTGCCGTCCGAACCGGTCAGCTTCTTGCCGTTCATGACCAGGCTCGGCGTGCCGTCGACGCCGTCCTTGTTCGTGTTGAAGGTCTGCGACATGGCCAGCGCCCACGCGTCGTAGGTGCCGTTCTTGACGGCGTTCCGGAACGTGGTGTTGTTCTTCAGCGCCGAGACCGTGTCCGCCACCTTGATCAGGTAGTCGTCGCTCTTGAACTTGTCGTCGGCCTCGTCGGGGTGGTACTTCGCCGAGTAGAGCGCCGTCTTGTACTCAAGGAAGGCCTCGGGGCTCACGTTCAGCGCGGCGCCCAGGGCGCTCATCGCGTTCTTGGAGCCCTCGCCGCGGGAGCCGACCTTGACCTTGCCGTCGCCGTCGGTGTCTCCGTCGAGGAACGTGCCGCCGACGTACTGGATCTTGAACTTGCCGTCGTCGTAGTCCTTCTTGAGCGTCGGGCCGACCGTCTGCTCGAACGAGGCGCAGATCGGGCAGCGCGGGTCCTCGTACAGCTTCAGCGTCTTCTGCGCGCTGCTCTTGCCGAGGACCACGGTCGTGCCGTCCGTGCCCGTGGTGTTGGCCGGCGCGACGACCTTCTCGTCCAGCACGGCCTCCCAGTGGCCGGGCTTGTTGGCCTGGACGACGGCGTAACCTATGCCGCCCGCCGCGGCCAGCACGCCGACGACCGTGCAGGCCACGATGATCTGCCGCTTGACCTTGGCCTGCTTGGCCTGGCGCTCGCGTTCCTGGCGCAGCCGCTCCCTGGCCGCCGTCTTCGCCGACTGGCTGTTGCGCTTGCTCATGCTGATCTCCATGTGGGACGCGCACGTGTCGTACGCGGGGATACGTGTGGGGGACTTGGATGTGCTCAGGCGCGGGCGGCCGAGCACGGCGGTCCACGCCGTCCCAGGGAGTGTGCGAGCAGCGGGCCACGGGCGGCCGTCGTACGGCGGACCGGGCGCGGCAGGCGGCGGACCGCCGGGGCGCGCCGCACGGTCACCGCGCGTACGGCGAGCAGCAGCGGCCGGAACGTGGTCGCGGTCACGGCCCCCAGCAGCTGGGCCAGGGCCCGCTCGCCACGGCGCAGCCAGGCGGTCGCGAGAAGGCCGACGGCGAGGTGCGTGCCGAGCAGCAGCCAGGCCGTGGCCGGGTCGGCGTGGGCGAGCAGGACCGACACCCGGTCGGTGCCGGCGCCGGCCACGTGGGCCAGCGGGAGGCCGACGTCGGCGCCGCCACCGCACAGCACGTCGAAGCCGACCGAGCGCAGCGGTCCGGCGACGGGTCCGCCCGCGCGGCCGTAGCAGACGTGCTGGCCGGTGGTGAAGACGGTGTCGGCGGCCAGCTCCAGCGGGATCAGCAGGGCGGCGATCCGCCCGAAGCCCCGCTCGCGGCCCGCCAGCGCGTACGCGAGGGCGAACACGGCGACCGCGACGGCGGCCACCGTGTTCACCGGCAGCGGGGCCCGGGACAGCAGCACGTGCGACGCGCTGCTGAGCGTCACGACGACAGCCGTGAACAGCGCCGCGCGTACGGCTCTGAGGTGGGTCCCGGATATGTCCATAGCGGAGGAGAGTGTGTCACGTGCTCCGGTAAAAGACCCCTAAAGGCTCCCTGTGAGCGGCCGGTCCGTCACAGACCCGGAATCCGGCCGTTGCGGAAGAGGTCGACGAAGATCTGGTGGTCGGCACGCGCGCGTGCGCCGTAGGCGTGCGCGAAGTCGACCAGGAGGTCGGCGAAGCCGTCCTCGTCGGCCGCGATCGCCGCGTCGATGGCCCGTTCCGTGGAGAAGGGCACCAGGGACTCGCCGGACTGGTCGTCGGCGGCCGCGTGCATCGTGGCCGTCGCGCGGCCCAGGTCGGCGACGACCGCGGCGATCTCGTCCGGGTCGTCGATGTCGCCCCAGTCGAGGTCGACCGCGTACGGCGAGACCTCGGCGACCAGCTGGCCGGAGCCGTCCAGCTCGGTCCAGCCCAGCCACGGGTCGGCGTGCGCCTGGAGGGCGCGCTGGGAGATCACCGTGCGGTGGCCCTCGTGCTGGAAGTAGTCGCGGATCGCCGGGTCCGTGATGTGACGGGAGACGGCCGGGGTCTGGGCCTGCTTGATGTAGATCACCACATCGTTCTCCAGGGCGTCGCTGTGGCCCTCCAGGAGGATGTTGTACGACGGCAGGCCGGCCGAGCCGATGCCGATCCCGCGGCGGCCCACGACGTCCTTGACGCGGTAGGAGTCCGGGCGGGCCAGCGAGGTCTCCGGCAGCGTCTCCAGATAACCGTCGAAGGCCGCGAGCACCTTGTAGCGGGTGGCTGCGTCCAGCTCGATGGAGCCGCCGCCGGGCGCGAAGCGGCGCTCGAAGTCACGGATCTCGGTCATCGAGTCCAGCAGCTCGAAGCGGGTCAGCGAGCGGGCGTCGCGCAGCGCGTCCAGCAGCGGGCCCTGGGCGGTGTCCAGGGTGAAGGGCGGCACCTCGTCGCGCTTGGCGCCGGTCGCCAGGGCGTGGATGCGCTCGCGGTACGCGCCCGCGTACACCTCCACCAGCTCGGTGATCTGGTCGTCGCCGAACGCCTTCGCGTACCCGATGAGGGCCATGGAGGCGGCGAAGCGCTTGATGTCCCAGGTGAAGGGGCCGACGTAGGCCTCGTCGAAGTCGTTGACGTTGAAGATCAGCCGGCCGTTGGCGTCCATGTACGTGCCGAAGTTCTCCGCGTGCAGGTCGCCGTGGATCCACACGCGCGAGGTGCGCTCGTCCAGGAACGGGCCGCCCCGCTTCTCGGCCTCGAGGTCGTGGTAGAAGAGGCTCGCCGTGCCGCGGTAGAACGCGAAGGCCGAGGCCGCCATCTTCCGGAACTTCACGCGGAACGCGGCCGGGTCGGCGGCCAGGAGCTGGCCGAAGGCGGTGTCGAAGACGGCGAGGATCTCCTCGCCGCGTTGCTCGGCGCTGAGCTGCGGGACCGACATCGCTGGGTGCCTCCTGGTGCAGGTGGTGCATGACATGTGGGGCGGATCTCATCCGCACGTGGCGCAGGGATCGTCCGACCTCACCAACGTGCGAAGGTACGCGGGAGTGCCCGCGTCCTCCGCATGAAGGTACGCGCGGAAGCCCGCGGCGTGTCAGTGCCGAGGCATAGACTTCGACGCTGTCCGCCTGACTGTCCGCAGCCGGTCGGACCCACGTCGACATCCGTTTCCCCAGGAGGCCGCAGCCGTGTCAAAGCCGCCGTTCACGCACCTGCACGTCCATACCCAGTACTCGCTGCTGGACGGTGCCGCGCGGCTCAAGGACATGTTCGACGCGTGCAACGAGATGGGCATGACCCACATCGCCATGTCGGACCACGGCAACCTGCACGGGGCGTACGACTTCTTCCACACGGCGAAGAAGGCGGGTGTCACGCCGATCATCGGCATCGAGGCGTATGTCGCGCCCGAGTCGCGGCGCAACAAGCGCAAGATCCAGTGGGGTCAGCCGCACCAGAAGCGGGACGACGTGTCCGGTTCGGGTGGTTACACCCACAAGACGATCTGGGCGGCGAACGCGACCGGCCTGCACAACCTCTTCCGTCTGTCCTCGGACGCCTACGCCGAGGGCTGGCTCCAGAAGTGGCCGCGGATGGACAAGGAGACCATCTCCCAGTGGTCCGAGGGGCTCATCGCGTCCACCGGCTGTCCTTCGGGCGAGCTCCAGACCCGGCTGCGCCTGGGCCAGTACGACGAGGCACTGAAGGCGGCCGCCGACTACCAGGACATCTTCGGCAAGGACCGCTACTTCCTGGAGCTGATGGACCACGGCATCGAGATCGAGCACCGGGTCCGCGACGGCCTGCTGGAGATCGGCAAGAAGCTCGGCATCCCGCCGCTGGTCACCAACGACTCGCACTACACGTACGCGCACGAGGCGACCGCCCACGACGCCCTGCTGTGCATCCAGACCGGCAAGAACCTCTCCGACCCGGACCGCTTCAGGTTCGACGGCACCGGCTACTACCTGAAGTCCACGGACGAGATGTACGCCGTCGACTCCTCGGACGCCTGGCAGGAGGGCTGCCGCAACACCCTCCTCGTCGCCGAGCAGATCGACACCTCCGGCATGTTCGAGGCGAAGAACCTCATGCCGAAGTTCGACATCCCCGACGGCTACACCGAGGTCACCTGGTTCAAGGAGGAGGTCCGCCGGGGCATGGAGCGCCGCTTCCCGGGCGGCATCCCCGACGACCGCCAGAAGCAGGCCGACTACGAGATGGACGTCATCATCTCGATGGGCTTCCCCGGCTACTTCCTCGTCGTCGCCGACTTCATCATGTGGGCCAAGAACAACGGCATCGCGGTCGGCCCCGGCCGAGGCTCCGCGGCCGGTTCGATCGTCGCCTACGCCATGGGCATCACCGACCTCGACCCGATCCCGCACGGCCTGATCTTCGAGCGGTTCCTCAACCCCGAGCGCATCTCCATGCCCGACGTCGACATCGACTTCGACGAGCGCAGGCGCGTGGAGGTGATCAGGTACGTGACGGAGAAGTACGGCGCCGACAAGGTCGCCATGATCGGCACCTACGGCAAGATCAAGGCCAAGAACGCGATCAAGGACTCCGCGCGCGTGCTGGGCTACCCGTACGCGATGGGCGACCGCCTCACCAAGGCCATGCCCGCCGACGTCCTCGGCAAGGGCATCGACCTCAACGGCATCACCGACCCCTCGCACCCGCGCTACAGCGAGGCGGGCGAGATCCGCGCGATGTACGAGAACGAGCCGGACGTCAAGAAGGTCATCGACACCGCCAAGGGCGTCGAGGGGCTGGTCCGGCAGATGGGTGTGCACGCGGCCGGCGTGATCATGTCCAGCGAGCCCATCGTCGACCACGCCCCCATCTGGGTCCGGCACACGGACGGCGTGACCATCACGCAGTGGGACTACCCGCAGTGCGAGTCGCTCGGCCTGCTGAAGATGGACTTCCTCGGCCTGCGCAACCTGACGATCATGGACGACGCCGTCAAGATGGTGAAGTCCAACAAGGGCGTCGATCTCGACCTGCTGGCCCTGCCGCTCGACGATCCGACGACCTTCGACCTGCTCCAGCGCGGCGACACGCTCGGCGTCTTCCAGTTCGACGGCGGCCCCATGCGCTCGCTGCTGCGCCTGATGAAGCCCGACAACTTCGAGGACATCTCCGCCGTCTCCGCGCTCTACCGTCCGGGCCCGATGGGCATGGACTCGCACACCAACTACGCGCTGCGCAAGAACAAGCTCCAGGAGATCACCCCGATCCACAAGGAGCTGGAGGAGCCCCTCGAAGAGGTCCTGGCCGTCACCTACGGCCTGATCGTCTACCAGGAGCAGGTGCAGAAGGCCGCCCAGATCATCGCCGGGTACTCGCTCGGCGAGGCCGACATCCTGCGCCGCGTGATGGGCAAGAAGAAGCCCGACGAGCTGGCGAAGAACTTCACCATCTTCCAGGCCGGCGCGAAGAAGAACGGCTACAGCGACGAGGCGATCCAGGCCCTGTGGGACGTGCTGGTGCCCTTCGCCGGCTACGCCTTCAACAAGGCGCACTCCGCCGCGTACGGCCTGGTCTCTTACTGGACCGCGTACCTGAAGGCGAACCACCCCGCCGAGTACATGGCCGGGCTGCTCACCTCGGTCAAGGACGACAAGGACAAGTCGGCCGTCTACCTCAACGAGTGCCGTCGTATGGGCATCAAGGTGCTCCCGCCGAACGTCAACGAGTCGGTGCACAACTTCGCCGCCCAGGGCGACGACGTGATCCTCTTCGGCCTGGAGGCCGTGCGCAACGTCGGCACCAACGTGGTCGAGTCGATCATCAGGAGCCGCAAGGCCAAGGGGAAGTACGCCTCCTTCCCCGACTACCTCGACAAGGTCGAGGCGGTCGCGTGCAACAAGCGCACCACGGAGTCGCTGATCAAGGCGGGCGCGTTCGACACCATGGGGCACACCCGCAAGGGCCTCACCGCGCAGTACGAGCCGATGATCGACAACGTGGTCGCGGTCAAGCGCAAGGAGGCCGAGGGACAGTTCGACCTCTTCGGCGGGATGGGCGAGGAGGACACCAGCGAGCCGGGCTTCGGGCTGGACGTCGAGTTCACCACCGACGAGTGGGACAAGACGTATCTGCTCGCCCAGGAGCGGGAGATGCTCGGCCTGTACGTCTCCGACCACCCGCTGTTCGGTCTGGAGCACGTGCTGTCCGACAAGGCCGACGCGGGCATCGCCCAGCTCACCGGAGGCGAGCACGCGGACGGCGCGGTCGTCACCATCGGCGGCATCATCTCGGGCCTCCAGCGCAAGATGACCAAGCAGGGCAACGCCTGGGCGATCGCCACGGTGGAGGACCTGGCCGGTTCCATCGAGTGCATGTTCTTTCCGGCCACGTACCAGCTCATCTCGACCCAACTCGTCGAGGACGCGGTCGTGTTCGTCAAGGGCCGACTCGACAAGCGGGAGGACGTGCCGCGGCTGGTCGCGATGGAACTCCAGGTCCCCGACCTGTCCAACGCGGGCACCAACGCGCCCGTCGTCCTCACCATCCCGGCGACCCGGGTCACCCCGCCGATGATCAGCCGCCTCGGCGAGATCCTCAGCCATCACAAGGGCGACAGCGAGGTCCGGATCAAGCTCCAGGGGCCGACGAAGACCACGGTGTTGCGCCTCGACCGGCACCGGGTGAAGCCGGACCCGGCGCTGTTCGGCGACCTGAAGGTGCTGCTCGGCCCCGCGTGCCTGGCCGGCTGAGCGACCGAAGGACGCGAGGGGCGCATCCGTGCACGGATGCGCCCCTCGGTGTGTGCCCGGGCTTCGACGGCCCGCGGAGCCCAACGGCCCTTTGTGAAGAGGTCAGTTGTGGCCGAAGCGCTTCGTCCGGCCCTTGCGTGCGATGTCGCCGGGGGTCGCCTGCGTGGTGCGCTGCTCGTGCGACTCCATCGAGGACTGGTGGGCCGCCTGCTGGCTGCGCTCGGCCTGCGGCTGCTTCCGCTCACGGTTCTTGTTCTTGGCCATGGTGATCTGCCTCCTGAGGGGGATTAGGGGCCAGGGCCGGGACCAGATTCACATAGGCTGACAATGAACGCATTTCGGATAATTACCGTGTGTGACAAGGGAGGTCGGAGAGCGACACCGGCGAACCAACTCCCGAAACGCCACGCCGAAGATCGAGTTCGGGCCGTTAACCTCCGCGTGGTCGGGCAGACTCGAAGGAAGCCTGAAGCAAACCTCCCGGGAAGAGGGTGAGTCGCGTGGATCGCTGCATCGTCCTGGTGGACGCCGGGTATCTCCTGGGGGCCGCGGCCAGTCTCCTCGCCGGGGAACCCTCGCGATCCCGGATCACCGTCGACCACGCCGCCCTCATCCAGGGGCTGCGCGAGCGCGCCGAGTCCGACACGGAACGGCCGCTGCTGCGCATCTACTGGTTCGACGGCGCCCCCGACCGCGTCCCGCAGCCCGAACACCGCCGACTGCGCGTGATGCCCCGGGTCACGGTCCGGCTCGGCGCCCTGACCCGCAGCGACGGACGCTGGGCACAGAAGGGAGTGGACGCCGCGATGCACGCCGAGCTCACCGAGCTGGCCCGCAACCGCGCCTGCTCCGACGTCGTCCTGGTCACCGGCGACGGCGACCTGCTGCCGGGCATGATGGCCGCCAAGGAGCACGGCGTCGCCGTACACCTGTGGGCCGTGCAGGCCGCCGACGGCGACTACAACCAGTCCGAGGACCTGGTCGCCGAGGCCGACGAGCGCCGCGTGCTGGACCGGACCTGGATCACGAAGGCCGTCCGCGCCAAGGATCTGGGCGGGATCTGCGCGCCGCCGCCCGTGCCGCGCCCGGAGATCGCCGCCATCCTCTCCGCGCCGCTGCCGGACTCGGGACTCACGGCGGCGCCCGAGCCGGCCGCCGAGGAACCGGAGCACGCGGTGGCCGGCGCGCAGAACGGCGCCGAGGAGCGGGTGCCCGCGCCCAAGGGCGTGCCCACCCCCAAGGACCTGGCCGCACTGCGGGCCCCCGGTGTCCACGCCGTCCAGCATCCCGCGACCGCCACCCTGCGCTGGTCCTCCGACAAGGGCTGGATCGAACGCCCCGGCGGGGCCACCGAACCGCCCGAGGCCGCCTCGATGCCCACGCTCGCCCAGCTGACCACGGCAGAGCAGCGCTGGGCCGACCGCGAGGAGGACATCACCACGGTCGGCGGAGACCCCTACGAGGTGGGACAGGTCTTCGCGCGCCGCTGGATGGAGCGGCTCGGGGACCAGGGCGGCCACCGGCAGAAGCTGTCGGGGATGTATCCGCGGATCCCGCACCGCATCGACGGCGAGCTGCTGCGGTACGCGGCCCGCTTCGGCCTGCTGGCCCACAAGGACGACCAGATCGACGAACACGACCGGTACGCCATCCGGGCGGGATTCTGGCGCGAGATCGACGTCCGTACGGCCGCGGAGCACGCCCAGGCCGGGGAGTGAACGGGGGTCGTACGGCCGCCCCGAGCGCCGGGTGACGTCCCGGACCCCGTAGTCTCGTTCCTTGTGAGTACGCGCGCGGCACCGGCATATCGGGACAAGGGTGGGGTCGTGTGTGCCGTGCGTGGACTGACCAAGACCTATCCGGCGGTGCGTGCCCGGCGCGGCACGCCCGGGACCCCGGAGGTGCGGGCCACCGACGACGTACGGCTGGAGGTGCGGCGCGGTGAGATCTTCGGGCTGCTCGGGCCGAACGGGGCCGGGAAGACCTCCCTGGTACGGCAGCTCACCGGGCTGATGCGGCCCGACACGGGCAGCGTCGAGATCCTCGGGCACGACATCGTGCGCCACCCGGAGCGCGCGGCGCGCATCCTCGCCTACCTCGGGCAGGAGTCCACCGCCCTCGACGAACTCACCGTGTCGCTCGCCGCCGAGACCACCGGGCGGCTGCGCGGACTCGACGTACGCCGGGCGCGCGCCGAACGGGACGCCGTACTCGACGAACTGGGGCTCACGTCGATCGCCGGCCGGCCGCTGAAGAAACTGTCCGGCGGACAGCGGCGGCTCGCCTGTTTCGCGTCCGCGCTGGTGGGGGAGCGGCCGCTGCTCGTGCTCGACGAGCCGACCACCGGCATGGACCCCGTCGCCCGGCGTGCCGTGTGGGGCGCCGTCGACCGGCGCCGCGCCGAACGCGGGACCACCGTCGTGCTGGTCACCCACAACGTCATCGAGGCCGAGACCGTCCTCGACCGGGTCGCCGTCCTCGACCGGGGCCGGGTCATCGCCTGCGACAGTCCGGCCGGGCTGAAGGAGCAGGTCGCGGGCGAGGTGCGGGTCGAGCTGGTGTGGCGGGAGCGCCCGCCGCTGGACGTGCCCGAGGTGGCCGCGCTGCGCGACCGGGTGGTGGAGTCCGGGCGCCGCTGGACGCTGCGGCTCGCCCCCGAGGAGGCGCGCGCGGTCGTGGCCACCGTCACCGGCGGCGCCGCCTTCGCCGCCCTGGACGACTTCACCCTCGCCACGCCCAGCCTGGAGGACGTGTACCTGGCGCTGGGCGGGGCCGCGCGGCAGGGGTTGGTGAAAGCTTGAGCGCGCACACCGCCGCGTCCGTACCCAACAGGAGGAGCGCCGGGACGGGCGCCGGCTCGAACCAGAGTGAAGGCGAAGGGGAGCAGCTCGACGTGAGTGTCGTACCCGCCGAGGTTCTGCCGGGCAGCGTCCTGGCCGTGGAGGAGACGGTCCGGGAGGCGGCCGAGCTGGCGCCGCGCGCGCGGCTGTGGCCGGCGCTGGCGGCCGTGTACCGGGCGCAGCTGTCCCGGGCCCGGGTGGCGCGGATCCCGCTGCTGTTCGTGGCGACCTTCCAGTCGATCGGCATCCTGATCATGATGCGCGGGGTCGTGGACGGCGGCAGCGAGGCGGAGTCGGTGGTGGCCGGTTCGTCCGTCCTCGTCGTCGCCTTCGTCGCGCTGAACCTGCTGGCCCAGTACTTCGGGCAGCTGCGCTCCAACGGCGGCCTCGACCACTACGCGACCCTTCCGGTGCCGCCCGCCGCGGTCGTGCTCGGCGCGGCGGGCGCGTACGCGTCCTTCACCGTGCCGGGGACCGTGGTCACCGCCGTCTTCGGCTGTGTGCTCTTCGGGCTGCCCATGGGCAACCTCTGGATCCTCGCCGCGGTGATCCCGCTCGCCGGGGCCGCCCTCGCCGGGCTCGGCGCCGCGCTCGGACTGCTCGCGCCCCGGCCCGAGCTGGCGACCGTGCTCGGGCAGCTGGGCATGTCGGCGGCGCTGCTGCTCGGCGTGCTGCCGGCCGACCGTATGCCGGAGGCCGTGCGGTTCGCACGGGATCTGCTGCCGTCGACGTACGGCGTGGAGGCCTACGCGCGGACCTTCGGGCCGCATCCCGACTGGGCCTTCGTCCTCGGTGACCTGGCCGTGTGCGCGTTCGTCGGCGTCGTTTCGCTGGCCGTCGCCACCTGGGCGTTCCGCCGGGCAGCCGTCCGGTGACGCGCCGCGCAGCGGGGCCTGGCACGATGTCAGGGTGACCGCACCGCTGACTCCCCCTCCGCCGCCGCACGAACAGCCCCCGCAGCACGCGTGGCCGCCTTCGCCCGGCGCGTACGGCGGCGTGGCTCCCGCGCCGCCCGAGAGCCTGTACGGACAGGACGGGCCGGGCATGAGGGCCGAGGTGATCGAGGCCGTCGTCGTCACCGTGGTGGTCGCCGTCGCCGGTGCGCTGCTCGGCGTGCTGTGGTGGTGGCTGGCGCCGCACGTGCCGCTGGTCGGCGACGAGTCCGCCATCGGCTGGGCCGTCTACCTCAAGGACTCCGAGGGCGAGCAGGCGATCGGCGTGGACGGAACGTTCACGCTGCTGGCGCTCGCCTTCGGGGCGGTGAGCGCGCTCGGGGTGTTCCTGTGGCGCCGGCGCGGGGGTGTGCCGCTGGTGGTCGCGCTGGGCGTCGGCGGGCTGCTCGGGGCACTGCTGGCGTGGCGGGTCGGGGTGTGGCTGGGGCCCGAGTCGGACGTCATCGCGCATGCCAAGGCCGTGGGCAAGGGGGTGACGTTCTCCGCGCCGCTGAAGTTGGGGGCGAAGGGGGCGTTGCTGGCGTGGCCGCTCGCGGGGCTGGTGGTGCATATGGGGCTGACGGCGCTGTTCGGGCCGCGGGATCCGGATCCGTATCCGCAGGCGTACGGGGCGTCCGGGCCCAAGGCGTAGCGGCCGGGCGGGGCGCCGTGGGTGCGGTGGGGTGGTGTTCGCCCCCGCCGCCCCTTCCCTATCCCGTCCCTGGGGGCTGCCGCCCCCAGCCCCCGCTTCGGCCTTGACGGCCTCGTCCTCGAACGCCGGACGGGCTGAAGGGCTGAAGGGCTGAAAAGACCGGGCCGGACGGGCTCAGGGGCGGCCGATGGGGGCCAGGACCGCGTCGGTGAGGGTGGTCAGGTCGGTGGGTGAGAGTTCGACCTCCAGGCCTCGGCGGCCCGCCGAGACGCAGATCGTGGTGTGGGCGATGGCCGAGTCGTCCAGGACGGTGCGGAGCTTCTTGCGCTGGCCGAGCGGGGAGATACCGCCGCGGACGTAACCCGTGGTGCGCTCCGCGAGGGCCGGGTCGGCCATCGCCGCCCGCTTGCCGCCGAGCGCCGTCGCCAGTGCCTTCAGATCGAGCTGGCCCGCCACCGGGACCACCGCCACCGTCAGCGCGCCGTCCACGTCCGCCACCAGCGTCTTGAAGACGCGCTCGGGGGAGACGCCCATCGCCTCCGCGGCCTCCTCGCCGTAGGACGGGTGGGAGGGGTCGTGGTCGTAGGCGTGGACGGTGTAGTCCACGCCCGCCGCGGTCAGCGCCACCGTCGCGGGCGTGCCGCCCGGCTGCTGCTTCTTCGCCTTCTTCGCCATGCCGGCTGGTTCCTCGGGTCGTGCGTCAGTTGAGACTCGTCGGGCCGCGCGTCAGCTCCGACGCGGGCAACGACGGCAGATTACGGATGATGGCCGTCTCGGAGCGAAGGAGTTTCAGCTCGTCCCGGAGCCGGGACGCCGTGTCCGGGGCCTGGAGCAGCCGCTGCTTGGTGGGCGTGTCGAGCATGATCGCGGCGGCCACCAGGTACGACACCACGGACGGCTCGTCGGGCAGCTCGGCCCCCGTCGCCAGGGAACGCTCCCGGGCACCCGCCAGACGCTTCTGGTACTGCCGGAAGGCGCGCAGCACGCCCTCGGCCAGCGCCCCGGCCTCGTCGCCCGGCTCCTCCCCGAGCTCCTCCAGCTCGGCCGTCAGGAACGGGCCCGACGCGTCCACCGACAGCAGCCGCACCCGGGTCGTGCCGGTCGCCAGCACCTCGAAGGTGCCGTCCGCCCGCTCCCGGATCGTCGCCGCGTCGGCGATGCAGCCGACCGTGTGGAACGCCTTCGACGGCTCCGCGCCGAAGCCCGCGGTCGCCCCGCGCTCGGGCACGGCGGTCGGATCGGGCATGCCCGGCGCGCTGGGCGCCACCTCATGGCCGTCACGGATGGTCACGACGGCGAACCGGCGTGGTTCGTCCTCGGGGGTCTTCAACAGCTCGCGCATCATGGCGCGATAGCGCTCCTCGAAGATGTTGAGCGGCAGGACGAGCCCGGGGAACAACACCGAGTTCAGGGGGAAGAGCGGAAGCCGGACGGTGGTCACGGCGCAGAAGCCTAATGGCCGCCGGAGCGGGCACGGTCGCCGTGCCCACTTCGTGGATGCCACGCGGGCTCCCCGGCCAGGTTCCTCCGGACCTCGTCGCGCACCTCCAGGAACCGTCCCAGCGGGTCGTCGGAGACCCGGTCCCAGGGGAAGGAGGTGACGTACGGGCCGGTCAGCCGCAGCTGTTCCCCGGCCTCCGGCCAGCGTTCGAGGTGGACCAGGACATAGGCCGCGAGATTGCGGATCTCCGCAGGCCAGGGGTCGATCGCCGGGTACCGGGCGGACAGCGCGAGCGCGCGGTCGGCGGCGGCCTCCAGCCGCTCGCGCGGCACCTCGGGGCCGCAGCCGTCGGTCAGGTAGACGAAGGCCGCCCGCAGCGGCAGGGCCTGTACGAGCGATCCGGGCGGCGCGTCCTGCGCGGCTCGCTCGGCGAAGTCGAAACACTCACGGTGGGAGCCGTGCCAGGCGCCCGCGAGGTACTTCAGGGCCGCCACATGGCAGCCGTGGTGATGCGGCGCGCGGCGCACCGCGGCTTCCCACAGCTCCTCGAAGTAGCGGTGTCCGGCGCGGGCGCCGCGCGCGTGGTCCAGCGCCAGCCGCCAGGGCACCGGGTCGCGGTCGTCGCTGCGCGCGGCGGCCGTGATCGACGGGCTGACGGCCCGCAGCAACTCGGCCCTCGCCGGGGAGTCCCAGTCGCGGTCCACGGCCAGCTGGGCCCCGACCAGCAGCACGTCCGGGTCGCGCGGGGCGGCGGCGCGCCAGCTCTCGAACCACTCGCCGCGGGCGCCGGCGAAGGACGCCAGCCGTCGCACGTAGCGGTCGCGGCCTTCCCACTCGGCGTGCGCGCGGGTGTCGGCGAGCAGCCGCGCGGCCGGCCCGTACTCGCCCCGCGCGGCGGCGACCAGCGCGGGTCCCAGCCGTTCGTCGGGCGCGTCGAGGAGGACCTCGTCGTCGGCGTGGGTCGCGGCGACGGGGCGGGGGGCGGCTGATCTCATCCGCGACGCACGGATGAAGGGGGGCAGCAGAGCCATGGTTCGACCATTGAAAACGCGCTGGTCGCGGGCGCGCCAGTGGCTCCACGGAACCTCCGGAAAGTTGTACGTCCAGTGGTCAAGGAAGGGTAAAACGTGACGGCCGCTCACCTGTCGAACGGCTGTACGTCTACCGCGAGTAAGGCCGGGCGCCCTAGCTCCGCCGCAGCATCCGTGAGGCTCCCGTCGCCACCGTCGTCGCCAGGATCCAGCCCAGCAGGATCATCACCGCGGCCAGCCACTGCCGGCCCCCGCCGAGCTGCCACTGGCCGACCTGCCCCAGGTCGATGACCGGCAGCAGCAGATCCAGGGCGAACAGCGCGGGGTCCCACTCCGGATGCCCGTCGCCGTTGACCGGCGGACGGCCCGCCCGGGCGAAGGCGAGCGTCCCCGCCGCCCACAGCACCGCCATCCACACCGCGGCCCGGCCCGGCCGGTACCCGTAGGCGACCGTCCAGTCCTGCGCGTACCCCCAGAACTTGGCGGCGGGCGGCAGGGTCTCCCGGCGGTGGCGCTGCTTGGCGAGCAGCACCTCACGGGCGTCCTCGTCCTCGCCGCCGGCCCGCAGCACGGCCGCGAGCCGCTCGTACGGCTCCGGGTTGTACTCGGCGGTCGCCGCGGCCACCCACTCCAGCCGCTCGGTCAGCGGGAAGGGTCCGTGCGGCACGAGGTTCTCGTACGAGAACCCGCCCATGTGCAGATTGCCCGGACCCGGCCAGCTGGCCGACCGGTCGACCAGGTTGACGATCCGCGCCCCCGACAGCACCACCTTGCCACGCTGGGGCCGCTCCCCGAGGAAGCGCAGCTCCGGAGTCTGCACGCGCAGCAGCGACAGCGACTGCTCCTCGGTGAACACGAACCGGGCCCGCTCCAGGTCGACGGCGTCCCCGAACCGCCCGTCGTCCAGCCGCACCCCGCCCCGGCACTCGAACCGCCGCACGAGCGTGCCCTGCGGCGGGGTCGCGCCGCTCGGCACCTGGGCTCCGACGCCCGCCGGGGTCAGATACAGGGTGCGCCCGACGGTCAGCTGGGGCGCGTTCAGGGCGAGCCGCGTGTACGGGTTGACCAGCCGCGCCCCGCGCAGGCTCAGCGAGACGCCCACCGTCGCGCCGCGCAGACTCAACTCGCCGTGCGACTCCAGGAGCTCGGCCTGGAGATCCTGCCCCACCGACATGCCGTCGGCCGCGATCGAGCGACCGCTGCGGTCCCGGTGGACGATCGCCTGGTTGAGCAGCAGGTCGGTGCCGATGTGGGCGTCGGTGAGCCGCACCCCGTTGTGGAAACGGCAGCGCGGCAGATGCAGATCGCCCTCGGTGTGCACCCGGGCCGCCTCCAGGCGCGGCACCGAGCAGTCCACCAGGCGCGCGGTCGTGAAGCGGGCCTCCGGCAGCAGCACCTCCCGCTCGAAGCGGCAGCCCTTAAGCTCGACGTACGGCACCACCGTGCCGCCCGCGAGGTCCAGTACCCCGCCGATCTGCACACCGGTCAGCTTCAGCGACGCCACCCGCCCGGACAGCGCGGGCGGCCCGTCCAGCAGCAGCCAGGCCAGGATGCGGGCCCGCACGGACCGCTCGGGCCCCCAGGGATGCCCGCCGTGCGGATCGTCGACGACCGGGTCCCCGCTGCTCAGGTCGTACACGGTGCCGTTACGGAAGGCCTGCCACATGCCGGCCTCGGCGGCGGTCAGATCGTCCGGCAGCTCACCGGCGCGCACACCGGCCCCCTCGGTCACGGTCCTTCACTTCCTCCCCGGCTACTCGCGGGTTCGCTTCATCGCACTGGCGTTCATGCCCGCTGGGTGACGCCCCGAACGCAGGACGTGAAGGGGATCTTCCGGGTTCCGCTGATATGCGCCATCGTGCGGCGCCGTCCGCGCGTATCAGTCATTGATACGCGCGGACGGCGCGCATTCCCGGTCTGAGAGAATTGACGACGTGATCTCCCGAATCGATCTGCGCGGCGACGCCCTCCCCGAGGGACCCGCCCTGCGCGACCTGCTGCCCCGAGCCGACTTCGACGTCTCGGCCGCCCTGGAGAAGGTGCGTCCGATCTGCGAGGCCGTGCATCATCGGGGCGACGCGGCGCTGATCGACTTCGCCGAGAAGTTCGACGGGGTACGCCTGGAGTCGGTACGGGTCCCCGCCCAGGCGCTCAGCGACGCGCTGGCGGGGCTCGACCCGGCCGTGCGCGCCGCCCTGGAGGAGTCCATCCGGCGCACCCGGCTCGTCCACCGCGCCCAGCGCCGTACGGCGCACACGACCCAGGTCGTGCCCGGCGGCGCGGTGACCGAGAAGTGGGTACCGGTCGAGCGCGTCGGGCTGTACGCCCCCGGCGGCCGGTCCGTCTACCCCTCCTCCGTGATCATGAACGTCGTGCCCGCCCAGGAGGCCGGCGTCGGGTCGATCGCGCTCGCCTCCCCGGCGCAGGCCGACTTCGGCGGGCTGCCGCACCCCACGATCCTCGCCGCCTGCGCGCTGCTCGGCATCGACGAGGTGTACGCGGCCGGTGGTGCCACCGCCGTCGCGATGTTCGCGTACGGCACCGAGTCCTGCCCGCCCGCCGTCATGGTCACCGGCCCCGGCAACGTCTGGGTCGCCGCCGCCAAGCGCTACTTCACCGGCAGGATCGGCATCGACGCCGAGGCCGGGCCGACCGAGATCGCGATCCTCGCGGACGCCACGGCCGACCCGGTGCACGTCGCCGCCGACCTGATCAGCCAGGCCGAGCACGACCCGCTGGCCGCCGCCGTCCTCGTCACCGACTCCGTCGAACTGGCGGACGCGGTGGAGAAGGAGCTGGAGCCGCAGGTCGCGGCCACCAAGCACATCGACGACCGGATCGTCCCGGCACTCAAGGGCAAGCAGTCCGCGATCGTGCTCGTCGACGGCGTGGACGAGGGCCTGCGCGTGGTCGACGCCTACGGCGCCGAGCACCTGGAGATCCAGACGGCCGACGCGACCGCCGTGGCCGAGCGGGTGCGCAACGCCGGCGCGATCTTCATCGGCCCCTGGGCGCCCGTGTCGCTGGGCGACTACGCGGCCGGCTCCAACCACGTGCTCCCGACCGGGGGCTGCGCCTGCCACTCCTCGGGCCTGTCCGTGCAGTCCTTCCTGCGCGGCATCCACATCGTCGACTACACCAGGGACGCGCTGGCCGAGGTCGCACGGCACGTGGTGACGCTGGCGGACGCCGAGGACCTGCCGGCGCACGGCGCGGCGGTCCGGGCGAGGTTCGGATGGAAGGTCCCCGAGGGCAAGTGACCGAGCACGTGACCGGCATCGACGATCTTCCCGTACGGGATGAACTGCGCGGCAAGTCCCCCTACGGCGCCCCTCAGCTGGACGTCCCCGTCCGGCTGAACACCAACGAGAACCCGTACCCGCTGCCCGAGCCGCTGGTCGAGCGGATCACCGAGCGGGTGCGCGAGGCCGCCCGCGACCTCAACCGCTACCCGGACCGGGACGCCGTGGAGCTGCGCACACAGCTCGCCCGCTACCTGACCGACACCTCCGGCCACCCGGTGGGCCTCGCCAACGTCTGGGCCGCCAACGGCTCCAACGAGGTCATCCAGCAGCTGCTCCAGACCTTCGGCGGACCCGGCCGCACGGCGATCGGCTTCGAGCCGTCGTACTCGATGCACGCGCTCATCGCGCGCGGCACCGGCACCGGCTGGATCTCCGGCCCGCGCAACGACGACTTCACGATCGATCTCGCCGCCGCCGAGCGGGCCCTGGCCGAACACCGGCCGGACGTCGTCTTCGTCACCACGCCCAACAACCCCACGGGCAACGCGGTCCCGCGCGAGACGGTGCTCGCGCTGTACGAGGCCGCCCAGGCGGCCAAGCCGTCGATGGTGATCGTCGACGAGGCGTACGTGGAGTTCAGCCACGGCGACTCGCTGCTGCCGCTCATCGAAGGACGGCCGAATCTGGTCGTCTCGCGCACGATGTCGAAGGCCTTCGGCGCGGCCGGGCTGCGTCTCGGCTACCTCGCCGCGCACCCGGCGGTGGTGGACGCCGTCCAGCTCGTGCGGCTGCCGTACCACCTGTCGGCCGTCGCGCAGGCGACCGCGCTGGCCGCCCTGGAGCACACCGACACGCTGCTGAAGTACGTCGAGCAGCTGAAGGCGGAACGGGACCGGCTGGTCACCGAGCTGCGGTCGCTCGGCTGCGAGGTCACCGAGTCCGACGCGAACTTCGTACAGTTCGGGCGGTTCGAGGACTCCCGGGCCGCCTGGCAGAAGATCCTCGACCAGGGTGTGCTGGTACGGGACAACGGCGTGCCCGGGTGGCTGCGGGTCACCGCCGGAACTCCCGAAGAGAACGACGCGTTCCTCGACGCGGTACGTGAACTAATGGGCTCTGCGGGGGACACCCCCGCACCCCCGAAGGAGCAGAGCGCATGAACCGCGTTGGACGCGTGGAGCGGACCACCAAGGAGACCTCGGTCCTGGTGGAGATCGACCTCGACGGCACCGGCAGGACGGACATCTCCACCGGCGTCGGCTTCTACGACCACATGCTCGACCAGCTCGGCCGGCACGGTCTGTTCGACCTGACCGTGAAGACCGAGGGCGACCTGCACATCGACTCCCACCACACCATCGAGGACTCCGCCCTCGCGCTCGGTGCCGCCTTCAAGCAGGCGCTCGGCGACAAGGTGGGCATCTACCGCTTCGGCAACTGCACGGTCCCGCTGGACGAGTCCCTCGCCCAGGTCACCGTCGACCTCTCCGGCCGCCCGTACCTGGTGCACACCGAGCCTGAGACGATGGCGCCGATGATCGGCGAGTACGACACCACGATGACCCGGCACATCCTGGAGTCCTTCGTGGCCCAGGCGCAGATAGCGCTGCACGTGCACGTGCCGTACGGGCGCAACGCCCACCACATCGTGGAGTGCCAGTTCAAGGCGCTGGCCCGGGCGCTGCGCTACGCGAGCGAGCGCGACCCGCGCGCGGTCGGCATCCTCCCCTCCACGAAGGGCGCGCTCTAACCCATGACCGGTCTGTCCGCCATCCTGATCGTCGTGGGGCTCTTCCTCGCCGGCGGCATCTACTCGTTCGTCAAGCAGGAGATGCCCAGGAGCCTCATCGTGCTGCTGTCCATCGCCGCCGCCATGTGTCTCGTGGCCGGTGTCGTGCGGCTGGAGGTGTGGAATTGAGCGTCCCCAAGAAGGTCGTGGTCTTCGACTACGGCTTCGGCAACGTCCGCTCCGCGGAGCGGGCCCTCGCGCGCACCGGTGCCGAGGTCGAGATCACGCGTGACTTCGACCGGGCCATGAACGCGGACGGCCTGCTGGTGCCGGGCGTCGGCGCCTTCGCCGCCTGCATGAAGGGCCTTCGCGAGGCGCGCGGCGACTGGATCATCGACCGCCGTCTCTCCGGCGGGCGCCCGGTGATGGGCATCTGCGTCGGCATGCAGATCCTGTTCGCGCGGGGCATCGAGCACGGCGTCGAGACCGAGGGCCTCGACGAGTGGCCCGGCTCCGTCGAGCCGCTCCAGGCCGAGGTCGTGCCCCACATGGGCTGGAACACCGTCGACGCGCCCGCCGACTCCCGGCTGTTCGCCGGCCTGGACGCGGACGCCCGTTACTACTTCGTGCACTCCTACGCCGTCCAGGACTGGGCCCTCGAAACGCACAACCCGACCCTGCGGGCCCCCCGGGTGACCTGGTCGACGTACGGCAAGCCCTTCGTGGCGGCCGTGGAGAACGGCGCCCTGTGGGCCACGCAGTTCCACCCCGAGAAGTCCGGCGACGCCGGAGCGCAGCTGCTGAACAACTGGATCGGAACCCTCTGATGGCCTCGAAGCTCGAACTCCTGCCCGCAGTCGACGTCCGCGACGGCCAGGCAGTCCGGCTCGTGCACGGCGAGTCCGGCACGGAGACCTCGTACGGCTCGCCGCTTGAGGCCGCCCTCGCCTGGCAGCGCGCGGGTGCCGAGTGGCTGCACCTGGTCGACCTGGACGCGGCGTTCGGCACCGGCGACAACCGGGCTCTGATCGCCGAGGTCGCGGGGGCGATGGACATCAAGGTGGAGCTGTCCGGCGGCATCCGCGACGACGACACCCTCGCCGCCGCGCTCGCCACCGGCTGCACCCGGGTGAACCTCGGCACGGCCGCGCTGGAGACGCCGGAGTGGGTCGCCAAGGTCATCGCCGAGCACGGCGAGAAGATCGCGGTGGGCCTCGACGTACGCGGTACGACACTGCGCGGGCGCGGCTGGACCCGCGACGGCGGTGATCTCTTCGAGACGCTGGACCGGCTGAACAAGGAGGGCTGCGCGCGGTACGTCGTCACCGACATCGCCAAGGACGGCACGCTCCAGGGCCCCAATCTGGAGCTGCTGAGGAACGTCTGCGCTGCCACGGACCGGCCGGTCGTGGCGTCCGGCGGCGTGTCGTCGCTGGACGACCTGCGGGCCATCGCCGAACTGGTACCCGTCGGTGTCGAGGGCTCCATCGTCGGGAAGGCCCTGTACGCGAAGGCGTTCACCCTGGAAGAGGCCCTGGAGGCTGTGTCTCGATGACGTCCGATGCCGTACGGCGGGTGCAGAGCGCGAGCCCCTGGGAGGAGTCCTTCGGTTACGCGCGTGCCGTCGCGGCGGGCGACCGCGTCCTGGTGGCGGGCACGACCTCCTTCAAGGGCAGCGTGCTGTACGGGGAGGGCGACCCGTACGAGCAGGCCAAGGTGGCCTTCACCAGCGCGGTCGAGGCGATCGGCGCGTTCGGGCTGGACGTCGGGTCCGTGGTCCGCACCCGGATGTACCTGACCCACGCGCGGGACGTCGACGCCGTGGGCCGGGCCCACAAGGAGCTCTTCGATCCGGTGCGCCCGGTCTCGACGATGCTGGTCGTGGCGGGATTTGTCGACCCGCGCATCCTGGTCGAAGTGGAAATAGAAGCATTCAGAGGAGCCGTGGATTCATGACCCTGGCGGTCCGAGTCATTCCCTGCCTGGACGTGGACAACGGCCGGGTCGTCAAGGGCGTCAACTTCCAGAACCTGCGCGACGCGGGCGACCCCGTCGAGATGGCGAAGGTGTACGACGCCGAGGGCGCCGACGAGCTGACGTTCCTGGACATCACCGCGTCCTCCGGCGATCGCGAGACCACGTACGACGTGGTGCGCCGCACGGCCGAGCAGGTGTTCATCCCGCTCACGGTCGGCGGCGGGGTGCGCACGGCCGAGGACGTGGACAAGCTGCTGCGGGCCGGTGCCGACAAGGTCGGGGTGAACACGGCCGCCATCGCCCGGCCCGACCTGATCCGGGAGATCGCGGAGCGGTTCGGCCGGCAGGTCCTGGTGCTGTCGGTCGACGCCCGGCGCACGCCGTCGGGCGGCTTCGAGGTGACGACGCACGGCGGCCGCAAGGGCACCGGCATCGACGCCGTCGAGTGGGCGCACCGGGCCGCCGAGCTGGGCGCCGGGGAGATCCTGCTGAACTCGATGGACGCGGACGGCACGAAGGACGGCTACGACCTGGAGATGATCGCGGCCGTCCGGGCGCACGTGACGGTCCCGGTGATCGCCTCCGGCGGCGCCGGCCGGCTCGGTGACTTCCCGCCCGCCGTCGCGGCGGGGGCGGACGCGGTGCTGGCGGCCTCCGTCTTCCACTTCGGCGATCTGCGGATCGCCGAGGTGAAGCAGGCGTTGCGGGAGGCGGGTCACCCGGTGCGGTGAGAGCGCGCTCGGGGTGAGCGCCCCGCTCGGCCCCGGTCACTGGGTGGCCGGGGCTTCGCTTCGCCCAGATAGGAAAGAGAAGTTGCGCAAAATGCGTTGCGCAACTTTTCCTTCGTATCTACGGTGGGGTGCATGACAGCCAAGGGGAGCCGTCCCATCACGGACGTGGGCACGCTCAAGGCACTGGCGCATCCACTGCGGATGCGGCTGTACCGGGGGTTGTGCGTGGCGGAGAAGGCGACCGCGTCGCAGCTCGCCGAGCAGGTCGACGAGGCCGTCTCGCTGGTCAGCTACCACCTGCGCAAGCTCGCCGAGCACGGGCTGATCGAGGAGACCGAGGCGCAGAGCGCGGACGGCCGGGAGCGGTGGTGGCAGCCCTCCTCGGAGGGGGTCACCGTCCGCGACCGGGACTTCCGGGACGAGCCCGACCGGGCGGCGGCGCACCTGGCGGCCACCCGGCTCTTCCACGACCAGCGCGCCGAGATGTACCGCCGCTACCTCGACGAACGCGCCACCTGGGGGCCCGAGTGGAACGCCGCCGCCCCCGACAGTGAATCCCTGTTCCGGCTGACCGCGGCGGAACTGGACGGACTCCGCGAGGAGTTGCTCGCCCTGGTCAGGAAGTACGACGAGAAGGGCCGGGCGGCCGAGGCCGCCGGCGACACCGAAGGGCGCGAGTCCGTCGCCGTGCACGTGTACGGATTCCCGTTCCGTCTCTGAGAGGACGACCTCCCGTGACCGCCACGCCCGGCACGACCGCCACGCCCGGCACGACCGCCCCGGGTTCGACCGCCACGTCCGGCACGCCTGGTGCGACCGGCACGCGCGCGGCCCCGGCCGAAGGCACCTCCCGCCCGGCCCACCGCGACGGCAACGTCCTGCGCTGGCTCGGTGCCTACACCGCGTCCATGGTGGGCGACAACGTCTACTACCTCGCGCTGTCCTGGGCCGCCGTCCAGGCCGGGACCCCCTCCCAGGCCGGACTGGTGATGGCCGTCAGCGCCGTGCCGCGCGCACTGCTCATGCTGGGCGGCGGTGTGGTCGCCGACCGGTTCGGGCCGCGCCGGGTCGTCATCGGCAGCGACGCCGTGCGCTGTGCGGCCGTCCTCGCGGTCGCCGCCGTGCTGTTCGCGGCCGGCCCCGGACTGTGGCCGCTGGTCGTGCTCGCCGTGGTCTTCGGGATCGTCGACGCCGTCTTCATGCCCGCGGTGGGCGCGCTCCCGGCGCGGGTGACCAGCCGGGACCAGCTCGCCCGCGTCCAGGGCATGCGCGGTCTCGCGATCCGCTTCGCCAACGTCGTGGGCGCGCCGCTCGGTGGCCTGGGAGTGGCCCTGGGCGGAGCGGCGGGGGCGTTCGGCCTGGCGGGACTGCTGATCGCGGTGTCCGTGCCGCTGCTGGTGTCCGTGCGGATGAGGGACCTGACGACGGATGCGGGTGCCGAGGGTGACGCCGGGGTGCCTGGTGCGTCTGGTGCGGCCAGTTCGTCTGGTGCGTCTGATGCGATTGGTGCGTCGGGTGCGACCGGTGTGCTCGGTGCGCCCGATCCGGATCAGGGCTCCACCGTCGTCCAGGAGGCGGTTCCGCCCGGCAGCCCCTGGCGGGACCTCCGCGACGGGCTGCGCTACATCCGCCGGCACCGCGTCCTCGCGCCGCTTCTCGTCGCCATCGCCCTCGGCGAACTCGGCTTCGTCGGACCGCTGAACGTCGGGCTCACCCTGCTGGCCGACCAGCGCGGCTGGGGAGCCTCCGGCATGGGCGCCGTGCTGGCCGGGTTCGGGGCCGGTGCGGGAATCGCCGGCCTGCTGCTGACCGTACGGGGGCGCTTGCCGCACGCGGCGCGGGTCGCCGCGGCGGCGATACTGTGCGGCTCGGTCGCGATCGGCGCGCTCGCCTTCGTACCGAGTCTGCCCGCGGCCGTCGGTGTGGCCCTCCTCGTCGGTCTGCTCGCCGGGCTCAGCGGCGCCCTGTGCGGCGCGCTGCTCCAGACCCAGACCGAGCCCGCCTACCTGGGCCGCGTCAGCTCCGTCGCGGGCACCGTCAGCCTCGGCCTCGTGCCGCTCAGCATGCCGGTGAGCGCGGCCGCCATCGGCTGGTGCGGCACCGGGCCCGTCTTCGTCACCAGCGCGGCGGTCTGCGGCCTCGGCGGCGTGGTCGTCCTGTGCTCCGGCGCGCTGCGCCGCGCCCAACTGCCGGGCTGAGTCCGCGTGCGGTCGCGGGACCGCTCAGCGTGCGGTTGCCGGGCTGACCCCGCGCCCCGCTGCCCGGCTGAACCGGTCCTGACGGATCCCACGGCGCTCGGACGGTCGGGCCCTCGGACGGTCGGGTGGTCCGGTCGGTTGGGCTCGGGGACGGTCGAGTGGTCCAGGCAGCTCGGGTGGTCGGGTGGTCGGTTGAGGCTGCCGGAACCGGTGGTTCTGCCGATGCGTGGCTCCGAAGCCGCGCCGCACAGTTGCCGCTGTCAGCCGAACGAGGCGCGGCCCGCCGCACGGCCGTCGCCGCGCCCTCCATTCGAGGAGCCCCACATGGCACAGCAGCAGACACAGCTGCACAGCGAACCGGCCCCGGGCGGACCGCGGGTGAGCCGGACCAGCGCGCGTCTGACCCGGGCGGTGCTCGCGACCCTGCTCGCCGCGGGCGGTCTGGTCACCGCGCAGACCGTCGGCGCGCAGGCCGCCGACAACCCCTACGAACGCGGGCCGGCGCCGACGCAGTCGAGCATCGAGGCGGCGACCGGGCCGTACGCGGTGTCGCGGTCGACCGTGTCGTCCGCGAGCGTCACCGACTTCGGCGGGGGCACCATCTACTACCCCACGTCCACCGGCGACGGCACCTTCGGCGCGGTGGCCGTCTCGCCCGGCTACACCGGAACGCAGTCGTCGATCTCCTGGCTCGGACCGCGCCTGGCCTCCCAGGGGTTCGTGGTCTTCACCATCGACACCCTCACCACCCTCGACCAGCCGGACAGCCGGGGCCGCCAGCTCCTCGCCGCCCTGGACCACCTCACGCAGCGCAGCTCTGTGCGCGCCCGGATCGACAGCAGCCGCCTGGGCGTGATCGGGCACTCCATGGGCGGTGGGGGCACACTCGAAGCCGCCAAGACCCGGCCCTCGCTCCAGGCGGCGATCCCGCTCACCCCGTGGGACCTCGACAAGACCTGGCCCGAGGTGCGGACCCCGACGCTGGTCTTCGGCGCGGACGGCGACACCGTCGCGCCCGCCGGCCAGCATGCCGAACCCTTCTACCAGAGCCTGCCCGGCTCCCTGGACAAGGCGTACCTGAAGCTGAACAACGCGACGCACTTCACGCCGATCTCGTCGAACACCACCATCGCGAAGTACAGCATTTCCTGGCTCAAGCGGTTCATCGACAACGACACCCGCTACGAGCAGTTCCTGTGCCCGCTGCCCCAGCCGAGCATCACCATCGAGGAGTACCGGGGCAACTGCCCGCACACCTCCTGACCCCTCGTCACCGTCTCCGTCGTCGACACCGCTCGTCATCGTTCGCTCCGGCACCCCCGCACGGCGGCGTCCGCGTCCTCGCGGCCGCCGCCGTCGCGTGTGCGGCCGCACAAGGATGGCTCGCGCCCGGTAGGAGCGTGCCCAGCGCGAACCCCGGCCGGCAGGCACGTTTCCCGAGGTCGCACGGCCCTCAGGGGCCTGTCCGGGGCTCCCGGGCGCCTGGTTCCGCCGTCGGTTACGCGGTCGTAACCTGACCGCCGTGACCGGACAGCAGATCCCCCCACGTCCGCTCCGCCCGCCCAGACTCCACGGCCGGAGCGCGGAACTGGAAGCCGTAGCGGCGCTGTTGGCCCGCCTGCGGGCCCACCGCGGCGGCGCCCTCGTCCTCAGCGGCACCCCCGGCCTCGGCCGCACCGCGCTGCTGGCCCAGGTCAGCCGCAGCTTCGACGACGGCACCGTATGGCACACCCGGGCGACCCCGGCCGAGCGCCGCATCCCGTACGGCGGACTGCACGCCCTGCTCAGCACCGGAGCCGCGGGCCTTCCGCTGCGGGCCCTGCGGGTGCTCGGGGCCGGCCTCGAACCGGCCGCGCTGCTGGAGCTGCTGGGCGAGCGGGCCGCCGGGCGGCCACTGCTCCTGTGCGTGGACGACGTACACCTGTGGGACGGGCCGTCCCGCGCGGCCCTCGGATTCGTCGCCCGGCGGCTGGACACGGTGCGCCCCATCGGGCTGCTGCTGTCCGCGGCGGCCCGCGGCGGCCCGGACGACGAACTCGCCGGGCTGCCCCTGGTACGGCTCGGCCCGCTCGACCCCGCCGCGGCGAACGCCCTGGCGGACGAACTCGCTCCGCGCGCCCTCGATCCCGCCGTCCGCCGGGAACTGGTCCGCGGGACGGCGGGCAACCCGCGGCTGCTGAGCGACGTACTTGCGGGGCTGAGCCTCCGGCAGCTCGGCGGCGATGTGCCGCTGCCGAGTCCGCTGGTCGCGCCCGAGGTCCTGGTACGGGCCTGCGGGGCGGGCCCCGGCGACCTGCCGCCCGGCACCCGGCTGCTCCTGCTGCTGGCCGCGGCCGCGCAGGAACAGGACCCGTACGGGCACGGAGCTGACCTCGTCCTCGTCCTGCGGGCGGCCGGTGCCGCCGGGGTCGGCCGCGCGCAGCTCGGCGAGGCCGAGGACGCCGGGCTGCTGCGCGTCGCGGGGGAGCGCGTGGTGTTCGCCGGTGAGCCGTTGCGCCGTGCCGTCCATGACGGGGTGTCACGCTCCCGGCGCCGGCAGGCGCACACCCTGCTGGCGCTGGCGCTCGCCGGTGACCGGCGGCGGCTGCCGCGCCTGGTGCACCGGGCGCTGGCCGCGCCGGGCCCCGACCCGCGCCTCGCCGCCGAACTCGCGTCCACCGCGGAGGACGACCCGGGCCGGACCCACGCCGAACGGTCCGTGGCCCTGGAACACGCGGCCGTCCTCACGGAACACGACGGAGCCCGGGTCGCGCGGCTCGCCGCCGCGGCGGACCACGCCCGGCTGGCCGGCCGACCGGCCCGGGCGCGCGAGCTGCTGACCGCGGCCCGGCCGTGGCCGGCCCACGACGCGGTACGCGGCCGGGCCGAACTCGTCCGCGGGCTGCTCGAACTACAGGACGGCCCGGTCGCCGACGCCTGCGAGGCGCTGCGGCTGGCGGCGGACCTGATGGCCCCCTACGACCCGCCACGCACCGACGCGGCGCTGCTCGCCGGCCTGGAGGCGGCGTGGGCGGCGGGCGACGCGGAGACCTATCTACGGATCACCGCGTGGCACGGGCCTGCCCGCACCCCGGCGCCCGCCGACCGGTCGGCTCCGGCGGGCCCGGCCGACCGGTCAGGTCCGGCGGACCCGACTGACTGGTCCGGTCCCGCCGGTCCTGCTGGTCCTGCCGGTCCTGCTGGTCCTGCTGGTCCCGTTGGTCCCGTTGGTCCTGCCGGTTCCGGCGTCCGGTCCGGTGTTGTCGGCCTGTCGGGTTCTGACGGTGCTTCCGGTCCCGGGGATCCCTTCGGCCGGGCCGACCGGTCCGGTTCCGCAGGCATGTCGGGTCCCGCCGGTCCCGCCGGTTCTGCCGGTTCTGCTGGTCCCGTTGGTCCTGCCGGTTCCGGCGTCCGGTCCGGTGTCGTCGGCCTGTCGGGTTCTGACGGTGCTTCCGGTCCCGGGGATCCCCTCGGCCGGGCCGACTGGTCCGGTTCCGCAGGCATGTCGGGTCCCGCCGGTCCCGCCGGTCCCGTCGGTCCCGCCGGTACCGTCGGCCAGTCCGGGCCCGGGGGCCGGTCCGTCGCCGTCGGTCCACATGGTGTGGTCGCGTCTCGCGCGCCGGGTTCTTCGTCGTTCGGCGGGGCCGGGGACGTCGTCCTGTTGGGCGGGGCTTCGGGCGGCGGGGCGGCCGTGCCGGCGCGGATGTTCGTCGAGGAGTACCGCGGCGGCATGGCGGACCTGCTGAGCGGACGGACCGCGCGGGGCAGGCACGTGCTCCGCCGGCTCGTCGCGCGGGGTGAGCACGCGGGCGACCCCGGGCTGCTGGTGTGCGCCGGTGCCGCGGCCCTGGTCGTGGGCGACCTCGCGGCCGCGTGCCGGGTGCACGCACGGGCGCTCGCCGTCGCGCGGGCACACGGCCACGCCACGCTCGTACCGCTGGCTTTGGAGCGGCTGGCGTACGGCGAGTTACGGGCCGGTCGGCACCTCCGGGCCCGGGTGCACGCCGAGGAAGGACTGCGCGCCGCCCTGCGCACGGGACAGCGCAACATCGCCGCGCACCAGCACGCCGTACTCGCGCTGGTCGCGTCCCTGGAGGGGGACACCGACACGGTGGCCGAGCATGCCGCCGCCTGCTCGGCCATCGCCGACGCGCACGGCCTCACCCTGGCCGCCACGCTCGCCCAGTGGGCCCTGGCCCGGACCGACCTGAGCCGGGGCCGGGCTCCCGAGGCGGCGGCCCGCCTCGGTCCCGTGGTGCGGCCCGGTCCGGGCGCCGGCCACTTCGCGGTACGGATGCTCGCCGTGCCCTGTTACGTCGAGGCGGCCGTCCTGGCCGGTGAACCGGACGCCGCGCCCGCGGTGGTCGACGAGTTCGCCGGCTGGGCGGAACAGCGCATCGACGCCGCCGCCCCGGCCCTGCTCGCGCGCTGCCGCGCCCTGCTGTGGACCGTCGAGGGCAGGGCCGAACCCGGCGACGACGATCGCACCGGCGCCCACCCTGCGGAGGCCTGCTACGCCGAGGCGCTGGCCCGCCACGACCTGGTGGGCGGCGATTTCGAACGCGCCCGTACCCAGCTGCTGTTCGGCAACTGGCTGCGGCGCAGGCGACGGCCGGGCGAGGCCCGGGGCCGGCTGCGCGACGCCCTGGTCGCGTTCGAACGCTGCGGAGCCCGCGCCTGGGCCCAGCAGGCCCGCGCCGAGCTGCGTGCCACCGGTGAGGCCCCGGCGGCGGCCGACTCCGGCGGGCCGCTGACCCGGCTGACCCCGCAGCAGCAGCGGATCGCCCGTTTCGTCGCGGAGGGCGCGACCAACCGGGAGGTGGCGATGCGGCTCTCGGTGAGCCCGCGCACCGTCGACCACCATCTGCGCAATGTGTTCGCCCTCCTCGGGGTGCGCTCGCGCATGGAACTGGCACGGCTCGTCGACCGCGAGGACGCGCCCGCCGCGCCTCCCCGGGAGCCCGACCCGGCACGGCACGAGATCCCGCTGCGGGAGTGAGCCGGGCACACCAGGAGCGACGGGCGCGGGGCACCGGGCGGCGGCCCGCTGGGGGGAATTTGGCTCGCACCCTGGGGACCGACCGGACGGTATGCCATCCTTCGGGACCAAGGACTGCTCCGGAGCCGCCGGCGGGGGACGAACGCCGCGCTGCGCACCGGTGCGAACCGACCCGGTGGAGGACCGCGATGCCGAACGCCGTACGAGCCCGTGTCCGGGTGGTGCCCGAGCTGCCGCCCCCCTCTGCGCCCCTGCGTTCCTCCGTCGACGCGGAAGCCCTCGCCGTGCTGCACCGTGCGGCCGCCGTCCTGATGGACGACCTCCCCGAACTCACCGACCGGCTGGTCGCCGTGCTCCAGGAACAGGAACCGGCCTACCGCGCGGCCCTCGAATCCGACCCCTCCGGCCTGTGGCAGGAGGTGCACCGCTCGCTGCGCCACAACGTCGGCTCGCTGCTGCGCCCCAGAGAGTCCCGGGACGCCGCCCGCCGCTGCTCCTGGCGGATCGGCGCCGAACGGGCGGAGCAGGGACTGCCGTTGGACGCGCTGCTGCACGCCTTCCGGCTCGGCGGAGCCCTGGTGTGGCGCGGGCTCGTCGAGGAGGCCGCGCGGCGCGACCCGGACGACGTACGCCTGCTCGTGCACGTGGCCTCCGACGTGTGGAACTTCGTCGACGAGCACAGCACCCTGGTCGCCGACGCCTACCGGCAGGTGGAACGGCAGCTCGCCTGGCGCCGCGAGAACCGGCAGCGGCTGAT
Organism: Streptomyces sp. NPDC059582; assembly: GCF_042735715.1. Lineage (NCBI taxonomy): Bacteria > Bacillati > Actinomycetota > Actinomycetes > Kitasatosporales > Streptomycetaceae > Streptomyces > Streptomyces sp. NPDC059582. Next base: position 43,168 of record NZ_JBHWCC010000057.1, read on the forward strand.
GACCACCGCCCTCCTCGACGGTACGACCCGCATCGCCGACCTCCCGGACGTCGCCGCCGCACTGGATCTGCCGGAGCACGGCAGGTACGCGGTGGTGAGCGTGGCCGCCGCCCACCCGGCCGCCCACACCGGCATCCGGCTGCTGTCCGTGCCACCGGGCATGCGGGTGCACTGGCACACCGGCGCGGACGCGGAACACGGCATCGTCCATCTCGGCGAGGGCGAGCCGGCCGACCTGGTCGAGCGGGTGACCGTGCCCGTCGGGTCCCGGGTCGGCATCAGCCGCGCCGTGGACGGCCTCGCGGCGGTCGGTGACGCGCGCCGGTTCTCCGAGACCGCGCTGCGTGCCTGCCCGGAGGCCGGCGGCACCGTCCTGCTCGACGAGCATCTGCCGGCGGCGCTGCTGGTGTCCGCGCCCGCCCTCGGCGCGGCGCTCGTCCACCGGGTCCTGGGACCGCTGCTGAGCCTCGATCCGGGCGACCGGGACCTGTTGCTGGACACCGTCAGCGCCTGGCTCGACAGCGACGGCTCCGCCCAGCGCGCGGCGACCCGGCTGTACTGTCACCGCAACACGGTCCTCAACCGGCTGCGGCGGTTCGAACAGCTCACCGGCCGCTGCCTCACCCGGCCCGCGGACGTCGTCGACACCTCCCTCGCCCTGACCGCCCGGCGCCTGCTCGGCAGCTGACCCCACCGCGGCGGCCCACCGCCACGACGCCCGACGACGCCCGACGACGCCCCGAGCGGACGCATTCCCGGCCGCGCCCCACCGACGCGGCCGGCACCACCCCCGCTTCCCCCACTTCCCCCAATTCCCCCACTTCCCCCAATTCCCCCACTCCCCCAATTCCCCCACTCCCGCCGACACCCACGGCCGCCCCCGACGGTCCCGGCTCACCTGCCCGTCGCCCCCGACACGCAGGCGCCCCGGTCCGGACACGCAGGCGCCCCGGCCCCGGGCCGGCCCACGGGTCCCACCGCCGGATGCGCGGCCGTCACCTCCCGCGTCCCACCCCCATCAGAGACCACACGAAGCGGACGCCCGGCTGCCGCGTCAAGCACGGGTCGCTGGGCAGCGGCACAAGCCTGCGCCTCCGAGGCTGGGAGCGGGTCCTGTGCCGTCGCCGCACGCTGTACGCGGCGCGGTGCGCGTGCTCTCGTAGGGCCACTTCCCCCGTATGTCCGCGTCGTGCGGAACGAGGAGTCGTGATGCCCTCTCTGTCATCGGACGGTGCCCGGCAGGACATACCCCTGCCCGGCGGACCGGCCGCCCCCGACGACCCGCCCCCGGACGGGTCGTCGGTGCTGCGCGTGCGCGATCTCGACGTGGCCTACGGGCGCGCCCTGACCGCGTTGCGCGGCGTCCGCCTGGACGTGCCCGCGGGCGGCGCCGTCGCCCTGCTCGGCGCCAACGGCGCGGGCAAGAGCACCCTGTTGCGCTCGATCTCCGGCACCCTGCGGCTGCACCGCGGCGCGATCACCGCGGGCAGCGTCCACTACGGCGGACTGCGCCTGAACGGACAGGACCCGGTGGCCGCCGTGCGCGCCGGTGTCGTACAGGTTCCCGAAGGCCGCAGGGTGTTCGCCGGACTCACCGTGGACGAGAACCTGCGGGCCGGGGGACTGGGCCTGGGCCGCCGGGCCCCGGCGGTCGTCGGGGCCGCCCGCGAACGGGTCTTCGGACTGTTCCCCCGGCTCGCGGAACGCCGTGGGCAGCGCGCCGGACTGCTGTCCGGCGGCGAGCAGCAGATGCTCGCCATCGGGCGGGCCCTGATGGCCGCACCCCGGCTGCTGCTCCTCGACGAACCGTCACTCGGCCTGGCACCGCTGATGGTCGAGCGCATCGCCGAGGTGATCCGGGAGATCAACGGCCAGGGCACCTCGATCCTGCTCGTGGAACAGAACGCCGCGATGGCCCTGGCGCTCTGCGAGCACGCGTACGTCCTCGAAGTGGGCGAGGTGCGCCTCAGCGGCCCGGCCGCCGAACTGGCCGCGACCGACGCCGTACGCCGCCTGTACCTGGGGGAGGACGCGGCCCCGCAGCCGGCGGACCCCGACCCCGGGCCCACCACCGCCGACGAGCGGGACACCCCGGCGCACGGGCAGGGCGCCGTATGAGCACCTCGCCCCCGCCCCTCCACGTGGACGACGTCACGGTCAGGTTCGCCGGGCTGATCGCGCTGGACTCCGTCGGCTTCACCGTCGCCCCCGGCAGCGTGCACGCCCTGATCGGGCCCAACGGAGCGGGTAAGTCGACCTGTTTCAACGTCGTGTCGGGGCTCTGCCGGCCCGCGCAGGGCGGGGTGCGGCTCGGTGAGCGCGAACTCACCCGGCTGCCCCCGCACCGGATCGCCCTGCTCGGCGTCGCCCGTACCTTCCAGAACATCGTCACCACGGCGGGCACCGTCGGCGACAACCTGATGCTCGGCCGGCAGGCCCTGTGCCGCGCGGGCTTCACGGCGACCGCCCTACGCCTGCCCAGCACCGTGCGCGAGCAGCGGGAGCACCGCGCCCGGGCCCGCGAGATCGCCGAACTCGTCGGCCTGGGAGCCCTGTTCGACACCCCGGTCGCCCTGCTGTCCTACGGCGACCGCAAACGGGTCGAGCTCGCCCGCGCCCTGTGCCTGGAGCCACGGGTGCTGCTGCTCGACGAACCGGTGGCGGGCATGAACTCCGGCGAACGCGCCCGCACCGTCGAGGTGGTGCGCACGGTCCGCGCCGAACTGGGCCTGTCCGTGCTGCTGGTGGAGCACGACATGGGCATCGTCATGCGGCTGGCCGACGAGGTCACCGTCCTCGACTTCGGCCGCCGGATCGCCGCCGGCACCCCGGACCAGGTCCGCCAGGACCCCGAGGTGCGCCGCGCCTACCTCGGCACCCCGACCACCCCCCAGGAGCACATCGCATGAGCACCGCCCTGGACACCGCGCTGAACGGGCTCGCCCTCGGCTCGGTCTACGCCCTGGTCGCCCTCGGCTTCGTCATCATCTTCAAGGCGTCGGCGGTGGTGAACTTCGCGCACGGCTCCCTGCTGCTGCTCGGCGGCTATCTGACCGCCGTGCTGCACGAGCGGCTCGGCTTCGCGGGCGCCCTCGCCCTCGCGGTGCTCGCCACCGCGGCCGCCGCCGGACTGATCGACGCGCTGCTGCTGCGCCGCGTCGACCCGAGCGCCGCGCACGTGCTGACCATCGTCACCATCGGCGTCGACATCCTGCTGATGACCGACCTCACCCGCCGGATCGGCGGGGACCTGCTCGCCCTGGGCGACCCCTGGGGCTCCGACGTGACCCGGCTCGGCCCGGTCACCGTCGCCGACAGCCGGATCGCCTCGATCCTGGTGTCCGTGGTCGTCATCGCGGCCGTCTTCGCCGTGTTCCGGTTCACCCGGTGGGGCCTGTCCCTGCGCGCCGCCGCCGAGGACCACGAGGCCGCCGCGCTGATGGGCATCAGGCTCGCCCGGATCCGCACCCTCGCCTGGTGCCTGGCCGGCGCGCTCGCCGCGCTCGCCGCCGTCTTCCTGGCCGCCTTCCCGGCACCCGGCCTGGAACGCACCACCGGACAGATCGCGCTGAACGCCTTCCCCGCCGCGATCCTCGGCGGCATGGCCTCACCGCCCGGCGCGCTCGCCGGCAGCCTGCTGATCGGCGTCACCGAGGCGCTGGCGGCCGGCTACCAGTCCGAACTCTCCGCGCTCGGCGAGGGCTTCGGCGACGTGGTGCCGTACGCCGTGATGGTGCTGGTGCTCCTCGTCCGGCCCGCGGGTCTCTTCGGAAGCCGGGAGGCGGCCCGTGTCTAGGCGTGCCGTCGCGGCCGTCGCGGCCGTCCTCCTGCTCTGCGCCCTGCCCTTCTACCTGGGCGCGTTCTGGCTCCAGGTCGGACTGTTCTCGATGGCCGCCGCGCTCGGCGCCGTCGGACTCACCCTGCTCACCGGAACCGCGGGCCAGCTCTCCCTCGGCCACGCCTTCTTCCTCGCGGTCGGCGCCTACGGATACGTCTGGCTGGCCGGCGAACCCGGACCGGGCCTGCCGCCCCTGCTCGCCCTGGTACTGGCGGTGTGTCTCAGTGGCGTGGTGGGCGGGCTGTTCAGCCCGGTCGCCGGCCGGGTGCGTGGTGTCTACCTCGGCGTCGCGACCCTCGCCCTGGTCTTCCTCGGCCACCATGTGATGCTCAACGCCGACTCCCTCACCGGCGGTTTCAACGGCCGGTCCGTGCCGCCCCTGTCCGTCGGTGGCTTCACCTTCACCGCGACCGATCCGCAACTGACCCTGCTGGGCGTTCCGTTCGGCGCCGAGGAGCGCCTGTGGTACCCGGCGCTGGCGCTGCTGGGCCTCGGCTGGTTCGCCGCCCGCAACCTGTTGAACGGCCGTCCCGGCCAGGCCCTGACCGCGCTGCGCGACAGCGAGACCGCCGCGGCCGTACTGGGCGTCCCGGTCGCCCGCCGGCGCTCGGCCGCCTTCGTGGTCTCCTCCATGTACGCGGGCCTGGCCGGGGTCCTGCTCGCGCTGGTCTTCCGCAGGATCGTGCCGGACTACTTCGGCCTCACCCTGTCCATCGACTACCTTGCGATGATCGTCATCGGCGGCCTCGGCTCGGTGGCGGGCGCCGCCGCGGGAGCCGTCTTCGTCACCGCGCTGCCGCTGCTCATGGCCCGGTACGCCGACCAGTTGCCGCTGGTCGCGGCGCCCGGCGCGCCGGGCCACGCGGTGGGCCCCACCGAGGCCTCGCGCTACCTGTACGGCGCCGCCGTCGTCCTCGTCCTGCTCTTCGCCCCCGACGGGCTCAGCGGACTCGCCCGGCGCGCCGGCGCGCTGGTCCGACGCCGCCGCACCGGCCCCCCGGCCTCGCCGGTTGACGCCGCCGCCCGGCCCGACTCCGCCGACTCCTCCTCCCCGGCCTCCTCACCCACGGCCGCGTCCGCACCGGATCAACGACCCAAGGAGCGCACCTCGTGAACAGCACGGGACGCACAGCACTCGCCACGACCCTCGCCGCCCTGCTGCTGGCCGGTGTCGGATGCAGCAGCAAGGCCGCCGACTCTGGCGGGAAGGCCGCCGCGGACGGGGTGAAGACCGGCCCCGGCGTCACCGCCGACACGATCAAACTGGGCGCGCTCACCGACCTCAGCGGCCCCTACGCCACCCTCGGCAAGAGCATCGTCCAGGCCCAGCAGATGTGGGCCGACGAGACCAACAAGGGCGGCGGGATCTGCGGGCGCAAGGTCGAGATCGTCGTCCGCGACCACGGCTACGACGTCCAGAAGGCCGTGGCCGCCTACACCGAGATCTCCCCGAACGTCCTGGCGCTGCCCCAGGTCATCGGCTCGCCCGTGGTCGCCGCCCTGCTCGACGACGTCGAAAGCGACCACATGCTCACCTTCCCGCAGGCCTGGGCCGCCTCCCTGCTCGGCAAGCAGGCCGTCCAGGTGCTCGGCACCACGTACGACATCGACATGGTGCGCGCCGTCGACTTCCTCACCCGCACCCAGGGCGTGCGCAAGGGCGACAAGATCGGTCACGTCTACTTCGAGGGCGACTACGGCAACAACGCCCTGCAGGGCTCCACCTGGGCCGCGAAGCAGGCCGGCCTCACGGTCGTCGGACAGAAGATCAAGGCCACCGACACCGATCTGTCGGCGCAGGTCACCGCCCTGCGCAAGGCCGGGGTCAAGGCGATCCTGATCAGCGCGGGTCCCAGCCAGACCGCCTCCCTGGTGGGCGTCGCCGCCTCGCGCGGGCTGAAGGTCCCGGTCGTCACCAGCGCCCCCGGCTTCGCCCCGCAGCTGCTCAAGACCCCGGCGGCGCCCGCGCTGATCGCCATGCTGCACGTCGTCAGCGCGGCCCCGCCGGTCAGCTCCGACCTGCCGGCCGTCAAGAAGATGGTCGCCTCGTACCAGAAGAAGTACCCGGGTGAGCTCGTCGACGCGGGCACCCTCTCCGGCTACAACGCGGCCGAGCTGATGGGCCGCGACCTGACGGCCGCCTGCCGGGCCAAGGACCTCAGCCGGGAGGGCCTGGTGAAGGCGCACCGCACGCAGAAGGCGGTGGACAACGGCCTCGGCACCCCGGAGGACTTCTCCGACGCGGCCCGCCCGGCGGGCACGGCCGTCTACGTGACCAAGCCGGACACCCAGGCCGTCGGCGGCACCGTGCTGGTCGAGGACGCCCGCACCCTGCCCGCGGAACAGGAGTACCTGGACTCGCCCAAGCAGTGACCCCCGGCCGCGTCCGGTCCGCGGGGCCGCTCACCGAGCCGCCCCGCGGGCCGCGCGCCCGCCTCAGATACCCAGCTCCGGGGATTCGTGCAGTCGGGTGATGGCGTCCTTGTCGCCGTCCAGCTCCACCTCGGCGGCGCTCTGCCGGCCGTACGTGAACAGCAGCAGCTCCGACGGCTCGCCGGTCACCGTCACCACCGGCGTGCCCTTGTGCGCGACCGACGTCTGGCCGTCCGGGCGGCGCAGCACCAGCCCGGTCGGCGCCCCGCGGCCCATCAGCCGGGCCGTCCGCTCCAGCCGGGACCACAGGGCGTCCTGGAACACCGGGTCGAGCTCACGGCGGGCCCAGTCGGGCTGGGCACGGCGGACGTCCTCCGTGTGGACGTAGAACTCCACCGTGTTCGACGCCTCGTCGATCTGCTTCAGGGCGAACGGCGAGAAGCGCGGCGGGCCGGTGCGGATCAGCTGGATCAGTTCCTCGTACGGCTTGGCCGCGAACTCCTCCATCGTCCGCTCCAGCCGGGACGCGAGCTGCTTGACGAGGATGCCGCCGGCGGCGTCGGGGCGGCGTTCCCGGACCACCACATGGGCGGCCAGATCGCGGGTCACCCAGCCCTCGCACAGGGTGGGGGCCTCGGGACCGGCGGTTTCCAAGAGGTCGGCGAGCAGAAGCCGTTCACGCTTGGCAAAGGTCGACATACCGTCAGCCTACGACCGCCCGCCCGGTCCGCCCACCCGTCACCGCCCGCCGACAGGCCGCCCGCCGGGTCCGTCCGTCCGTCTCCGCCCACCGCGAGGCCGCCCACCGGGACGGCCCCCTCACCCGCCCGCCCGCCGCCCGTTCCGGTCGGTGGACGCCGCGTCGGGTACCGCCCGCCGCGCGGCACAATGGCACTCATGACCAGTACGCCCCCGCCCAGCAGCCTCGACCCCGAGATCGCCGCCCGCCTCAAGCGCGGCGCCGACGGACTCGTGCCCGCCATCGCCCAGCAGTACGACACCGGAGAGGTGCTCATGCTCGGCTGGATGGACGACGAGGCGCTGCACCGCACCCTGACCACCGGACGCTGCACGTACTGGTCCCGCAGCCGCCAGGAGTACTGGGTCAAGGGCGACACCTCCGGCCACTTCCAGTGGGTCAGGTCCGTCGCCCTCGACTGCGACGCCGACACCGTCCTGGTCAAGGTCGACCAGGTCGGCGCCGCCTGCCACACCGGGGCGCGGACCTGCTTCGACGAGGACGTACTGGTCGCGGACGCCGATTCCGGCGTACGGGCCGCGGATCAGTAGGGTCAGCCGCCATGGACCTCGAGACCTTCCGCAAGCTGGCCACCGACCGCCGTGTCATCCCGGTCACCCGCAAGCTCCTCGCCGACGGCGACACCCCGGTCGCGCTGTACCGCAAGCTCGCCGCCGAGCGCCCCGGCACCTTCCTGCTGGAGTCCGCGGAGAACGGACGGTCCTGGTCCCGCTACTCCTTCGTCGGCGTCCGCAGCTCCGCCACGCTCACCACGCGCGACGGCCAGGCCCACTGGCTCGGCACCCCGCCCGTCGGCGTCCCCGTCGACGGGGACCCGCTCGCCGCGCTGCGCGCCACCATCGAGACCCTCCACACCCCGGGCCAGGACGACCTGCCGCCCTTCACCGGCGGCATGGTCGGCTACCTCGGCTACGACATCGTCCGCCGCCTGGAGAAGATCGGCCCCGGCGGGCGCGACGACCTCCGGCTGCCCGAGCTGACCATGCTCCTGACCAGCGACCTCGCCGTCATGGACCACTGGGAGGGCTCCGTCCTGCTGATCGCCAACGCGATCAACCACAACGACCTCGACACCGGCGTCGACGACGCCCACGCCGACGCCGTGGCCCGCCTGGACGCCATGGAGGCGGATCTCTCCCGCGCGGTCGTCCAGCCGCCCGCCGTGCTCCCGCCGTCCGAACTCCCCGAGTACAGCGCCCGGTGGGGCGGCGAGGACTTCCGGGCGGCCGTCGAGGACGTGAAGGAGCGCATCCGGGCCGGCGAGGCATTCCAGGTCGTCCCCTCGCAGCGCTTCGAAACGCCGTGCACGGCCAGCGCGTTGGACGTCTACCGGGTCCTGCGGACCACCAACCCCTCCCCGTACATGTACCTGTTCCGCTTCGACGGGTTCGACGTCGTCGGCTCCTCGCCCGAGGCCCTGGTCAAGGTCGAGGACGGGCAGGCCATGGTCCATCCCATCGCCGGCACCAGGCACCGCGGGGCGACCCCGCAGGAGGACCAGGCCCTCGCCGACGAACTGCTCGCCGACCCCAAGGAGCGCGCCGAGCACCTCATGCTCGTCGACCTCGGACGCAACGACCTCGGCCGCGTCTGCGAGCCCGGTTCGGTCGAGGTCGTCGACTTCATGTCCGTCGAGCGGTACTCGCACGTGATGCACATCGTCTCGACGGTCACCGGGCGGGTCGCGGCGGGCCGTACCGCCTTCGACGTGCTCACCGCCTGCTTCCCGGCCGGCACCCTGTCCGGCGCGCCCAAGCCGCGCGCGATGCAGATCATCGACGAACTCGAACCGTCCAGGCGGGGGTTGTACGGCGGCTGCGTCGGCTACCTCGACTTCGCGGGCGACTCCGACACCGCCATCGCCATCCGTACGGCCCTGCTGCGCGACGGGACCGCCTACGTCCAGGCCGGGGCCGGCATCGTCGCCGACTCCGACCCGGTCGCCGAGGACACCGAGTGCCGCAACAAGGCGGCGGCGGTGCTGCGCGCCGTGCACACGGCGAACCGGCTGGGCGAGTAGGGCGCGGATCACGTGAGCCCCGGGTGACGGTTCGCCCGGGGTTCAGGCGATAGTGGACTACGTGACTGCTGTTCCTCACCCTCGTGCCCAAGCCGCCGCGCCCGCCCGGTCCGGCCGCCGGAGCCTCGCCGTCGCCCTGCTGAGCGGGTCGCTCGGCGCCGCCGTGGCCCTGCTCGCCACCCGGCAGCGCTGGTCGCAGGGCACCGCGACGGTCGCCGGCGGTGACTTCCCGCTGACCGTCAGGGGCAGCGACGTCACCGGCGTCCCCGCGGCGCTGGCGATAGTCGGCCTCGCCGCGCTCGTCGCCGTGTTCGCCGTCCGCAAGGCCGGACGACTGCTGGTCTCCGCGCTGCTCACGCTCTCCGGCGCCGGCATCGTCGCCGCGGCCCTGCTCGGCGCCTCCGACGGCTCCGCCCTCGACGAGAAGGCCGCGGAGGCCTCCGGCGACACCTCGGCCGCCGTGGACGTCTTCACCCACACCGCGTGGCCGTACGTCACCGCCGCGGGCGGCGCGCTCATCCTCCTCGCCGGACTGCTGGCCCTGCGCTACGGCCCGCTGTGGCCCGTGATGTCCGGCCGTTACGAGCGCGACGGCACGCCCCGGCCGCGCCGCGCCGCGCCCGCCGTCGATCCCGACCGGCCGGAGGACCTCTGGAAGGCGCTGGACCGGGGCGAGGACCCGACCGGCGCCGGACCCGCCTAGACGGGCCCGCGGCCGGTCGGCGGGCCGCACCCTCCGGTCCCGGTGCCGGTTCCCGGTCCCGGTTCCCGATCCCGGCCCCCGGCCGCGAAGTGGTGAATCATTGAGGGGACGGGAGCCACCCCCGCTCACGGCGGACGTGCGGGTACGGGACAATGGACCTCGAGCGTCCGACTCAGACACGTACAACACGTACACAGCAACGAGGAGCAAGTCATGGCGGGCAGCAGCCACGGTCACACCCCGGCCGCCTGGACCGGTGTCATCATCGCCTTCATCGGTTTCTGCGTCGCCGGCGCCTTCATGGTGATGGCGCAGCCGGCGGGCTTCTGGGCCGGCATGGCGATCATCGTCTTCGGCGGTGTCGTCGGCGGTGCGATGCGCGTCATGGGCATGGGCCAGCCGAAGGCGACCCCCCTCGTGGTCCAGTCCAAGACCCGCGAGCCGGCGGGCGTCGAGAGCTGAGCGCCGCACCACCCGGTACGCCGTAGAGGGGCGGATCCGACGCCGGTGAGGCGCGGATCCGCCCCTCACGCGCGTCCAGGGCCCGCGCGGGGCAGAATGCGAGGCGTGAACGCCGACAGCCAGCCGATGCGCAGCGCTCGTCCGGGAACCGCCGCGGGACGGCTGGCCGTACCCGCCGGCGTCCTCGCGGCCGTCGTGGGCGCCTTCGCCTACGTCGGCGCCGTGGACCCCAACGAGCCCGGCCACTACCCCGTCTGCCCGCTGCTGCGCCTCACCGGCGTCTACTGCCCCGGCTGCGGCGGCCTGCGCAGCGCCCACGCCTTCGTCCACGGGGACCTCCTGGCGGCGCTCCAGGACAACGCGGCGGCCGTGCTCGGCTATCTGGGGTTCGCCGTGCTGTGGACCGTCTGGGTGGTCCGCGCGGTGCGCGGACGGCCGCTGCGGATCGACCTCGGGCCGGCCCAGCTGTGGACGCTGGGCGCGTTGCTGCTGGTCTTCACCGTTGTCCGGAACCTGCCGTTCGGTGACCGGCTCCATCCTTGATCGGTTGGCGAACGTCCAGGTAGCGGGACCGGCGTCAACCGGATGTGAGGCCTACGCCTTCCTCCGGATACCATCGCAGTGACCATGGGTTTCGCCCATCGCGACCGTTCGAGCGGCGGGTCGGGGCGCAAGCCCCCAACCGCTTGAAGAGTCAACCGTCAGGAAGGGGGCCGCTCGCGTGAGTGTGCTCGACGAGATCATCGACGGAGTCCGTGCCGACCTCGCGGAGCGGCAGGCGCGCGTCAGCCTCGACGAGCTCAAGGAGCGCGCGGCCAAGGCCCGTGCCGCGAAGGACGGCGTGGCCGCGCTGCGCGGCGAGGGTGTCAAGGTCATCTGCGAGGTCAAGCGCTCCAGCCCGTCCAAGGGCGCGCTGGCCGCGATCGCCGACCCGGCGGCCCTGGCCGCCGACTACGAGGCGGGCGGCGCGGCCGTCATCTCCGTGCTGACCGAACAGCGCCGCTTCGGCGGCTCGCTGGCCGACCTGGAAGCGGTCCGCGCCCGGGTGGACATCCCCGTGCTGCGCAAGGACTTCATCGTCACGGCGTACCAGCTGTGGGAGGCGCGCGCGTACGGCGCCGACCTCGCCCTGCTGATCGTCGCGGCCCTCGACCAGCCGGCCCTGGAGTCCCTCATCGAGCGCGCCGAGTCCATCGGGCTCACGCCCCTCGTCGAGGTGCACGACGAGGACGAGGTCGAGCGCGCGGTGGACGCGGGCGCCAAGGTCATCGGCATCAACGCGCGCAACCTGAAGACCCTGGAGGTCGACCGCTCGACGTTCGAGCGGGTCGCCCCCGAGGTCCCGCCCCACATCGTCAAGATCGCCGAGTCCGGCGTCCGCGGACCGCACGACCTCATCGCGTACGCCAACGCGGGCGCCGACGCGGTCCTGGTCGGCGAGTCCCTGGTCACCGGCCGCGACCCGAAGGCCGCGGTCTCCGACCTGGTGGCCGCGGGCGAGCACCCCGCGCTGCGGCACGGACGGGACTGACACCCCGGTAGGCTTGGCTCCGATGACTCCGACGACCCCCGCCACGACCTCGGACCGGTACGCCCGCCTCGCGCGCGGCTGCCGCCCGCGCGGCTGCCGCGCTCCGGCCCGCCGGGTCCACGGCCGCAGGGTCCGCTACGTCATCGGAGACGAACCGGGGCAAGTGAACGGCATGCGATGGCAGCGGCCGACCTGAGGGGCGCGGGGAACTACGCGCCAAGAAACTGACGGCCCGCAGTCGACCGACAATCCCCGCCCCCCACGGCGATCAGTGTCTTTTCCGCACACTCACCGTGAGGTACTGGCATGCCCAGCGAACACTTCTTCCCTGACCCGGAGGGTCAAATTCCCAGCGCCGAGGGGTACTTCGGCGCGTTCGGCGGCAAGTTCATCCCGGAGGCGCTCGTCGCCGCCGTGGACGAGGTCGCCGTCGAGTACGACAAGGCGAAGGCCGACCCCGAGTTCGCGCGCGAGCTCGACGACCTCCTCGTCCACTACACCGGCCGGCCCAGTGCCCTCACCGAGGTGCCCCGGTTCGCCGAGCACGCCGGTGGCGCCCGGGTCTTCCTCAAGCGCGAGGACCTGAACCACACCGGCTCCCACAAGATCAACAACGTGCTGGGCCAGGCCCTGCTCACCCGGCGCATGGGCAAGACCCGTGTGATCGCCGAGACCGGCGCAGGCCAGCACGGCGTCGCGACCGCCACCGCCTGCGCGCTGTTCGGTCTCGAATGCACCATCTACATGGGCGAGATCGACACTCGGCGCCAGGCCCTCAACGTGGCCCGGATGCGCATGCTCGGTGCCGAGGTCGTCGCGGTGAAGTCCGGCAGCCGGACCCTGAAGGACGCCATCAACGAGGCCTTCCGGGACTGGGTCGCCAACGTCGACCACACCCACTACCTGTTCGGGACCGTCGCCGGACCCCACCCCTTCCCGGCCATGGTCCGCGACTTCCACCGGGTCATCGGCGTCGAGGCCCGGCGTCAGCTCCTGGAGCGCGCGGGCCGGCTGCCCGACGCGGCCGTGGCCTGCGTCGGCGGCGGCTCCAACGCCATCGGCCTCTTCCACGCCTTCATCCCGGACGCGGGCGTCCGCCTCGTCGGCTGCGAGCCCGCCGGGCACGGCGTCGAGACCGGCGAGCACGCGGCGACCCTGACCGCGGGCGAGCCCGGCATCCTGCACGGTTCGCGCTCCTACGTCCTGCAGGACGACGAGGGCCAGATCACCGAGCCGTACTCGATCTCGGCCGGTCTGGACTACCCGGGCATCGGCCCCGAGCACTCCTACCTCAAGGACATCGGCCGCGCCGAGTACCGCGCGGTCACCGACGACGCGGCCATGCAGGCGCTGCGCCTGCTGTCGCGGACCGAGGGCATCATCCCGGCCATCGAGAGCGCCCACGCCCTCGCCGGCGCCCTGGAGGTCGGCAGGGAACTCGGTCCGGACGGACTGATCGTGATCAACCTGTCCGGCCGCGGCGACAAGGACATGGACACGGCCGCGCGCTACTTCGACCTGTACGACACCGACGCCGACGTGGCCGCGGACGCCGACGCGGACGTCGCCGAGATCGAGGGGGACGCCAAGTGAGCGCGACCGCACCGACGGGCGGAAACGGTCAGCTGCTGACCGACACCCTCGCCGCCGCCAAGGCGGAGGGCCGTTCGGCCCTCATCGCCTACCTCCCGGCCGGGTTCCCCACCGTGGACGGCGGCATCGAGGCGATCAAGGCCGTCTTCGACGGCGGCGCCGACATCGTGGAGGTGGGCCTGCCGCACAGCGACCCGGTCCTCGACGGCCCCGTCATCCAGACCGCCGACGACATCGCCCTGCGCGGCGGCGTCAGGATCGCCGACGTGATGCGCACGGTGCGCGAGGCGCACGCGGCGACCGGCAGGCCCGTCCTCGTCATGACGTACTGGAACCCGATCGACCGCTACGGCGTCGAGCGCTTCACCGCCGAGCTCGCGGAGGCCGGCGGGGCCGGGGCGATCCTGCCGGACCTGCCGGTGCAGGAGTCGGCGCTGTGGCGGGAGCACGCCGAGAAGCACGGCCTCGCGACCGTCTTCGTCGTGGCGCCCAGCAGCAAGGACGCGCGGCTCGCCGAGATCACCGCGGCGGGCAGCGGCTTCGTCTACGCCGCCTCGCTGATGGGCGTCACCGGCACCCGCGCCTCGGTGGGCGCCCAGGCCGAGAACCTGGTCGAACGTACCCGGGCGACCGGCACCGACCTGCCGGTCTGCGTCGGCCTCGGTGTGTCGAACGCGGCGCAGGCCGCCGAGGTGGCCGCTTTCGCCGACGGAGTGATCGTCGGTTCGGCCTTCGTCAAGCGGATGCTGGACGCCCCTGACGAGGCGGCCGGCCTCGACGCCGTCCGCGCGCTCGCGGGCGACCTGGCGAAGGGCGTCCGCGGACAGGCGTGACGTACGGGACATTCCGTACGAGTCACTCGAACGGGTGGACCTGGCACCGGGGAGGCGCGCTGCGCCTCCCCGGTTCGTTCTGCGGGTGTGAGCGAGAACAACCGTGAGGGAAAGCGCACCGCACGCGAGCGGCTGGCGGTCGAGCGCGAGAAACAGAAGGCCTCGGAGAAACGCCGACGGACCCTGATCGTGGGCGCGAGCGTCCTGTGCGTCCTGGGTCTGGCGGCGGTGATCGGGGTCGTCGCCGCGAACGCGGGCAAGGACACCGGCAGTGACGACGCGGGCCCGGTCGTGGCGCCCTCGGGCGCGCAGGGCAAGGACAGCCTCGCCATCCCGGTCGGCAAGGAGAGCGCCAAGTCGACGCTCACCGTCTGGGAGGATTTCCGCTGCCCGGCCTGCAAGGCCTTCGAGGCGGCGTACCGCCCGACCGTCCACGAGCTGACCGACGCCGGCCAGCTGAAGGTGGAGTACCACCTGGCCACCCTCATCGACGGCAACCTGCGCGGCAGCGGCTCCCGCAACGCGGCCAACGCCGCGGCCTGCGCCCAGGACGCCGGGAAGTTCCCCGCGTACCACGACGTGCTGTACGAGAACCAGCCCGAGGAGACCGACGACGCCTTCGCCGGCAACGCCCGGCTGATCGAGCTCGCGGGCAAGGTCGACGGTCTCGACACGCCCGAGTTCCGCCGCTGCGTCGAGGACGGCACGCACAACAGCTGGGTCGAGAAGTCGAACCAGGCCTTCCAGGCGGGCGATTTCGGCGGCACGCCGACCGTGTTGCTCAACGGCAAGAACATCTACCAGGACCAGACGATGACGCCGCAGAAGCTGAAGCAGATGGTGCAGGAGGCGGCCAAGGGGTGAGTGATTCTCACCGCCCTGTTATGGAGCCGTAGCCGGGCTGCCTGCCGTGGGCCCGGTCCGGCACGGTAGCGTCGACCCTGCCATGGATATCGCCTACATTCCCAGCCCGTCACGCGGAGTGCTGCACCTCGGCCCCGTTCCGCTGCGCGGCTACGCGTTCTGCATCATCATCGGCGTCTTCGTAGCCGTCTGGCTCGGCAACAAACGCTGGATCGCCCGCGGCGGTCGGGCCGGCACGGTGGCCGACATCGCGGTCTGGGCCGTGCCCTTCGGTCTCGTCGGCGGCCGGCTCTACCACGTGATCACGGACTACGAGCTGTACTTCAGCGAGGGCCGTGACTGGGTGGACGCCTTCAAGGTCTGGGAGGGCGGCCTCGGCATCTGGGGCGCCATCGCGCTCGGCGCGGTCGGCGCGTGGATCGGCTGCCGTCGCCGGGGCATCCCGCTGCCCGCCTACGCCGACGCCATCGCCCCCGGCATCGCCCTCGCGCAGGCGATCGGGCGCTGGGGCAACTGGTTCAACCAGGAGCTGTACGGGCGGTCCACCGACCTGCCCTGGGCGCTGAAGATCACCTCGTCGACGGACGGCAGGGTCCCGGGCACCTACCACCCGACGTTCCTGTACGAGTCCCTGTGGTGCGTCGGCGTCGCCGTCCTGGTCATCTGGGCCGACCGGCGCTTCCGGCTGGGCCACGGCCGGGCGTTCGCCCTGTACGTCGCCGCGTACTGCGTGGGCCGCGGCTGGATCGAGTACATGCGCGTGGACGACGCCCACCACATCCTGGGGCTGCGTCTGAACGACTGGACCGCGCTGGTCGTGTTCCTGCTCGCGGTGCTGTACATGGTGCTGTCGGCGAAGAAGCGGCCCGGACGGGAAGCGGTGGTCGAACCCGGCGCCGGGACCGACGCCGGGACCGGGACGGCGGACAAGGCCGAGACCGCGGACACGGACGAGACGGCCGACAAGCCCGAGGCGGGGGACAAGTCCGCGTCGGCGGACGAGGCCGAGGACCTGGACCCGGGCGAGGGCGAGGCGGAGGTCCCGTCCGAGGCCGGGTCGGCCGACGAGCCCACGGACGCGTCCACGGACGCCCCGGCGGCGGACGTGAAGGACGAGGCCGGGTCGGCGGCCAAGAAGAGCTGACCGCCGGACGTACGACGACGAGGGCGCCCGGGCCGCACGGCCCGGGCG
>NZ_JBHWCC010000058.1:0-56471 GCF_042735715.1 Streptomyces sp. NPDC059582
CGTACGTCCCGGGCCCCTTGTCGTGCCCGTAATAAATTCCTGGTGAATGCGACTTCGGTTCCGGGTGCTGTCTGAAAATTGCTTCAGACGCATTTCGTCAAGGTCTCAGCGCAATCGGCGCTTTGCGGGTTTTCGGTGCCGTAGTGTTTTCCATGTCGAGAGCGAACGGCGCGGAGCAGTAAAGCGCAGGCTATTTCTCGATATTCAACCGAAGTAATTCAAAGGCAATTGCAGCAGAGAGGAAAACTCCCATGAGCTTCCACAAGATCGCCCCGGTGAAGAAGACCCGCAAGGCCGCCGCCCCGGCACCCAAGCGCTCGGCCGTGAAGCCGGCCCCGAAGAAGGCCGCCCCGAAGCGCCGCCCGGTCGGGCACCAGGGCTGAGACACGCCACGAGGCGGGGCCACCGGACGAGCGCGACTCGTACCGGGGCCCCGCCTCGGCCATGCCCGCACCACGGAAAGGGAGTTGTCGACATGTGGGACGCCCGCGAGGCCTTCCGCCGCTTCTGGCCGCTGACCCGCGGCGACCGCGGCCGGCTGCTGGTGATCATCGGGTGCGTGGTGGTGTCCGCGCTCGCCGAGACCGCCGCCATCCTGCTGTTCGCCCAGCTCACCGACGACGCCCTGCAGACCGGCTCGCTCTCCGCCTTCTGGGGTCCGGCCGGAGCCTGGCTGGGCGTGGCCGTGCTCGGCGCGCTGGTCGGCTACCTCGGCAACTCGCTCGCCACCTGGACGGCGGAGCGATTCGTCCTGCGCCTGCGCGCGAACGCCTTCCGCCATGTCCAGGACCTGCCGCCGCACTTCTTCCAGAAGCACCGTCAGGGCGACCTGGTGGAGCGGCTGACCGGCGATGTGGAGGCGATCGAGGAACTGGTCGTCTCCGGTGTGGTCGGCGCGGTCTCCGCGGCCTTCTCGGCGGTCTTCTACGCGGTGGCCGCGCTGTGGCTCCGCTGGGACCTGGCCCTGGCCACCTTCGTCCTGGCCCCCCTCTTCCTCCTCGCCGCCCGCCGCTTCTCCGGCCGGATCGAGCAGACCTCGCGGGACGAGCGGGCCGCCGACGGCGCGATCACCTCGGTCGTCGAGGAGTCGCTCGGCAACATCGTCCTGACCCAGGCCTACAACCGCCGGCGCGACGAGGAGCGCCGGCTGGAGCGGGAGGCCCGCGCCTGGATGCGGGCCTGCGTGCGCGGGTCACGGCTGAGCGAGAGGTACGAACAGTTCGTCGAGGTCGTCGAGACCGTCTGCGTCCTCGCGGTGATCGGCCTGGGCGTCTGGGAGATCTCCGCGGACCGGATGACCCTGGGCGACCTCCTGGCCTTCGCCGCCTTCCTCGGCTACCTGTATCCGCCGGTCCGCAGCCTCGGCCGGCTCGGCCTCGCCGTCACCGCCGCGACGGCAGGCGCCGAGCGCATCGGTGAGATCCTCGACGCCGAACCCGCCGTCACCGACCCCGCCCACCCGCTGCCCGCGTGGCCCGTCCACGGCCGGATCGGCTTCCACGACGTCTCCTTCACCTACCCGGGCGCCCCCCACCCCTCCCTGCGGAACGTCACCTTCAGCGCGGGACCGGGGGAGTTGATCCTGGTGACCGGCGCGAGCGGCGCGGGCAAATCGACCCTGTCCAAGCTCCTCACCCGCTTCTACGACCCCTCCTCGGGCGTCATCTGCCTGGACGGCGCCCCGCTGACGGACGTACCCCTGGAGTTCCTGCGCGAGAACGTGGCGCTGCTCCCCCAGGAGACGCTCATCCTCAACGGCACGATCCGCGAGAACATCGGGTGCGGCCGGCCCGGCGCGACAGACACCGAGATCGCACAGGCGGCCCGCTCCGCCGCCGCCCACGACTTCGTCACCGCCCTGCCCGATGGCTACGACACCCACATCGCCCCCGGCACGGCGGCCCTCTCCGGCGGCCAGCTCCAGCGCGTCGCCATCGCCCGCGCGATGCTCCGCGCCGCCCCGGTCCTGGTACTGGACGAACCGACGGCGGGCCTCGACTCGGTCGCCGCCCGCCAGGTGGTCCAGCCGCTGCGCCGCCTGATGTCCGGCCGCACCACCCTCATGATCACCCACGACCTGAGCCTGGCTCCCGACGCCGACCGGATCCTCGTCCTGGACCACGGCCACCTGGTGGAATCCGGCACCCACGACGAACTGATGGCCCACGACGGCACCTACGCCCGCCTGGCGGCCCCCCGGGGCCGACCTGCGCAGCGCCCGCCGGCCCTGCGCCGATAAACCGATACTTCGAACCGACTTACGTCAGCCACGGTCAGGCTCGTGCTCCTCGGAGAGGCACATCCGACGCCTGATCACTCTTCACGGTGAGTGCCACATGCCGGAACGGGACCGTCGCCGGTAGGAAGGGGGCGCGAGCGCGGCGACGGAGTATCGACAGTGAGGGGAGCGTGGTGGGGGAACTGTTGCGGGCGGAGGGTGTGGGCAAGACCTACGCCCTGCGCGGAAGGAGGGTCGACGTCCTGCGGGACATCGACCTCACGGTGCGCGGAGGCGAGGTCACGGCGCTGGTCGGTCAATCGGGTTCCGGGAAGTCCACCCTGCTGCACATCCTCGGTCTGCTGGCGGCACCGGACTGCGGCCGGGTGTTCGTCGCGGGGGCCGACACCTCGGGGCTCGGCGACGGTGGCCTCGCGGACCTGCGCAGGAGCAGGCTCGGGTTCGTCTTCCAGTCGTACAACCTGCTGCCCCAGCACTCGGCGCTGCGCAACGTACTCCTGCCGTACGTCGGCCGGCGTGCCGAAGGGGAGGAGAAGGCCCGTGCCCTGCTCGCCCGGGTCGGGCTCACCGAGCGGGCCGAGCATCTGCCCGGTGAGCTCTCCGGTGGCGAGCAGCAGCGGGTCGCGCTGGCGCGGGCGCTGGTCAACGACCCGCCCGTGATACTGGCCGACGAGCCGACCGGCAACCTCGACGAGGCGAGCGAAGATGTGCTGCTCGGCATGTTCCGCGAACTGGCGGACGAGGGACGGGCCGTCGTGCTCGTGACCCACAACCCGGCGGTGTCGCGTACGGCCGACGTCGTGCACCGGCTGGCGACGGGAGCACTGGTGACGGAGGGAAGTGCCGCGTGAACCTCTTCCTGCTGGCCGTGGCCAACGTCCGTGCCCTGCGCCGCCGTCTGTACGGCCTGGTCGCGCTGGTCTCCGTCGCCGGTGCCGTCTGCCTCGGTGCGCTGGGCATCGCCGACCGGGCGCAGGGCGCCACCGACACCGGGGTCACGGAGAGCGCCGCCAACCGCAGCATCACGGTCGACCGGCCCGACGGCCGCCCCGGTACACCGCAGTTGACGGACCGCACGCAGGAGCGGCTGGCGCGGCTGCCGCATGTCGCGTCGGTCCAGCACCGGGCACAGGTGTCGTTCGGTGTGTCGACGGACGCGGGCGATGTCGCGCTGCTGTACGCGACGACCCACCGTCCCGCGCTCGACCCGCCGGTGACCAAGTCGGTCCGCGCCCGGCTCTTCCCGCTCCGGCCGGGCGAGGTCGTGGCCCCGGCGACCGCCCAGGGCGTCGACCTGAGCGAGCAGGTGGGCCGGGAGATCGAGATCGAGAGAACACGCTACGTACGACCCGGAGAGGGCACCGGGGTCACCGGACACGCCCGTCTCGTCGGCGTCTACGACCCGACCTGGCAGCTGGACGGCCCGGATGCCGCGTACGCGGCCGACTCCGCGGTGGTCACCTGGGCGGCCGAGCGCGCCGGAGAACCGTCGGACCGCTATCTCGGCACGGTCGGCTACGACCAGCTGACCGTGGTCGCGGACAGCGCGAGGGACGTGCCGGCGGTGATGAAGTCCGTGCAGAAGCTGGGCTATCCGGCCGTCACCCTCCGTCAGCAGCTCGACGCGTTGCCGTCGGTCCTGGAGCTGATCAGGGTGAGCGGACGGCTGCTGCTCGGTGTGCTCGGCGTCCTGGCCTTCGTCGGCGCGGTCACCGTGACGGGTGCGCTCTCGCGGCAGCGCGCGCAGGAGATCGGTCTCCTCAAGGCGGTCGGATTCCGCACCCGGGCGGTCCTGGCCATGCTGGTCACGGAGATGGCCCTGGCCGGTGCGGTCGCCGCGCTGCTCGGCACGGTCCTCGGCGCGCTGCTCGGCGGCGTCGGCGCGGCCCTGCTGCGAGGCAGCACCGACCTCGCGCCCTACGTCACGGACCGGGTGCCGCTGCCGACGGCGGGCACCGTACTGACCCTGCTCGGTCTGACGGTCCTGGTGGTGGCGACGGGCGCGCTGATACCGGCCCGCCGGGCGGCACGGATGTCCCCGACGGACGCGATGAAGGACTGGTGAAGTCGCGCAGACGGCAGCCGCGGGTCTCGCTACGGCAGTTCCGGAGGTGGGGTTTTCGAGCCCGGTAGGCGGAGCGTCGCCACGGTGCCGCCGCCGGTCGCGTGGGTCAGGGTGACCACGCCGCCCGCCTGCTGCACCGTGCGGGCGACGATCGACAGGCCCAGGCCCGAGCCCGGCAGGGCGCGTGCGCTCGGGGAGCGCCAGAAGCGGTCGAAGACGTGCGGGAGTTCGTCGGCGGGGATGCCGGGGCCGTGGTCGCGGACCGTCAGGACGCCGTTGCTGAGCCGCACCTCGATCGTGCCTGCCTCCGGGCTGAACTTCACCGCGTTGTCGAGGATGTTGACCACGGCTCGCTCCAGCGCCGAAGGTTCCGCCCGCACGTACCAGGGATCGATCGCCGAGGTGATCTTCAGCTCCGGGCCGCGCAGCCGAGCGCGGTCCAAGGCGGCCTCGACGGTTTCCTCCAGCGAGATCACCTGGATGCGTTCGCCTCGCTGGCCCTCCGAGCGCGACAGCTCCTGGAGGTCGCCGATCAGCGACGACAGCTCCGTCATCTGTGCCTTCACCGAGGCCAGCAGCGCCCTGCGGTCCGCCTCCGGGAGGGGGCGGCCCGTCTCCTCGCTGCGGGTGAGGAGCTCGATGTTGGTGCGCAGGGAGGTCAGGGGGGTGCGCAGCTCATGGCCGGCGTCCGCGATGAGCTGTTGCTGGAGCTCGCGGGAGTTGGCCAGGGAGGACGTCATCGAGTTGAAGGAGCGGGAGAGACGGGCGATCTCGTCCTCGCTGTCGTCTTCCACCGGGATGCGGATGCCCAGGTCGTCCGTGCGGGCCACGTGCTCGACCGCTTCGGTGAGCTTGTCGACGGGACGCAGACCCGCGCGGGCCACCGCCAGGCCGGCCGCTCCGGCCCCGATGACGCCGATACCGGAGACGAGGAGAAGGATCAGGGCGAGGTCGTTGAGGGTGGACTGGGTGCTCTTGAGCGGGACCGCGATGAGGAGTGCGGTGTCGGGGTAGAGCTCGGGCGGGCTGTTCGGGCCCTGGGTGACGGCCAGCGGAACGGTGAGCACGCGTACGGCATTGCCGTCGGTGTCGGTGCCGTTGCGGATGATTCCGCTGCGGATGATCCCCTCGTTGTCGTTCGCGTCCTTGATCACGTCCTTGTCGGCGCTGGTGACCTTGACGGTGCCCGCCGAGATCGCCGCGACGCAGGGCGTACCGTCCGCCTTGACGAGCTGAATGTAGTTGTTCTGCGTCCGCAGGCCACTGTTGTCGGTCTTGTTGTCGGTCTGTTCGCTCTGGCCGGTCTGGGGACAGGCGGCGAGGAGATCCGCGACCGGGCCCTGCCGCTGCGGCTGCGACATCTTCCTGAGATCGTCGTTCACCTGCTCGTACAGCTTCCCCTGCACGATGAACCAGCACGTCACCGAGACCGCCGCCACCGCGAACGCCACCGCCGCCGCGACCAGCATCGACAACCGTGCCCGGATCGGCAGCGTCCGGATCCGGCGGCCGATCTTGCTCACTCCGCGCCGCCCTGACGCAGCACGTACCCCACTCCTCGCACGGTGTGCACGAGGCGCGGCTCGCCGCCCGCCTCGGTCTTGCGGCGGAGGTACATGACGTAGACGTCGAGGGAGTTGGAGGAGGGCTCGAAGTCGAAGCCCCACACCGCCTTGAGGATCTGTTCCCGGGTGAGTACCTGGCGCGGGTGCGCCAGGAACATCTCCAGCAGCGTGAACTCCGTGCGGGTCAGTTCCACGGCACGGCCGGCCCGGGTCACGTCGCGCGTCGCGAGATCCATGCGCAGATCGGCGAAGGTGAGTGCCTCGTCCACCTGGTCCGCGCCGGCCACCGGCGTGGTGTACGAGCTGCGCCGCAGCAGTGCCCTGACCCGGGCGAACAGCTCGTCCAGCTCGAACGGCTTGACCAGGTAGTCGTCGGCGCCCGCGTCGAGCCCGGTGACCCGGTCGCCGACCGTGTCGCGGGCCGTCAGCATCAGGATGGGCGTGGTGTCGCCGGCGCCGCGGATGCGCCGGGCTGCGGTCAGGCCGTCCATGCGTGGCATCTGGATGTCGAGGACGACCAGGTCGGGCTGGTACGCGGTCGCCTTCTCCAGGGCGTCTGCACCGTCCACGGCGACCTCCGTTTCGTACCCCTCGAAGGCGAGGCTGCGCTGGAGTGCTTCGCGCACCGCCGGCTCGTCGTCGACGATCAGGATGCGATGGGTGTCACGGTCGCCTTCGGCGGGGCTCATGGCGTGGTTCCTCGGTTGCGGTGGGACGACTACGGGACAGAACGGACTCGACGCATTCAGCCTCGCATGTTTCCCGGCTGGGGCGTGAAGGAAGCGGCGGTGGTCTCAGCCGCACACCACGCTGAGCCGCTTCAGCGGCACCTTGCGGCGGTGCGGCCGGGCCGCGGAGGTGCGCAGGCCCATCAGCTGGGGGGCCACCTCCGGCGCCCGCAGCTCCGGTACCTTCGGCGGCTCGGGCGCGTTGAGTTCGTACGCCACTTCGAGGGCCAGGGCGAAGCAGGCCGGAGTGTTGACGATCGCGGGGTGCGAAATCTGCTTGATCATGACGTACTCCTCTGCGTGTCGGGTGGGCTCGGGGCCGAGCGGCCGCGTCAGCTGTCGGAACCGCCCGCCCGCAGGTCGGCCAGGTCCGACCTGACGGTGTTGATCGGGATGGCGAAGCCGAGACCGACGCTGCCGGCGCTGGACGAGGACGTGGCGTCCGCGGCCGAGTACATCGCGGAGTTGATGCCGATGATGTTGCCGTTCATGTCGATCAGCGCGCCGCCGGAGTTGCCGGGGTTGAGGGACGCGTCGGTCTGGAGGGCCTTGTAGGTCGTCGTCGACGTACCGGTGTCGCCGTTGAACTGCCGGCCGCCGAACTCGAACGGCCACTGGCCGTTGCCGCCGCTCTGCCCCTGGTCCTGGCTCTGGCTCTCGTCGGTCGAGACGGTCACGTCCCGGTTCAGGGCCGAGACGATGCCGCTGGTGACGGTGCCGGTCAGGCCCTCGGGGGAACCGATCGCCACCACGTCGTCGCCTACCTGGACCCCGGCGGAGTCGCCCAGGGTGGCCGGGGTCAGGCCGGAGGCGTTCTCCAGCTCGATCAGGGCGAGGTCCTTCTTGCTGTCGGTGCCGACGACCTTGGCGGTGTATTCCTTGCCGTCGTTGGTCGACACCTTGACCGACGAGGCGCCGGAGATGACGTGGTTGTTGGTGATGATCTCGCCGCCGCTGGTGATGATCACACCGGAGCCGGTCGAGGAGCCGTTGCCGAGCGAGGCCTTGACCTCGACGATGCTCGGGCTGACCGCCGAGGCGACCCCGGCGACGGTGCCCTTCTTGGCGGCGGCCACCACGGCGGTGCTGGTGGAGCTGGAGGTGACCGAGTCCTTGCCGGTGAGCTCCTGGATGCCGTAGGCCGTGCCGCCGCCCACGGCCGCGGCGACGATCGCCACGGCGGCGAGCAGGCCGACCGTGCCGCGGCTGCGCTTCTTCTTCGGCGCGGGCCCGGCGGGTACGGCGGTCAGGACGGCGGTGTCGCCGCCGTGGCCGTCACCGGCACCGCCCGCCGCGAACCCGGCGGGAGAGGCGGCCGGGGCGACCTGGGCCGGCCACACCGTGGTGCCCGGGTCCACGGCGGCCACCGGCTCCGCCGGCTGCGCCACGGGCTGGTACGCCGGCGGGGGCGGCCACTCGGGGTCCACGGGGGAGGAGGCGTGCTGCTGCTGGGGGTACGCCGACGGCAAGGGGCGGGTGGCCTGCTGGTCGCCCTGGTAGGGGGGCTCGTACTCGCCGCTGCGGCGGAGGCTCTCGGTCATGTAAAGAGCTTCCCGCGCCACGATGAGAGCTTCCTGAGTGCTCCCTGAGAAGGCGGGCAGAACCTCGTATGCCCGATATAAGGCCCGTCCTCGCAGCTCGCCGAGGCCCTTCGGAAAAGCGTCGGAGAAGCGTCGGAGAAGCCTCGGAGGGGTCTCGGAAGCTCCTGAGAGGCGGCAGAGAAGCCTCAGGGAGGCGGCAGAGAGAGGACAGAGAAGCCTCAGGGAGGCGGCAGAGAGAGGACAGAGAAGCCTCAGGGAGGCGGCAGAGAGAGGACAGAGAAGCCTCAGGGAGGTGGCAGAGGCCTAAAGGAGATGGCAGGGAAGGCCCAGAGTGGGGCAGACGACCCTTCCCGAGCTCCGTCGGGCCTTGCGGCGCCCGGCGAGAGGCCGCCGAGCCCGATCACCAGCCTCGCCGAGCCAGGGCGGAGCCCTACTCGCAGCCGCACGACCTGCGGGCGACCAGCTTCGCCGGGAACACCTTCAGCCGCTCACGCCGCGACCCCGCGACCCGCAGCCCGTCGTCCAGCACCAGGTCCACCGCCGCCCGCGCCATCGCCGAACGGTCCGACGCGATCGTCGTCAGCGGCGGGTCCGCCAGGGCCGCCTCCTTGATGTCGTCGAAGCCGGCCACGGCCAGCTCCTGGGGCACCTCGAGGCGCAGCTCCCGCGCCGCCCGCAGCAGGCCGATCGCCTGGTCGTCGGTGGAGCAGAAGATCGCGGGCGGCCGGCGCGGCCCGGAGAGGATCTCCAGGGCGACCTTGTACGCGTCGTAGCGGTTGTACGGCGCCTCGAAGAGCCGGCCCTCCGTCGGGATCCCCGCCGCGTCCATGGCGCGCCGCCAGCCCTCGACGTGGTCGGAGACCGGGTCGCCGACCGCGGGGGTGTCGGCGGTGCCGCCCATACAGGCGACGTATTCGTATCCGTGTTCGAGAAGGTGGCTCACGGCGTGCTGGGCGCCGCCCAGGTCGTCCATGACGACGGCGACGTCGTCGATGGCCTCCGGCCGCTCGTGCAGCAGGACCACGCGGGCGTCCCACGCGTCGATCTCGGCGGCGGCCAGGTCGTTGAGCGCGTGGCTGACGAGGATCAGACCGGAGACGCGCATACCGAGGAAGGCCCGCAGATAGTGGACCTCGCGTTCGCCGATGTAGTCGGAGTTGCCGACGAGCACCATCTTCCCGCGCTCGGAGGCGGCCTGCTCGACCGCGTGCGCCATCTCCGCGAAGAACGGCTGGCGCGCGTCCGGCACGATCAGGCCTATGAGGTCGGTACGCCGGGACGCCATCGCCTGGGCCACCCGGTCGGGCCGGTACCCCAGTTCCTTGATGGCGGCGAGGACACGCTCGCGCGTGGCCGGGGCGACCGGCCGGGGTCCGTTGTTGATGACGTAACTGACCACAGCGGTGGAAGTCCCCGCCAGCCGCGCCACATCATCCCGAGTCACCTTGGCCACGCGCGGAGTCTACGCGGATGGACCGCCCCTGGGCAGGGCGTTTCACAGCTTGTCCAGGCTCGGGCAGGGCGCGGCGACACGGCGGGCGCCCTGCCCGAGCGCCCCCTAGGCCTCCGCCCGGACCCCGGTGCTGTCCAGGGCGGTCGTCTCGTCCGCATCCTCCGGCTTTGGCGGGGCCGTCTTGGCCTTCGCCTCGTCCGTGGAGCGGTCGCCCTTCTCCGGGGTAACGAATCGATAACCGACGTTGCGGACGGTTCCGATCAGCGACTCGTGCTCGGGTCCGAGCTTGGCCCGCAGCCGCCGTACGTGCACGTCGACGGTGCGGGTGCCGCCGAAGTAGTCGTAGCCCCAGACCTCCTGGAGCAGCTGGGCGCGGGTGAACACGCGGCCCGGGTGCTGCGCCAGGTATTTCAGGAGCTCGAACTCCTTGAAGGTGAGGTCGAGGACGCGGCCCTTGAGCTTGGCGGAGTACGTCGCCTCGTCGACCGACAGGTCGCCGTTGCGGATCTCCATCGGGGAGTCGTCGTTGACGATCTGCTGCCGGCCCATGGCCAGCCGCAGCCGCGCCTCGACCTCGGCGGGACCGGCGGTGTCGAGGAGGACGTCGTCGATGCCCCAGTCGGCGGTGACCGCCGCGAGGCCGCCCTCCGTGACCACGAGGATGAGGGGGCAGCCGGGCCCCGTGGACCGCAGCAGCTGGCACAGGCTGCGGACCTGCGGGAGATCGCGCCGTCCGTCGATCAGGATGACGTCGGCACCGGGGGTGTCGACGAGGGCGGGGCCTTCCGCCGGAGCCACTCGCACGTTGTGCAGGAGCAGGCCGAGAGCGGGAAGCACCTCCGTCGACGGCTGAAGGGCATTGGTCAGGAGCAGCAGAGAACTCATCGCACCCCACCTGCCTGGGTCGTCGTCATACGTTCGTGCACGGTTCGCTCGCCCATAACGTCTGGTTCCTCCTCGGTCCCTGCGAGGACGTTTGCGGCACTGCTTCGTACTGTGCGGTTCCCGCGCCCCTGGGATCCGCCGCGACTCCGGGGAGCCGCCCTGCGCTCAAGGGTCCCGTACACCTGCGGTTTCCCGCTTCGTATACAACGCTTCCGAAAGCACAAAAGGACCCGGGGGCAACGCTGCCCGAGTCCTCTGTCCAGCAGAATAGCCCACATGAGCACCAGTTCGGCAGGTCATGCGGCACGTTCCGTCGTTCGTCCGAACTCTGAGACGAGCAGACACACAGCATTGCGGACGTTTCTACACACCGTCGACGGCGTGACGATCGATTCCGTATACAACCCGGGTGCGGTCGTATACGACGCCGGGTCGCCGCCTTCCCGTGACCTGGTGTTCGTCGTGGCGCACGGCTTCACCGGCGATGTCGATCGGCCGCATGTTCGACGGGTGGCGGAGGTGTTCGCGCGGCACGGGGCCGTCGTCACGTTCTCCTTCCGGGGCCACGGGGCGTCCGGCGGCCGCTCCACGGTGGGGGACCGGGAGGTGCTCGACCTGGCGGCCGCGGTGGAGTGGGCCCGCGGGTTCGGGCACGCGCGCGTGGTCACCGTCGGTTTCTCCATGGGCGGCTCGGTGGTGCTGCGGCACGCGGCGCTGTACGGCGCGCGGGACGAGGCGGCCACGGACGCCGTGGTCTCCGTCAGCGCGCCGGCCCGCTGGTTCTACCGGGGCACCGCCCCCATGCGGCGCGTGCACTGGCTGGTGACCCGGCGCGAGGGCCGCCTGGTGAGCCGCTACGGCCTGCGCACCCGGATCCACGACCGCGACTGGGACCCGGTGCCGCTGTCCCCGGTGGAGGCGGTCCCGCGCATCGCGCCCAGGCCGCTGCTGATCGTGCACGGCGACCAGGACGGCTACTTCCCCGTGGACCACCCCCGGATGCTGGCCGCGGCCGCGGGCGACCACGGCGAACTCTGGCTGGAGCCCGGCATGGGCCACGCCGAGCACGCGGCGGACGACGAGCTGCTGCGCAGGATCGGTCGCTGGGCCGCCACACCGGCGGGCTAGCCTGGCGGGTGTTCACTGCCGAACCGACTTGAGGGACGAGATGGCAAAGGTCACGGTGCGCTACTGGGCCGCCGCCAAGGCCGCGGCCGGGATCGCCGAGGAGCCGTACGACGCGCTCACGCTCGCCGAGGCGCTCGCCGCGGTACGGGAGCGACACCCCGGCGAACTGGTGCGCGTCCTGGGGCGATGCTCGTTCCTCATCGACGGGGACCCCGTCGGCACCCGCGGGCATGAGACGGTACGGCTGGCCGAGGGCGGCACGGTCGAGGTGCTCCCGCCGTTCGCAGGAGGATGACCCCACCGATGACCAACCAGCCGTACGAACCGCACGAGGGGTCCCCGTACGAGGGTTACGACCCGTACGGGCAGCAGCAGCCGCACCAGCAGCAGCCGCACCAGCACCAGCAGCCGAATCAGCACCAGCAGCCGCAACAGGCTTGGCAGCAGCACCAGCCGTACGCCTACGAGGACCCGCAGCACACCCAGCAGTGGCAGGGGCAGACCTGGGAGACACAGGTGCAGCCGCCCATCGCCCCGGCGCATACGACGGACACGGCGTATCCGCCCTCCCAGGGATACCAGCAGCAGGCAGGGGCCCAGGCGCAGGTCCAGGCCCCGGCTCAGGCCCAGGCGTACGGATATCCGGATCCGTCGGCGGCGGGGTGGTCCGCAGCCGCCGCTGCCACCGGTCCCGCCGGTTCCGTCGCCGCGCCCGCTCACCCGGCGCCCGGCGCCGCCCCGGGCGATGACGGCGCCGGGCCGGGCCCCTCGTACGGACCCGCCACCCTCGCCGGCAACGCCCGCGTCACCGACGCCCAGCGCGCCCGCCTCGAAGGCCGCTCCCCGGTCATCGAGCCCGGTATGCAGCCCGCCGCGCTCACCGCGCTGCTCGGCCTGCTGCTCGCGGTCACGGCGGCCGTCGGCTCGTACGCCCTCCTGGTCCCGCTGGTCGTCCTCCAGGCCGTCACGGCCGCGGGCTGGTTCCGGCTGAACGGGATGTGGCCGGCCCGGCAGGGCATCGCGCTGGCCTTCCTGGGCGCGCTGGTCTCGGACGCCGCCGTGCTCGTGGCAGGCCGGGAGCACGGGCCCGCCGCGATCCTCGGCACCCTCGGCGTGTGGGTGCTGCTCTGCCTCGTCCTGCAACTGCGCTCGCACGCCGATCCGGACGAGCGGATGTACGGCCTGATGGCGGGCGTCGCCTCGGCCGCGCTGGCCATCGTGGCGACCGGGCACCTCGCCGCGGAGGCGGACGCGGTGTCGGTCGGTGCCGCCGCGGTGGCGGTGGCCATCCTGGCCCGCGCGCTGCCGCTGCCGACCCCGGCCTCCGTGGTCGTGGCGCTGCTGGCCGCGGCGGGCGCCGGCATCGCGGTGGGCGCGATGACGGACTTCGGCTCGAAGGGGGCGCTGCTCGGCGCCGGTGCCGCGGTCTGCGCGCTCATCGGCCACCGGGTCGCAAGTTACGACTACCCGTCCCGGTTCGTCCACCTCACGGCGGGCGTGGCCCTGCCGCTGTCGGCCGCGGCGCCGGCGATCTACGTCCTCGGGCGGGCACTGGGCTAGAGCCCGGATCGGGCCCACGGAGGGCCCGAGGCAGGTTCACGAACGGCCGGCGGCGGGCCCCTGGCACCTCCCGGGCCCGTTCTGGTGGCCGTGACATGTCACAGGTGATCGACAATCCCACGGTGGTCCCGCGCGGCGGGGCTACCGTGGCTGTCGTCCTTGATGGCTGTCCGGGTGGGGGAAACACCGAATGCGCGCGCTGCGAGTACTTCTGATCGTCGTCGTGATCCTTGGCGTGCTCTTCGTGGTCGTGGACCGGGTGGCCGTCCACTTCGCCCAGGGCGAGGTGGCGGACAAGCTGAGGAGCACCGAGGGGCTGACCAGCACGCCGGACGTGTCCATCAATGGTTTCCCCTTCCTCACCCAGGTGGCGGGCGGCGAGCTGGACGACGTCGAGATCGGCATCAAGGACTACGACGCGGTCGGCGGCACCGGCACCGGCGCGGAGAAGATCCGTATCGACGACCTGAAGGCGCACATGAAGGGCGTCGAGTTCTCGGGCGACTACAGCTCCGCCACCGCGGCCACCGCCACCGGCACCGCGACGATCGCCTACGACGAGCTGCTCAAGGCCGCGAAGTCCGAGCCCACCCGGGTCGCGCCCGGTGCCACCGCCCAGGTCGTGGGCTTGTCCGACGGCGGCAACGGCAAGATCAAGGTGGAGATCGACGGGACCTTCCTCGGCGTCAAGCTGCCCCACCCGGTCTTCGTGCTCAGCACGGTCACGGTCAAGGGCGACACCGTGCAGGTGCGCGCGGACGGGCTGCCCGACCTGGGAGTCGACCTGGCCGAGAACGCGGTCCGCTCGATCACCGACTTCCAGCAGGCCGTCGATGAGCTGCCCGGCGGCGTCCGGCTGGACAAGGTGGAGGCGGCGAGCGACGGTGTGGAGATCTCGGTGAAGGGTTCGAACGTCAAGCTGGCCGGGTAGGTGGGCGTACGGCTGACGTAGGACGGACGGAAAGCGTCCGAAAGACGAGACGCTCACCTCCGTGGAGCAGCCGTGACGGCGGACGCGGCGGCCCGGACGCCGGGTGACGGCGCTCCGGGAACCATCGGCATCTCACATCGCGGACGATCGCGTCTCAAAATACGACACACCGGTGACATGCCAGGCTGTCCGTCCCTACGATCGAGACCATGAAGCGACAGGCGGACCTCACGAAGCGGCGGGCAGTAGACCTGTGCCGCGTCGCCGCCATGCTCTGTCGCACCTTCTGAGCGGAAGCACCGACTTCCGCGTCCCCGCGCCCTGCCCGGGCATCCGTGCGCCCCTCTCTGTGTGTGCGCACCCCTCTCACTCGCACGCCCCGCCGCAACTGCCCCGGAGGAGAAAGAGCATGAGCCGCAGTGACGTCCTGGTAGACGCCGACTGGGTCCAGGACCACCTGGACGACTCGAACGTCGCCGTCGTCGAGGTCGACGAGGACACGTCCGCGTACGAGAAGAACCACATCAGGAACGCGATCCGGATCGACTGGACCAAGGACCTCCAGGACCCGGTCCGCCGTGACTTCATCGACCAGGAGGGCTTCGAGAAGCTCCTCTCGGCGAAGGGCATCGCCAACGACACGCTGGTGATCCTCTACGGCGGCAACAACAACTGGTTCGCGTCCTACGCCTACTGGTACTTCAAGCTGTACGGCCACGAGAACGTCAAGCTCCTCGACGGTGGCCGCAAGAAGTGGGAGCTGGACGCCCGCGAGCTGGTCGAGGAGGTGCCCGAGCGCGCCGAGACCTCCTACCAGGCCAAGCCGCAGGACACGTCCATCCGTGCCTTCCGTGACGACGTCGTGGCGGCCATCGGTGCGCAGAACCTGGTCGACGTCCGCTCGCCCGACGAGTTCTCCGGCAAGCTGCTCGCCCCGGCGCACCTGCCGCAGGAGCAGTCGCAGCGCCCGGGTCACATCCCGACCGCCCGCAACATCCCGTGGTCGAAGAACGCCAACGACGACGGCACCTTCAAGTCGGACGACGCCCTCAAGGAGCTGTACACCGACGAGCGGGTGGACCTGGCCAAGGACACGATCGCCTACTGCCGCATCGGCGAGCGCTCGGCCCTGACCTGGTTCGTGCTGCACGAGCTGCTCGGTGTCGAGAACGTCAAGAACTACGACGGCTCCTGGACCGAGTACGGCTCCCTCGTGGGCGTGCCGATCGCGCTCGGCGCCGACAAGTAAGCGACCGGACCGACCTTTCATCACCCTCTTCAGGAGTACGACATGTGTGGAGCGAAGGCCGGCGGCCCGGACGCCTCGACGATCAAGCCCGGTGAGACCACGATCCAGGGTCAGGTGACGAAGGACGGCGAGCCCGTGGTCGGCTACGTCCGCCTGCTGGACTCGACCGGCGAGTTCACCGCCGAGGTCCCGACCTCGGCCACGGGCCAGTTCCGTTTCTACGCGGCCGAGGGCACCTGGACCCTCCGCGCCCTCGTCCCCGGCGCCAGCGCCGACCGCACGGTCGTCGCCCAGCAGGGCGGCCTCGCGGAGGTCGCGATCGCGGTCTGAGCGACCCCGGCGACCCCGACGGCACCGTGAACCACCGAAGGGCCGCACCCCGCGGGTTGGACGCCTGGGGAGCGGCCCTTCGGCGTGCGCGGTCCTACGCTGGAGGTATGTACGCACGGCGGCGTCACGTCTACTTCGCCATGATGGGGATCTGCATCGGTCTCTTCGTCCTGGCGTGGGCGGTCGTACGCCTCTGGTCGATCCCGGCGGCCGTGGGCATGTGTGTGGTGGCCATGGTCATTCCGCCGCTCGCCGCGATGGTGGCGAACCGGCGGGGACCGGAGGACCGGTGGTGGGACGACCCCTCCGGCGATCCCAAGTCCGACGAGTGGTGGGACGAGCTGGACGGGAAGAAGCGGCCCCGGTAGGAAGGGGTGCATGGCACCCACGAGGCTGTCGACCGTCGTGCTGGACGCGTCCGACGCGCACGAACTGGCCGGGTTCTACCTCCGTCTGCTCGGGTACGCGGTACGCGCCGAGGAACCCGAGTGGGTGCTCATCGGCCCGCCGCCGGGCACCGAGGGCATGGCCCTGGCCTTCCAGGGCGAGCCGGGGTACGTACCGCCCGAGTGGCCCACGCGCCACCCCGGCGAACAGCAGATGATGCTGCACCTGGACATCCAGGTCGACGACCTGGCGGGCGAGACCGCGCGGGCCGTCGCGGAGGGGGCGAGGCTCGCCGAGTACCAGCCGCAGGACGACGTCCGTGTGCTGTTCGACCCGGCGGGGCACCCCTTCTGCCTCTGGGTCCCGTAGGCCCGCTCCGGATCAGTAGACGAGCGCTTGCGTCTCGTCCCCCAGCACCTCCTGTACGAACACCTGCGAGCCCGCGATCCGTACGCCCTCGATGACGTCGTTCTCCGTGATGTCGCGGCGGGCCGCGCACTGCGTGCACAGGGTCAGCCGGCCGCCCGCCAGGACGGAGTCGAGCAGGTCCGGCAGCGGAGCCGCGTGCGGCAGCTCGAACTCGGCCGCCCGGCCGGGCAGCGCGAACCACGCGGACTCCCCGGTCAGCCACAGGGAGACCTCGACCCCGCTCGCCACGGCCACGGCCGCGACCGTGAACGCCTGAGAACACCGCTCGGGCGCATCGGCCCCTGCCGTCACCTTGATCACGAGCTTCTTCGCCATGTCTGAATCGTAATCAACTCCCTTACAACTAGCTGCGGTGGCCATGGGTCTCCTGTGAAGCCTGTATGTGGAACCGACGCTTCATGTTCTGTGGGGGAACGTCTTGGAAGAACCCGATGTGGTACCCGGTGCCTCTGACGTGCCGGATGTACCCGATGCCTCGGTCGGGCCTCGGCCGCGCCGTCGCGGGCGCACCGCGCTGTTGATCGGTGGCGCCGTCGTGCTCGGCCTGGTCGCCGGCACCTGTGGTGGCTACCTCGTCCAGGCGGACCGCGAACCGACGAAGTTGCCGCCGCTGTCCCAGCCGGTACTTCCGCAGGCCAGGGGCGAAGGACCCGAGCCGCTGTCGGCCGCGCAGGACCGCCAGGTGAAGACCGACGGCGACTTGCGGAAGCTGCTGCTGAAGGCGCCGCGTGGAGCCAAGAAGCCGGACTGGATCGCCGACGACAACTGGATGGATCTGGCGAGTTACGCGGACAACTTCAAGAATCCGGGCGCGGTCTTCCCCGACCTCGTCGGCGAGGAGTTCCGCCGCGCGGCCGTCACCGGCTGGAAGGTCGGCAGCACGTCCACCGTGGAGATCAGGCTGGTCCAGTTCCGTCAGGAGGAGGAGGGCACGACGGCCGAGAACCTCAGCGGCGACAACCAGTACTGGGCGGACAAGGAGGATGCCACCGACAGCTGGAGCATCCCTGGTACCGGGGGCGGTATGGCGTACGTCCACACCCGGCCCGACAGCAAGCCCGGCTACCTGCCGCTGTACAGCGCGGAGGCGCACGCCTGGCGCGGCGACATCGCCCTGGAGATCTGGGTCTACGGGAGCAAGCCGATCGCCAAGAAGACGATCATGGACCTGGCCGAGCGGCAGATGGAGCGGCTGTGAGCGAGAAGGAGACCGAGCCGGTCGAGCGGGCCGAGCCCACGGAGCCGGTCGAGTCGGCAACGGTGGCCGAGCAGGTCGAGCAGGCCGCCGGGCCCACGGAGCCGGTCGAGTCGGCAACGGTGGCCGAGCCCGCCGAGCAGGCCGAGCAGGTCGAGCAGGCCGGGCCCGCCGAGCAGGTCGAGCAGGCCGGGCCCGCCGAGCAGGTCGAGCCCGAGGCGTCCGAGCCCGGGGCGTCCGAGCCCGTGGCGGTGGAGCCCGCCGAGCAGGTCGAGCCCGAGGCGTCCGAGCCCGGGGCGTCCGAGCCCGTGGCGGTGGAGCCCGCCGAGCAGGTCGAGCCCGAGGTGCCCGAGTCGGCGGCGCCCGTCGCCGAGGTGCCGGAAGCCGTCGTGCCCGCCCCCGCCCGTAAGCGTCTTCGCAAGGGGCGGATCGCGGCCGTCGCCGGGTCCGTGCTGCTGGCCGGTGCGGTCGTCGCCGGGGTGGGATACACCGTCGTGACCGTGAACGGCGCCGACCGTGACGCGGGTGCTCCCGTCTGGAAGTTCCCGAAGCCTCAGGCCGACACGAGAGTGGCGCCCGCCCAGAAGGGTCTCGCCGGCATGCTCGTGCCGTACGGGAGCGATGGCTGGAGCAAGGGCCCCGACCTCTTGGAATACGGCGCCGATGCCCAGCTCAGCGGTGCCCAGGCCACGGCCCTGCGCAAGCAGGGGCTGGTCGATCTGCCCCGTACCCAGCGCAAGCGGCTGGAGCGGGAGATCGACAAGCAGCGCACCACGGGCATGGCCATGCGCAGCTACTACAGCCAGAAGCCCGACAGCTTCGGCAACGAAGACATCTACGCCGTGAACATCGTGCTGGCCCAGATGGACAGCAAGGCCGCGGTGCGGGACATCTCGACGTTCCAGAACGAGTTCCTCGACGCCCTGGACGTCTTCCGCAAGGGCCCGGCGATCAAGGGGCACAAGGACGCCAAGTGCTTCCTCCCGCCCAAGACCGCCAAGACGGATCTCGACAGGATGTACTGCTCCGGCTACGTGGGGAACGTGCTGGTCACGGCCACCGCGGATGGCGTGAAGCCGATCGACACCAAGGGAGTGGCGGCCCTCCTGAGCACCCAGCTCGACCGCATCGCCGAGCCGGGGGAGGCGGTATGACCGAGCAGCAGCAGGTCGCGGAGCCCACGTCGACCGAGGAACCCCAGGTGAACGCACCTGCCGCCGCAGAGGCGGACGCCCAGGCGGCAGGCCGGGCCGAAACCGTGACCGTGTCCGACGGCGCAGTCGTCGCCGAGGCCCCCGTCGCCGAGCCCGTCGTCCCCGAGCCTGTCGTCCCCCGGCCCCCGAAGGACCGCCGTGCGCTGCGTGCCGTCCTGCGCTGGACCGCCGCCGTCGGCGTCTTCGCGGCCGTCGCCACGGCGACGACGTACGGGATCGCCGGCATGGAGCGGACGGACGTACCGGGACTGGCGACGGAATCGGACGGGCGCTGGGAGTTCCCCGCGTTCGTCCGGCCGCCGCTGCCGTCTGGCAGCCCCGCGCCGTTCGCCGAGTCGAACACCGCGAACGCCCACTACGCCGACCTGCGGGCGCTCCTCGTGCCCGTCCCGAAGGGCGCGACGCAGGACAAGGCGCTGCGCGGCTCGGACGGCTGGCTGGCGACGAAGGACTACCTGGCGGAGTACACGGTCGACGACGAACGCCAGGAGCTGGGGCAGAGGCTCGTCGACGACGGTCTGCGGCACATCGCGGCCCGAGGCTGGACCACCCCGGACGGCACCCGGACCCGGATCTATCTGCTCCAGTTCGGCACGGCGGCGGTCGCGGACAAGGAGTACGCGACCGCGGCCGTCCCGTTCGGCACCCCCGCCTACCAGGTGCGCGGCGCGGACGGGTCCACGTACGACGAGGACTTCTCGACGCGGTCCGCGGTGTCGGGGCTCAACCGTGCGACGTACGTCGAGGCGAAGCCGTACGGGCCCGAACAGGTCCGCCAGGGCTATGTGTCCGCGGGTGACGTCGTCGCGGTGATCCTCCAGACCAGGAAGGGCACCGCCGCCGCCATCCCCTTCCAGCAGACGGTGACCCTGCAGAGCCAGCTGCTCGGCTGACCCGCAGGGCGTACCTCACGGAGAGGGCCGGGTCACAGCCGCGTAAGCTGGGACCCGGCCTTGTCTACGTGCGACACCACGCTCATCCCAAGGAGCAATCCCGTGGAGATCCTCTTCGAAACCCTGCTGGTCCTGGTCTGCGTCGGCGTGCTCGCCTTCGCCGGACTGACCGTGAAGAAGCTGTACCAGGGCCAGCGCTGACCGACCTGTAGGGACTGCCGCTCATGATCGAGATCCCGTCCGACCTTCACAAGGACCTCGTCCCGCTCGCCTTCCTGCTCGGCAACTGGGCCGGCGCGGGCGTGCACGACTTCCCGGGTTCCGAGAAGTGCAACTTCGGCCAGGAGGTCGCCTTCACGCACGACGGCCGGGACTTCCTGGAGTACCGGTCCCACACCTGGGTCCTTGACAACGACGGGAACAAGGTCCGGCCCCTGGAGTCCGAAGCAGGCTTCTGGCGGATCGACGCCGACCGCAAGGTCGAGGTCACGATGACCCGCGACGACGGCGTCATCGAGATCTGGTACGGCGAACTCGCCGACAAGAAGCCGCAGATCGACCTGGTCACGGACGCGGTGGCCCGTACGGCCGCCTCCCGCCCCTACACCGGCGGCAAGCGCCTGTACGGCTACGTCAAGAGCGACCTCATGTGGGTCGGCGAGAAGCAGACCCCCGAGGTCGAGCTGCGCCCCTACCTGTCCGCGCACCTGAAGAAGGTCGTCACCCCGGAGGACGTCGAGCGCTGGGCGAAGGCGCTGCCCGACGACATGCCGGACGACGGGATCGCTTTCTTCAAGTAGTCCTAGACTTTCTGGTGTGGTGAGCACCGGAAGTACGGACTGGAAGAGTGATCTGCGGCAGCGCGGCTACCGGCTGACGCCGCAACGGCAACTTGTGCTCGAAGCCGTGGACACCCTCGAACACGCGACCCCCGACGACATCCTCGTGGAAGTGAGGAAGACGGCGTCGGGGGTCAACATTTCCACGGTCTACCGGACCCTGGAGCTGCTGGAGGAGCTCGGGCTGGTCAGCCACGCCCATCTCGGACACGGCGCGCCGACGTACCACCTCGCCGACCGGCACCATCACATCCACCTCGTCTGCCGTGACTGCTCGAACGTCATCGAGGCGGACGTCCAGGTGGCCGCCGACTTCACCGCCAAACTGCGGGAGGCCTTCGGCTTCGACACGGACATGAAGCACTTCGCGATCTTCGGCCGGTGCGAGGACTGCACTCTCAAGAGTTGAATTACCAAGTCGTAGGCTTACGGTCATGAAGAGCCCTCTGCTGTCCCTGCCCGGCGCCGTCCCCGCCGAGGGCGTGGACGAAGACGTCGCCGCCCACTACGGCGACCTGTTCCGCGAGCAGCGCGCCCTCGCCGACGGCACCGGATTCGTCGACCTGTCCCACCGCGGGGTCGTCGCCGTCACCGGCGAGGACCGGCTGAGCTGGCTGCATCTGCTGCTCACCCAGCACGTCAGCGAGCTGCCCGTCGGTGAGGCCACCGAGGCGCTGGTCCTCTCCGCGCACGGCCACATCGAGCACGCCCTGTATCTGGTGGACGACGGGACGACCACCTGGGCGCACGTGGAGCCCGGCACCCAGGAGGCGCTGATCGCGTACCTGGAGTCGATGAAGTTCTTCTACCGGGTGGACGTCACCGACCGGACGGACGAGCTCGCGGTCGTGTACCTGCCGGCCGGTTCGATCGCCGAGGTGCCCGCCGGTGCCGTCGTGCGCGAGACGGCGTACGGCCGTG
This sequence comes from Streptomyces sp. NPDC059582, assembly GCF_042735715.1. Classification (NCBI taxonomy): domain Bacteria; kingdom Bacillati; phylum Actinomycetota; class Actinomycetes; order Kitasatosporales; family Streptomycetaceae; genus Streptomyces; species Streptomyces sp. NPDC059582. The sequence continues at coordinate 21,553 of NZ_JBHWCC010000058.1, forward strand.
ACCTGCTCCTGCCGCGGGCGGACCTGGAGGCGTTCGCGGCGAAGGCCGGCCCGCCGGCCGGACTCCTCGCCCACGAGGCGCTGCGCGTCGAGCACCACCAGCCGCGCCTGGGCTTCGAGACCGACCACCGCACCATCCCGCACGAGCTGGGCTGGATCGGTTCCGCGGTACACCTCCAGAAGGGCTGCTACCGCGGCCAGGAGACCGTCGCCCGCGTCCAGAACCTGGGCAAGCCCCCGCGCCGCCTGGTCTTCCTGCACCTCGACGGCAGCGAGGTCCACCTGCCGGCCCACGGCACGGAGATCCGGGTCGCGGACGAGGGTCCCGACGGCCGCCGGATCGGATTCGTCACGACGTCCGTACGCCACCACGAGCTCGGCCCGATCGCGCTCGCGCTGGTGAAGCGGAACGTGCCGCTGGACGCGCGGCTGGTGGCGGGGGAGACGGCGGCGGCGCAGGAAGTCGTTGTGGAGCCGTAGCGCCGTAGCGCCGTAGCGCCGTAGCGCCGTAGCGCCGTAGCGCCGTAGCGCCGTAGCGCCGTAGCGCGTGGAGCCTCGGGGCCGGAGAGTCCTTGCGCTCGCGAGCTGTGGTGCCGTGATGGTAGGGCAGGGCCCTCGGCGCTAGTGCCGTGCCTGCTGCGGCACTAGATCTCCACCAGGACGGTGAACGGGCCGTCGTTCGTCAGCGACACCCGCATCTGCGCGCCGAACCGGCCCGTCTGCACCGTCGCGCCCAGGGCGCGCAGCCGGGCGACGACCTCGTCGACCAGCGGCTCGGCCACCTCGCCGGGAGCGGCCGCGTTCCAGGTGGGGCGGCGGCCCTTGCGGGCGTCGCCGTACAGGGTGAACTGGCTGATCACCAGGAGCGGGGCGTCGATGTCGCTGCACGACTTCTCGTCCTGCAGCATCCGGATCGACCACAGCTTGCGGGCGAGCTGGGCCGCCTTCTCCGCGGTGTCCTCGTGGGTCACCCCGACCAGGACGCACAGTCCCTCGCCGATGATCTCCCCGACCGTCTCGCCGTCCACGACGACGCTCGCGCCGTCCACCCTCTGCACCACTGCACGCATACGCCCATCATGCCGGGCCCCGACGATGGTCCGTACCAGTTCTCTTTTTGATCCGTATCCCCCCATCTGGGGCCGATCGGGGGCACTCGTTCACAAAGCAGTCGGTTGGGGTGGCACGATGGCGCCCACACGCCGGTCGAGGGGACGGTAGAGGCACATGAGCACACCGAGTACCGGGCGTACCGGGCAGCCGCCTGCGGCTGCCTCCAGACCGCCCGTGCAGCGCACCGACAGCCCGTGGCTGACCGCGGAGCCGCCCGAGCACGAGGTGGCCGTACTGAGCCTGGCCGAGCTGCGGACCCTGCGCCGGGACGCCCAGCGCGACGAGGCAGACCTCAGCTATGTACGGCGGCTGTTGCAGGGCCGGATCGACATCCTGCGCGCGGAGCTGGCCCGGCGCGGTCCGGCGTCCGTCGTGGACGACCCGGGCGAGGCGTCCGTCTTCGACCGGCTCCCGGAGATCCTGACCGACGCCCCGGCCCGGCACCGCTCCTCCGCCCGGCACGTGACGCTGGGCACCCCGCACAACGAGGAGTACCGGCTGCTCGCCGCGGAGATGCTCGCCGAGGTCGAGTTGTCGGACCTGGACGCCCGTACCGACCCGGAGCTGAGCGAGGCGATGGGGCGGCTGGTGCGGTACGAGCAGCAGGTGTCGCGCCGGCGCCAGCGGTTGCAGCAGACGACGGACGAGTGCAGCGCGGAGATCGCCCGCCGGTACCGTGAGGGGGAAGCACAGGTGGACGACTTGCTCGTCTGACGCGCCTGGCCGACGCGCCCGTCCGACGTGTCCGGCGCGTCGGACGGGACGCTTTCTGGAAGGCAGGCCACAGTCGATGTCCGCAGCCATACCTCGCAGGTCGCCGTCTTCGCCGATCTCACCGTCGGCGCCGCCGGTTCTCGCGGAGGTGGTGCGTTCCGGTTTCGTCGAGGGGCGGCACCGGGGGAGCCTGGTGCTGCTGGCCGCGGACGGGTCGGTGGAACGGGCGCTCGGGGACGTCACGTCCCCGGTCTTCCCGCGGTCGTCCAACAAGCCGATGCAGGCGGCCGGCATGCTGCGGGCGGGCCTGGACCTGTCCGGCGAACGGCTGGCCCTGGCCGCGGCGAGCCATTCCGGCGAGCGGTTCCACCGGGACCTGGTCGAGAAGATGCTGGCCGAGAGCGGTCTGGACCGGGCCCTGCTCCAGTGTCCGCCGGACCTGCCCCTGGACCCGCAGGAGCGGGAGGCGTTCCTGGCTTCGGGCGCGGTACGCGACCGGGTGGCGATGAACTGCTCCGGCAAGCACACGGCGATGCTGGCGGCGTGCGTCCTGCGCGGCTGGCCGCTCGACTCGTACCTGGATCCCGCGCATCCCCTTCAGCGGCTCATCCACAGGACGGTGGAGGAGACTGCGGGCGAGGCGGTCGCGGCGGTCGGCACGGACGGCTGCGGGGCGCCGCTCGCGGCGATCAGTCTGACCGCCCTCGCCCGCGCCTACCGTGCCTTCGTCCTGGCCGCTGCGGGCTCCCCGGAGCGCCGGGTCGCCGACGCGATGCGCGCCCACCCCGAGTACGTCGGCGGCACCCGCCGCCATGACACCCGGCTGATGCGTGACATCCCCGGCGCTCTCTCGAAGACGGGTGCGGAGGCGGTGCAGGCCGTCGCCCTGTCCGACGGCCGCGCCCTCGCCTTCAAGGTGGAGGACGGCTCGACCCGGGCACTGGGCCCGGTACTGGGCCGGGCACTCACGTTGCTGGGCGTGCGGCCCCCGCGGCCGACCGAGCTCGGCGCGGCTCCCCTGCTGGGCGGGGGACGCGAGGTGGGAGAGATCCGGGCGGCGTTCTGAGCGCGGGGGCGGTGGCCCGGGGGAGCCGGGGCGATCCTGGGCGGACGGGGGCGGGGGTCCGGGAAAGGTGGCGGCGGTGGTCCGGGAAAGGCGGCGGCTGGGGTCCGGGAAAGGCCGCGGCTGGGGTCCATGGAGACATCACCCGCGGTGGGGCGAAATTTGCGCGACACCCTCCACGCCGCACACCTACCGTGACCCCATGACCCGCCGCCCTGACATCGACGTCCGCCCGATCACCGAGCCCGAGTTCCCCGAGTGGCAGCGTGCGCTGAACACCGGCTTCCTGCGTGAGCCGGTCCTCTCGGAGGAGCAGTTGGCGGCCCGTCGCAACCAGTTCGTACCGGGAAGACTGCTCGGCGCCTTCGACGGAACCCGGTGCGTCGCGACCTTCCGCTCCTTCGCCCAGGAGCTCACGGCGGTCGGCGGCACCCCGGTCCCCGCCGACGCGATCTCCAACGTCACCGTCACCGCCACCCACCGCCGCCGCGGCCTCCTCACCCGCATGATGAGCCAGGACCTCGCCGCGGCGAAGGAGCGCGGGGACGTCGTCGCCACACTGATCGCGGCCGAGTACCCGATCTACGGCCGCTACGGCTTCGGCCCGGCCACCTCCATGGCCGAGTGGACCGTCGACGTCACCCGTACCGGCCTCGACCCCCGCCGACCGGTCCCGGACGACGGCGGCCGTATCGACCTGGTGGACGGCGAGGACGTGCGCAAGCTCGGCCCGGAGCTGCACGAGCGGGTGCGCCGGGCCCAGCCGGGCGTCATCAGCCGCGACGAGCTGTGGTGGCGGGTGAACACGGGAGCCGTCCGCTTCGGCGCGTGGACCGAGCCCTTCTACGCCGTGTACCGCTCGGCGGACGGCGAGGTCGAGGGCCTGGTGTCGTACGAGTGCGACGACAAGTGGGACGACTCCAAGCAGCCCCGCAACACGGCGAGCGTGGACTGGCTGATCGCGTCTACCCCGGCGGCCGAGCGGGCCCTGTGGCGGTACCTGTGCTCGATCGACTGGATCGTCCGGGTGAAGACGGGCCGGCGGGCCCCGGACGACCTGCTTCCGCTCTGCTTCCCCGACGCCAGGGCGGCCAGGATCACCACGCAGGCCGACTGGCTGTGGGTGCGGCTCCTGGATGTCGTACGAGCGCTCGAAGCACGTACGTACGGCGGGCCGGGCTCGCTGGTGCTGGAGGTCGTCGACGGGGCCGGACTCGCCGGCGGCCGCTACCGGCTGGAGGCCGCGGCGACCGGGACGGGGGTCTGCGCGGCGACGTCGGCGGACGCCGACCTCACCCTGGACGTGGGCGATCTGGCGGCCCTGTGGCTCGGCGACGAGTCGGCGGTGCGGCTGGCGGCGGCGGGCCGGGTGCGGGAAGAACGAGCGGGCGCCGCCCGGGTGGCCGACGCCCTGCTGCGTACGTCCAGGCGACCTTGGTGCCCGGACATGTTCTGAGTGCTCCCTCCGGCCGACGGCAGTGCGGTGTTGCGGTATTGCGGTGTTGCGGTGTTGCGGTGTTGCGGTACCACGCATCCGTAGCTGTGGCTGTTCAGTTGTGGTTGTTGTGCGGTGGTGCAGACCGACCAGGCTCCCGGCTCCCCTCCGGAAGGGAGCCCGGTCAGCCGGACTGGGCGAGCAGCATCACGAGGATGACCGCTCCGATGCCGCTGATCGTGGTGTTCTTGGCTTTGATGCCGATGGTGAGCGCGGCGAACGCGATGAGGCCCATCGGCCCGTACTTCCACTGGACGAGTTGTTCGAAGCCGATGGCGAGGGCGGCGACGGCGATGGCGATGAGCGGCATGACGGACCCTCCTTATCCCCCTGGTGGCCAACACCCGGCAGGATTGACCATGTTGCTCAAGTTGGCGACCAACTTCACTGTACTTATCTCCGCTTGGAAGCGGCTCATAACCACCTTTCCGTGAACTGCCCAAAGATGGCGGGAAGTTGTAGTGTTTGGTCGTGGAGCCGGAACCCGCCTCCGTCAGTGGACGGAAAAGGCCACAACGGCCACAGAGGACACACCGCGAGGTGGCCGACGAGCTGCGCACCCGGATCAGGTCCGGGGTGCTGCGGCCGGGCCAGCGCATGCCCACGCAGGCGAAACTGGCCGACGAGTTCGGCGTCGAGCGCGGGGCCGTACGGGAGGCGCTGCGGATCCTCCGGGCGGAGCAGCTGCTCACCAACGTGTCCAAGGGGAGCCCGGCGACGGTCGCCCCCGACCTGGGCCTCGGCACCGCCCTGACCGGCCCGGAAGCCCCGCCCCAGCCCACCATGGTGGCTCTCGGCCCGCGCGTCGCGGGTGCCTTCGCGGCCGAGCGCGTCGAGATCGACGCCCTCTGTCTGACCTCGGTCTCCCTCACGCTCGCCATGGGCGAGCCGTTGCGCCAGATCCACGCGGGGCGAATAAAACCGGCCAAGGTCGACGTGCGGATCCTGCTGCCCAGCCGGGACATCGACCTGGCGTTCCCCGCGCCAGTCGACCGCTCCGCCCCCGACCGGCTGCACCGCCGCTGGCTGGACCATCGCAACGCCCAGGGGCAGGTGCTCCGGCACAATCTGCTGGCCCTGCGTTCCACACACGGCATCGACGTCCGCGTGACCTTTCGCGCGCTGCCCTTCACGCCGCCGGTCAAGCTCTACCTGCTCAACGGGGCGGAAGCGCTCTTCGCGTACTACACGCTGGTGCGCCGCGAGGAGGAGATCGACCACGAGCCCCTGGAGCTGTACGACGCCGAGGGCACCCAGTCGATGCTGTTCGCCTTCGAGCAGGGGCCCGGCCTGCGCGACACGACGTTCGTGGAGCAGTCGTACCTGTGGTTCAACGCGCTGTGGGAGACGATCAGCTCCGAGCTGGTGCTCACGAGCTGATGTCTCCCACAAGTGGTGACCTGGGCAGCGACCTGGGCAGCGACCTGGGCGATCGGCTGTCAGGCGGCGGGCCTGGTCAGCAGGGCGACGAGCATGACGGCCCCGATGGAGCTGACCGCGGGACTCTTCGCCTTGATGCCGACGGTGAGCAGCAGCAGACCGACGGCGCCGCCGGCGCCGTACTTCCACTGGATGGTCTGCTCGAAGCCGACGGCGAAGACGGTGACGAGGAGGGCGAGGGCGGCGGGCATGGTGTTTCCCCCTTCGGGCGGCCGGACGGAACGGGTGTGGGGGACGGAGGCTGGTCGAGGGGAGGCAAACCTTCCGCCAACTAGGCTAAGTTGGCTACCAACTCCACTATGTTTGTCCCCACTTGGCAGCCATTCATAAACAACTTCCAAACAACTCCCGGCAGATGGATCTAAGTTGTAGCGTTTGGTCGTGGCACAGGAGAACGTGGCAGTGAACGGCAGCAGCAGGCTCTCGCCCCAGGACATCGCCGACGTCCTGCGGGAACGCATCCGGGTCGGAGACCTCAAGGCGGGCGACCGCCTGCCCACCCAGGCGGAGCTCGCCGAGGAGTTCGGCGTCGAGCGCGGCACCGTCCGCCAGGCCCTGCGGGCCCTTCAGGACGCCGGTCTGCTCAGCAACGTGAGCAAGGGCAGCCCGCCGCGTGTCGCGCGGGCGGCACCGGGTCCCCTGGAGCCGCAGCCGACGATGGTCGGTCTCGCACCCCGTCTGGCGGTGGCGTTCGAGGCACCGCACGTCCGGATCGACGCGGCCTGCCTCACGGCGGAGAGCCTGATGATGGCCCTGAGCGAGCCGCTGCGCACGATCCACGCGGGGCACAGCCGGCCCGAGTCGATCGATGTCCGGATCCTTCTGCCCTCCCGGGACATCGCTCTGGCCTTCCCGATCCCGGTGGACGGCCGCGGCGACGACGACCCGGTCCATCAGCGGTGGCTCCAGATGCGCAACGCCCAGGGGCAGGTGCTGCGCCACAACCTCCGCTCCCTGCGCTCCTCCCACGGCATCGAGGTCCGCGTCACCTTCCGCGCGCTGCCGTTCACCCCGCCGGTGAAGCTGTACCTGCTCAACGGTTCGGAGGCGCTGATGGCCTACTACATGGTCAAGCGGCGGGAGGAGATGACCGAGAGCGGGACGACGATGGACATGTACGACGTGCTGGGTGCCGAGTCCGTCCTCTTCTCCTTCGAGCGGGGCGCGGGTGAACGGGACGCCGGGTTCGTGGAACAGTCCCAGAAATGGTTCGACGCCCTCTGGGAAACCATCACTACGGACCTGACCCTCGGCTGACCGGTGTCGCAGGCGGTTACCGGTGCCGCTCACAGCACGAACGTCGACCAGGAGAACGCGGTGGTGAACGGCAGCGGGAGAGCCTCGGCCCAGGAGATCGCCGACGTCCTGCGGGAACGCATCCGGACCGGCGACCTCGAAGCGGGGAAGCGTCTGCCCACGCAGGCCGTGCTCGCCGAGGAGTTCGGCGTCGAGCGCGGCACCGTCCGCCAGGCCCTGCGGGCCCTCCAGGACGCCGGTCTGCTCAGCAACGTGTCCAGGGGGAGTCCGCCGCGTATCGCGGAACCGAGGTCGAGCCGCAACGAGCCGCAACCCACGATGGTGGGGCTGGCTCCCAGGCTGGCGGAGGCCTTCGCCGCTCAGCACGTCCGGATCGACGCGGTCTCCCTCACGGCGGAGACCTTGAGGCTCGCTCTGAGCGAGCCGCTGCGCACGATCCACGCGGGGCACAGCCGGCCCGAGTCGATCGATGTCCGGATCCTTCTGCCCTCCCGGGACATCGCTCTGGCCTTCCCGATCCCGGTGGACGGCCGCGGCGACGACGACCCGGTCCATCAGCGGTGGCTCCAGATGCGCAACGCCCAGGGGCAGGTGCTGCGCCACAACCTCCGCTCCCTGCGCTCCTCCCACGGCATCGAGGTCCGCGTGACCTTCCGCGCGCTGCCGTTCACCCCGCCGGTGAAGCTGTACCTGCTCAACGGTTCGGAGGCGCTGATGGCCTACTACATGGTCAAGCGGCGGGAGGAGATGACCGAGAGCGGGACGACGATGGACATGTACGACGTGCTGGGTGCCGAGTCCGTCCTCTTCTCCTTCGAGCGGGGCGCGGGTGAACGGGACGCCGGGTTCGTGGAACAGTCCCAGAAGTGGTTCGACGCCCTCTGGGAAACCATCTCCTCGGACCTGACACTCTCCTAGTGACTTCCGATACGACGCACACTGATTCGGTGACAGAAGAGGCAGAGAATGAGATCGGGAAGCTTCAGGAGATGACCGCACGTGCGCGGGTCGTCCTTTGGGACTTCGACGGACCGATCTGTGGGCTGTTCGCGTCGTATCCGGCGGAACAGGTGGCGTACGGCCTGGTGGACTGGTTGGAGGGGCAGGGCTTGCGCGGCCTGTTGACGGACGGGGAGCGGGAGTCCCTGGATCCGCAGGCGGTTCTGCGCGCGGTGGACCGTCGGCATCCCCGCAGTGATCTCGTAGTGGAACTGGAGGAGCAGCTCACCCAGGAGGAGCTACGGGCCGCGAAATCCGCCATGCCCACCGCCTACGCCGACCCCCTGATACACACCTGGTCCGCAGTGGGTGCGCGCCTCGCCATCACCACGAACAACTCCCCCGTGGTGGCCAAGAGTTACCTGGAAAATCGCGGACTGCTCTCCCGCTTCGCCCCGCACGTCTACGGGCGTACCCGGAAGCTTCACCTCCTCAAGCCCGATCCGCACTGCCTCAATCGCGCCCTGCGCGCCATGGGTGCGGCCGCCCAGGAGGCGCTGATGATCGGTGACGCGGACACGGACTTCCTCGCCGCTCAGGCAGCAGGTGTTCCGTTCCTGGGCTACGCGCGTAATCAACGCAAGAGGAAGTGCCTGAGAGAAGCGGGCGCCACGGAGATCGTGGACTCGCTGGAACCGGTGCTCCGGGTGGTGCGGACCATGGGCGGCCTGAAGTAATCGATCCTGGACTGATCGGCATCGTCGGCCGGTCCGCCAGGGGAGCGACTTTCGAACAGCCAGCGCAAGGTGAAGCCGGCCGCTGGAGAGGGGGAGTCGAGTCGCCGTCAGTCGGTACTCTGCTGTTCCGGTGGAATCCAGTGAGGGTCTCTGATGACGGGATGTTCAGGCTTGATGTGAGTCAGTTTGTTCCAGAGGTTCCGGTGCCATTCCATATGGTGTTCCGCGATCTCCCGTGTCGATCTGGAATTCGATCGCCTGTCCCAGCCGATGACGCGGGCCGTTCCGTGCCGGAGGCCTATGCCGGCAGTGTCGAGAATGTGATACGTGTTGTCATTCCATGTGACGTCCGCCTCCATGATCCCGTAGGGTTGGTGGAAGAATTTTTCCTGATTGAGAATGTAGCACTTGCGCTCGGGAACCTGCGGTGACTCCCGTATCTCGCATGAGATGGCGATGTGCTGGTTCCGCTCATGGACCTTGTTCAGAAGGGCTTTCAGGTTCTGCCAGTTCGGCTTCGTGTAATCATCCCGCATTCGCTGGCGATTTTCTGCGGAGTCAGCGAATTGGAATGTTCCGGCGGGCCGGCCGCTGCCTTCGGGTGCTGCGTCGAGCCGTCCCGGAAGGCTCATCGGGAGATTCAGGTGGGCGACGATGATGCGTAACGTCAGCTCCTGCGTGCGCACTTCCTCATCGGCCATCCGCTCCAGCGGCCCTTTGAGCAGGTCGAGCAATGTCTCCATGGTGAACCCGGAGAAGTCGACGCGGACATGGCGTGCCTCGAACGCCTCCCGGAAAGGGCCGTGCAGGTCGTTCCTGTGAGCGAGCACGTAGACGCCCGACACCTCCCGGGGTTCGGACTCGCTGATGGCGTCGAAGAGGATGAGGGCGATCAGTGCTGCGAAGGAGCCGCCCAGGAAACCCTGGCTCTTGAGTGTCTCGCCGAGTGGATCGATGATTTCTGCGGCGATGCCCAGGGCGCCTACCAGCGCGAGCGACCACTTGACGATGCGGGGCTTCCACTCGCTCAGTGAATGCCGGATGAGGTCAAGCCTGGACGGGCCGCCGGCACCTGGATTGCGAGAAGACACACACCACCCCCTGTGCGTGAGCCGTGGGCGCGAGGCGTTCGCCATGCCCGCCGCTCCCCGTGGCGCACCATGATGCCTCGGTCAACTCGGCGACGCCAGAAGGTGAGTTGCCGCTCCACAGCATCCTTGCTGCGTCGATGAGGGGTTCGTGCGAGGTGCGACCCAGGAGCTGCCCCGTGTCCGCGTCTCCGCTGCGCGTCCCTCCGAGCGGGTGTACCCGAGGAAGCGGGTGCCCGCCGTGCGAGCGGACTTCAGGTCGGTGAGCTCGTCACCGATGAGCAGACAGGAAGAGGGCGGGCAGGGCCGACCTGGCGGCGTCGTACTCGTGCCGCGTCCCTATGGCTTCCGCCTGCTCCAGTGCCCGGCGGTCGCGAGGAAGGGTACTCGGCCGGTCGTACATGTCCCTGAGATGCCGGAGGATGCCGTGCGAGTCCTCACACGCCTCCGCATCGTCGTCCAGCGGCCCCCACTCGGCGCGTGCCATCTCCTCGACTTCATGGGCGATGAGTGCCGTGGGCGCGTCACCGAACAGGTCGGTGACCGGTCGGTCGAAGTCGAGCAGGGCGGCATCCGTCTGGCGGAGCAACTTCCGCAGGGTTTCGCGTCGGTCGAGCGCGTCGCCATGGGACTTCTCGGTCTCGCCCGCTCGCCGGGGTCAGTGTGGGCCACGGCGGGCCGTTCTAACAGCACCGCAGGTCATGGTCGCAATTCAGGGTGCAGGGGACAGGGGACAGAGGTTTGGGGGGTGGGGGTATCGCACAGAACAAGTCGTCGGACAAGTGTGCGGCCCATAGCCGTCCGGTGGGGCCAAGTGCGATGCGGGGGATGCATCCTGGCGCGAGGCGGGCCATCGGTGGAGTAGCGTGCTCACACTTTCTGCACCTGGGAAGGTCCGAGAAGAAAGAACGGATAATGTCACTCGAATCGGCTTCTGCGGCTCGGCTGCATGCAGTTGAGGTGAGTGGTGACGAGAGTGCGGTCGAGGGGCCGCTTCGGGGATATCACCATGAAACCTATGTGTTTTCGCTGCCTGGCGACGCAGGAAGTCGATGGAAGTGCCGGGAGCCGCGCGCCGGTCTCTTGTGGTTCGATCGGCGGTGTTTTTCCTCGGAAGAGCAGCTGTTGAGCTCTCTCAGCGGCCGGATTTCCGGCATCCCGGATATCGTCGAGATCGATGGAATCCGCTTGCAGAGATTCATCGAAGGGCGGACGCTGGGTTCCTTGTACATGTCCGGCTCCCCTGTTCCCGTCACGCTGCTCCAGCAGATCACCGATGTCTTCGGGCAGCTGATCTGTGTGACTCCTGAGACTCTCCTTGTCAAGCGGCGGTGCAAGGATGAGGATCGCCCGGAGGGAGGTGACAGCAACGGGTTTCTGGAAAGGCTCGTCTCTTTCACCGAAGAGCATGTCTACTTGAAAAACCTCCAAGAATTCGAAGTGCTTTTCGCTGATCTCGGCATTGACGCCGATTCTTTCAAGAAGCTCAGGAAACATGTATCGGGCCTCAAAGAACGTCCGTTCGGCCTCTTGCACGCAGACTTGCATCGCGAGAACTTCATCGTCGATTCGGGGAACCGGCTCTGGACGATCGACTGGGAGTTGGCGATGGTGGGAGATCCCCTCTATGACCTGGCCACCCACCTCTATCTGATGCGGTACCCGAGGTGGCAGGAGCGGATGGTGGTGCAGCGGTGGAGTTCCGTCGTGGAGGCTTTGCGACCCGGTGCCTCCAACGGTCTGGAGCACGACCTTCCACTGCTGCTCGACTACAAGAAGGCGCAGTCCGTCTTCACGGACGTCATTCGTGTCGCCCTGTCACAGGATGCCGGTGCGGAGTCCTACCGACGTCGCCTCCACCACGCCGGCCTCAAACTGCGCGACGTCCTGGCCGCGGCCGCCGGACCGCTCGGGCTGGAGGCGGTGCCGACCTCGGAGGGGATCGCGTCGGCCCTCACGCGCCGGCGACGGTCACACATGGATGGCGACGGCGTGGGCGCGCGCTGACCAGGCCTCCGGGGCTGTCCCCGCCGAGTCCGCGCCGAAGCTACGCTTCGCAGCCATGAGCAGCGGCAACGTGGGTCTGCGCGAGCGCAAGAGGCAGCGGATGTACCAGGCCGTGTCGGACATCGCCATCGGCCTCTTCCTGGAGAAGGGGTTCGACGCGGTGTCGGTCGCCGAGGTCGCCGCCGCGGCCGAGATCTCGAAGCCGACCCTCTTCCGGTACTTCCCGACCAAGGAGGACCTGGTCCTGCACCGGTTCGCCGACCACGAGGACGAGCCGGCCCGGGTGGTGACGGGTGCGACGGCACCGGTGGCCGCGCTGCGCCGGCACTTCCTCGACGGGCTGGAGCGGTGCGATCCGGTCACCGGGCTCAACGACCGGCCTGAGGTCCTCGCCTTCCACTCGCTGCTGTACGGGACTCCCGCGCTGGTCGCCCGGCTGTACGGGTACCAGGAGCGCTCGGAGGCGGCGCTGGCCGGGGCGCTCGGCGGCGGCCTGGAGACGCGGCTCGCCGCCGGACAGATCATCGCGGTGCAGCGGATCCTCGCGCTGGAGAACTGGCGGCGGATCGCCGCCGGGGAGCCGGTGGCGGAGGTGCGGACGGACGCCGTGTCCGCGGCGGAGCGGGCGTTCGGGGTGCTGGAGGCTGGGCTGCCGTACCGCGCCGGGCCGCCGGAGCGCCACACACCCGAGATGCGGTAAGCACAGGGGACGACCCCGTGGGCGGCGAGGAGCTGGCCCGAGCTGCTGCGCCACCTCGGCAAGCCGGACGCGGCCGTGGTGCCGCTGACCAGCGGGTTCCGCGTCCCGGCGGTGGTCGTCGCGCTCGCCGACCGGCTGCTGGAGCGGCTGGACGTCGACGTCCCGGCCGCCCGCTCGCTGCGCGCGGACGGCGAGCTGCGGCTGCGCGGGACGGACGACGTCCCCGGCACGACGGTGGACTGCGTACGGGACGCGCTCACCCGTGAGGGCTCCGTCGGCGTCATCGCCGCCGACGCGGACGTGTCCGGTCTGCGGGACGCGCTCGACGCGGCCGGCATCGAGACGGCCGGCGCGGAAGAACCGGCCGCGCGGGTGACGGTGGTACCCGCGAGCGCCGTCAAAGGCCTGGAGTACGACCATGTCGTCGCCGTCGAACCGGCGGCGATCGCGGCGGCGGAGGAACGGGGGCTGCACCGGCTGTACGTCGTCCTGACGCGGGCGGTGTCGCGGCTGGACGTGGTGCACGGGCGGCCGCTGCCGTTCTAGTGCCGCAGCGGGCGACGTTCGCCCCGTCACGGGCATACGTTGCCTGCCACGGCACTGGCGTCGGCCGTACCAGGGCCGGGTCGGCCGTCTGTACCCGGCCGGGTCGGCCGTCTGTACCCGGCCCGGTCGGCCGCCCGTACCCGGCCCGGGTCAGCCGCCCGTACCCGGCCCGGGTCAGCCGCCCTGGAAGAGCGGCATCAACTGTTCCTCCTCGTAGGCCAGATGGGCTTCGAGCTCGGCCGTCAGCCGCTCCACCTCGGCGCGTGCCACGGCCGGGTCCGCGTCGCGCGCGGACACCGCACGGCGCAGCTCGGCGACCAGTACGGCGATCCGCTCGTGCTCCTCGCGCAGCCGGGCCAGCACCGGGGCGGACTCCGGGTGCCGGTCCGCCAGGAACGGGAACAAGGCCAGGTCCTCGCCGGCGTGGTGGTGGTGCAGGCCCTGGCAGAAGGTCAGACAGGTGACGCGCAGCTGGGCGCCGAGAGTGCCGCCCTCTCCCCTGCGCATCTCCGCCCGGATCAGGCCGAGTTCGCGGCGGAATGCGTCGTGGACCACCTTGAGCGCCTCGCCCGGCGAACCGGCGTTGACGCGCGGCGGACCGCCGGCGCTGCTGTCGTACAGGGCGACGACGGGGATGGTCCGGCCGGCCTTCTCCTGGTACGCCGCCCAGCCGGGGTCCGCCTCTACGGCGCGGGCGAAGGCACGGTCGCGTTCCTCGCCGGTCAGCACGACGGCCCGTGCCTCGTAGGTGAACGCGCCGCTCTCGACGGTGGCGCGGGGCCGGGCGAGCAGGTTGCGGAACCACTGCGGATCCCTGGGGGAGCCGCCGGCCGAGCCGATGACCAGGACGCGGTCGCCGCCGTCGGGGAGGTAGCCGAGGGGAGTCGTGTGCGGGGTGCCGGTGCGGGCGCCGGTGGTGGTCAGCAGGAGCAGGCGGGCATCCTCGAAGTAGCCGCCGACGCGGCCGTGGTGGGCGCGGAACTCGTCGATGACGTGCTGGTTGAAGTCGTTGGGCATTCTCTTCTTTCTCTGTCGCGGGAGTCACGTGATGCGCGTACTGCGCCGATATCCGTGTGCGCGGAGAAAGTGGCGGGCCCCTGGCCCGCCCGGACCTCATACAGAGGCCGGGGACCCGTTTCGCTCGTGGCCCGTGGCCGACCCGGCAGTCATGGGTGGGACGCTAGCGGCGCGGCGGGAGAAAGGGCAATGTGGTTTTCGATGCCTCCTCCGCCGTCCTCGCCGTCCTCGCCGTCCTCGCCTCCCTCGCCGTCCCGGCCGTCTTCGGGGTCCCTGCTCCTCTTCCTCGACATCGACGGGACGCTGCTCCCCTTCGGGGCGGACGGTCCGTACCCGGTGTACGAGGCAGGCGAGGCGGGTGACCCGCCCTCCGCCGACGCCGCCGCGAATCCCCTGCTGACCCGGATCGACCCGGGGCTCGGCCCCCGGCTGGCGGCCCTGGGCTGCGAGCTGGTGTGGGCGACGACCTGGCTCGACGAGGCCAACGTGGTTGTCGCGCCCTGGCTGGGGCTGCCTCCGCTGCCGGTGGTGGACTGGCCGGACGAGGAGTGCCCGCCGGGCGCCCTGTACTGGAAGACCCGGCCGCTCGTCGCCCGCGCGGCGGGCCGGCCCTTCGTCTGGGTCGACGACGAGATCACCGCCGTCGACCTCGACTGGGTGAGCGCCCACCACCCCGGACGGGCCCTGCTCCATCGCGTGGACCACCGGTACGGCCTGACGGACGCGGATTTCGCGGTATTGGAGGGGTGGATCGGCGGGTACCCGTGCTGAGGTCCGGGCCCAGACCCAGCCGCCCCAAAGCTCTCCCCGAGACGCGCCCGCATCTCGAACGGCCCAGTCGGCGCGGCCGAACGGGTGACACAGCGCACTATTGCAAGCGGATGCTTGCAATAGTTAGCGGAGGTGGGGCACAGTGGAGTCATGGCATCACTCAACGTCGGCAATCTCGGCGAGTACCTGCGCGAGCAGCGGCGCACCGCGCAGCTGTCGCTGCGGCAGCTCGCCGACGCCGCCGGAGTGTCCAATCCGTATCTGAGTCAGATCGAGCGCGGGCTGCGCAAGCCGAGCGCGGAGGTGCTGCAGCAGGTCGCCAAGGCCCTGCGGATCTCCGCCGAGACGCTGTACGTCCGGGCCGGGATCCTCGACGCCGAGCGGGACCGGGACGAGGTGGAGACACGTGCGGTCATCCTCGCCGATCCCACGTTGACCGAGGGGCAGAAGCAAGCGCTGCTCCAGGTCTACGAGTCGTTCCGCAAGGAGAACGGATTCGTGGCCGCCCCCGAGGGGGAACCGGCCGACACGCCCGGCACGGTGGACGCCGACGACGAGTCCGACGGTGCGAAGGTCGCTGACGACAGTGCTGACGACAGAGACGACCTGGGCGACGGCGAAGGCGACAGTGCCGTACGCCGTGCCCGCAAGACCCCCGCACGCCGTACCCGCCGCGCCGGCGGTTCCGGCACCGATCCGCAGCAGACGGCCAGTTGACCGGACCAGGGGACCGGCCGCCCGAATGCGGACCCACAAAACCCTCAGCCGAACGTGAATTCCGGGAGGACCATCACCATGGCCATCACCGACGACCTGCGCAAGACCCTCAGCGACCCGACCCCGTTCTACTTCGCCGCCGGCACCGCCGACCTCGCCCTGCAGCAGGCCAGGCGGGTGCCCGGTCTGGTGGAGCAGCTGCGCGCCGAGGCTCCGGCCCGGTTCGAGGCCGTCCGCGGCACCGACCCGAAGGCCGTGCAGGAGAAGGCCGCCGCCCGCGCCAAGGAGGCGCAGGAGAGCCTTCAGGCGAAGGTCGGCGAGTTCATCAACACCCTCGACGGTGACCTGAAGAAGCTCGGCGAGAGCGCCCAGGACCTCGCGCTGCGCGGGGTCGGCGTCGCCGCCGAGTACGCCGTGAAGGCCCGCGAGACCTACGAGAAGGTCGCCGAGCACGGCGAGCAGGCCGTGCGGACCTGGCGCGGCGAGGCCGCCGACGAGATCGAGGACCTGGCGATCGCCGTCGAGCCGAACTCCGAGCCGGCCGTGGTCAAGCAGGAGCCGACGCCCGCCGCGGCCGAGGCGGCCACGGACAAGAAGCCCGTGGCGAAGAAGGCTCCGGCCCCGCGCAAGGCCACCGTCAAGAAGACGACGCCGCCCACCAAGTAATCAGGGACGGTATGCGTACGGGCCGGGCACCTCTGGGGTGCCCGGCCCGTTCTACGGGTACGGTGGCCGAAGGAGCCATGGTCATGGGAGTCGGAGAGAACGGACGGTGGGCGGCATGCTGGCGCTGGGCTTCGCGGGATTCCTGGGGCTCTTGAAGATTCTTCTCATGGTCCTGGCGGCGTTCGGGCTGTTCGACGCCGCGTTCCGGCGCGAGGACGCCTTCCGCGCGGCCGACAAGCAGAACAAGGTCTTCTGGCTGATCATCCTCGCCATCGCGCTCGTGGTGAGCTACCTGTTCTCGATCTTCTCGATGCTCCCGATCGCCGGTGCGGTCGCCAGCATCGTCTACATCGTGGATGTGCGGCCCGCGGTGAAGCAGGCCTCCGGCGGCGGCAGCGGCTGGGGCCGCCGTCGCGGCGGAAGCAGCAGCGACGGCCCCTACGGTCCGTACAACGGCGGGCGCTGACCGCCCCCACTCTCCCAGGACCCACGGTGGGTCGCCGAGGATCAGCCGCCGGTCTCTCCGGAAGCCGTCGGTGGTCTCCCGGTGACGACCGTGGGTCTTTTGAGGATCAGCCGCCGGTCTCCCGGGAAGCCGTCGGTGGTCTCCCGGTGACGACCGTGGGTCTTTTGAGGATCAGCCGCCAGTCTCTCCGGAAGCCGTCGCCGGTCTCTCAGGGCCGACCGTGGGGCTCTCGGAACCCGCCGCAGGTCTCTCAGGACCCGCCGCGGGTCTCTCAAGACCCGTCGGCGGGTTCTCAGGTGACGCTGCCGGGGGTCTCGCCGCCGGATTCCTCAGGGAACCCGGTCCAGCAGTACCACCGCGACGTCGTCCGTCAGCTCGCCGCCGTTCAGCTCACGGACCTCGTTGACCGCGGCCCGCAGCAACTGTTCGCCGTGCAGGCCGGACGTCAGCTGGCGGCGGACCATCTCGACCATGCCGTCCTGGCCGAGCCGCTCCCGGCCCGTCCCGATCCGGCCCTCGATCAGACCGTCGGTGTAGAGCATCAGGCTCCACTCGGCGCCCAGCTCCACCTGCATACGCGGCCAGCGGGCGCCGGGCAGCAGACCGAGCGCGGGGCCGTTGTTGTCGTACGGCAGCAGCTCCGCGGGCCGGCCCGGACGGGCGATCAGCGGGGACGGGTGACCGGCCAGGCACAGGCCCGCGCGGCGGCCGTCCGGGGCGATGTCCACCGTGCACAGCGTCGCGAAGATCTCGTCGTCGTCGCGCTCGTGCTCCAGCACCTGCTGCAACGTGCCGAGCAGCTGGTCGCCGCACAGGCCCGCCAGGGTCAGCGCGCGCCAGGCGATGCGCAGCTCGACGCCGAGCGCCGCCTCGTCCGGCCCGTGCCCGCAGACATCGCCGATCATGGCGTGCACGGTGCCGTCGGGCGTGCGGACGATGTCGTAGAAGTCACCGCCGAGCAGCGCGCGCGAGCGGCCGGGGCGGTAGCGGGCGGCGAAGCGGAGTGCCGAGCCCTCCAGCAGGGGGGTCGGCAGCAGGCCGCGCTCCAGGCGGGCGTTCTCCTGGGCGCGCAGCTTGCCCTCGGCGAGCCGCCGCTCGGCGCTGTCGGAACGTTTCCGCTCCACCGCGTACCGGATCGCGCGGCTCAGCAGCCGACCGTCCAGCTCGTCCCGGAAGAGATAGTCCTGGGCACCGACCCGTACCGCCTGAGCGCCGCGCTCGGCGTCGCCGGACGCGGTGAGCGCGAGGACGGCGTGCCGGGGCGCGAGCCGCAGCACGTGCTTGAGCACGGCGAGCTCGTCGTCATCGTCGCCGGACGGGCGGGCGGGCGCCGACAGCGCCAGGTCCAGCAGGATGCACTGGACGTCGTCGGTGAGCAGCCGCTCGGCCTCGGTGAGGTTGCGGGCGGTGCGGACGCGGATCGGGTTGCCGGCCGAGTCGAGGAGGTCGGGCACGATCGGCGATCCCGCCGGATCGTCCTCGATCAGCAGGAGCGTGAGATGGGCGTTGGCGGCGGCGTTCGGGTGGGTGGTGGTGGCGGTGTTGTCGACCTTGGCTTCCTTGCGCGGGGTCTCTTCCTTCGAGGGGCCGCTCTGGGGCACGGCCTGCGCCTGACCACACTCCACGGCCGGGATCGCTCTCTGCCGCGGCACGGGTACGGGCATCGTCTTGGGTTCCTTCCCTCCCCCCGAGGGCATGGCGGACAGAGGGACCTCCATCCACCGACGGGGACCATAGCGGTTGTCGGCGCCGCAACGGAATGGTGTGAGGCAGGCCGCTTCGCTTCAGACCGCTGTCATATGCCGCATTGTGTACCGCAGTTGGGCAGGGGCCGTGTGCAGCGGGGATGACGAACGTCACGTCCGCGCCGGGTTTGCCCCCGACCCCGGGTGCGCTGGGTCACGTGGCCCGGGTCACGCGTCCGGCCGGACCACTCCGAGGATCGGCATCGTGCCCGCGCCCGCCAGTGTCACGGTCCGGCCCGGCCGCGGGGCGTGGATGATCGCGCCGTCGCCCACGTACATCGCGACATGGCTGGCGTCGCCGAAGTAGATGATCAGATCGCCGGGGCGCATGTCCTTGATGTCGACGTGCTTGAGCTGCTTCCACTGCTCCTGCGAGGTGCGCGGGATGCCGTGGCCGGCGCTCGCCCAGGCCTGTGAGGTGAGGCCCGAGCAGTCGTACGTCTTCGGGCCCTCGGCGCCCCACTCGTACGGCTTGCCCATCTGGGCCGTCGCGAACTGCACGGCCTTCTTGCCCTGCGCGGACGCCTTGCCCTTGATCTCGTCGAGGATGCCGGAGTCCAGCCAGGCGGTCTGCGCCTGGTGTGCGGCCGCCTCCTCCAGCTCGGCGAGGCGCTCCTTCTCCTCTTTCTCCAGCTGCGACTCGAGCGTCTTCGCCGCCGCGATCTGCTTCTCGATCTTCTTCTGGGCGGCGGCGCGGACCTGGCGGTCGGCCTCCAGCTTCTGCCATTGGGAGGTGGCGTCCTTGGCGTACTGCTCCAAGTCCTGCTGGGTGCGGGTCATTTCCCCGATCAGGCCCTTGGTCGCCCGCTGGCCCTGGATCACCCGGCCCGCTCCGTCGAGGAACTGCTGAGGGTTGTCGCTCAGCATCAGCTTGGCCTCGTCGGGGAGCCCGCCGCCGCGGTACTGGGCGCGGGCCGCGGCGCCCGCGCGGTCCTTCAGCTCGTCCAGCCTGTCCTGGCCCTGGACGATCTTCTTGGCCAGCTCGACGATCTCCGCGGACTGCTTCCGCGTCCGCTCCTCGGCGGCGTTGTACGCGTCGGTGGCGACGGACGCCGCGTGGTAGAGCTGGTCGAGCTTCTCGCGGACGGCCTCAAGGTCCTTGCCGGGCTCGACCGTCGAGGCGGCGCTGGAGCCGACGCCCGGGGTGGGAGTCGCGGTGACGGTCGGCGTGGGGGCCGCGAACGCGATGCCCGGCACCGCCAGGACGGTGACCGCGCAGACGACGGTCACGGCCGCCGTGATCAGGCCGCGCTTGCCCGTACCCATACCTCGTCCCCCAAAGCTGATTAACCGTCAGTAACTTCCGGACGCCTGGGGGATCGTGCCATGTCGGCGCGGAAAACGACAGAGGCAGCGCTTCCGGCTCACTTCCCCCTCATCCACCCCGGCATGACGATCTCCCCGCCTTTGTGACGAACGACTCACGGAGATCGTTCCTGGCGGGCCGAGTCGGGCCGAGTCGGGCCGAGTCGGGCCAAGTCGGGCCGAGTCGGGCCAAGTCGGGCCGATTCGGGTCGGGGTGGGCGAGTCGGGCCCGGCTGAGATGGGTCGAGCTGGGCCGGGGCGGCCAGGAGCAAGGGGCGCCGGGCCGAGTCGGGCCGTGCCGGCTCCGGCGTCCGGGGTCAGCCCCGCGGCGCCAACGCCTCCCACCGCACCGTCACTTCACCCTGCCGCCACCGGGCCGGCCGGTCCGTCACCGGCCAGTCCGCCGTCAGGTCCCGTACCGCCCGGATCCAGCGCTGACGTGCGCCGTAGGAGGCGTAGGGCGCGGCGGCGGCCCACGCGCGGTCGAAGTCGCGCAGGAAGGCGTGCACCGGCTCGCCGGGAACGTTGCGGTGGATGAGTGCCTTGGGCAGGCGTTCCGCCAGGTCCGACGGGCGGTGCAGGGAGCCCAGCCGGGTCGCGAAGGTGACCGTGCGCGGTCCCTCCGGGCCGAGTGCGACCCATACGTGCCGGCGCCCGATCTCGTCGCAGGTCCCCTCGACGAGCAGCCCGCCCCGAGAGCCCGCCGTCGCGGGGGCGAGGCGTGAGCACAACCGCTCCCAGACCGCGGCGACCTCGGCCTCGTCGTACTGGCGCAGGACGTTGGCGGCCCGGACGAGGTGCGGTCGGCGGGGGAGGGGGAGTTCGAAGCCGCCGTGCCGGAAGACCAGTCCCTCGCGCTCGTAGGGCCGGGCCGCCGTCACTCGGGCCGGTTCGATCTCGACTCCCACCACGCGCGCGTGGGGCGCGACGGAGCGCAGGCGCCCCAGCAGCTCGACGGCCGTCCAGGGGGCGGCTCCGTATCCGAGGTCGATCGCCAAGGGGTCGGCCGCGCGCCGCAGCTCCGCGCCGTGCGTGGCGGCGATCCAGCGGTCCATGCGGCGCAGCCGGTTCGGGTGGGTGGTCCCGCGCGTGACCGTGCCCACGGGGCGGGCGGGAGCGCGGGATGTCATACCTACGAGGGTATGCGGACGCGACGGGAGGGATGCGCGGCCGCACGCGTACGCCTCCCGCCCTCGAACGGTTGAGCGACACGCGGTAATGCCTCGGCAAAAACCGTCCCGCCTGGAATGGGAACGCCGTCCTCCGGTGTTGGACGGCTTGGAGGGCGCACCGTGTCCTCCCCAAGGCATGCCCGCAGCGAGGAGGAACGCCACGTGAGCCAGTACGTCAGCAGGCTCGGGCGTCGCTCACCGGCCACGCCCTCACGGCTCAGGCTGCCGCACCGCAGGCCCCGCAGGGTCGCCATGCTCTCCGTGCACACCTCACCCCTCCACCAGCCCGGCACGGGCGACGCCGGCGGCATGAACGTCTACATCGTGGAGCTCGCGCAGCGCCTCGCCGCGATCAACATCGAGGTCGAGATCTTCACCCGCGCCACCACCGGCGCCCTCCCGCCGACCGTCGAACTGGCCCCCGGCGTCCTCGTCCGGCACGTCGACGCGGGCCCCTACGAGGGCCTCGCCAAGGAGGAGCTGCCGGCCCAGCTCTGTGCCTTCACGCACGGCGTGATGCAGGCCTGGGCAGGTCACCGCCCCGGCTACTACGACCTGGTCCACTCGCACTACTGGCTCTCCGGCCATGTCGGCTGGCTCGCCGCCCAGCGCTGGGGTGCCCCCCTGGTGCACGCCATGCACACCATGGCCAAGGTCAAGAACGCCAACCTGGCCGAGGGCGACACCCCCGAGCCCGCCGCCCGCGTGATCGGCGAGACCCAGATCGTCAGCGCGGCCGACCGGCTCATCGCCAACACCGCCGAAGAGGCCGACGAGCTGGTCCGGCACTACGCCGCCGACCCCCGCAAGGTCGCCGTGGTGCACCCCGGGGTGAACCTCGACCGTTTCTGTCCCGCGGACGGCCGCGCCGCCGCCCGCGCCCGGCTGGACCTCCCGCAGGACGCCCTGGTCCCCCTCTTCGCGGGCCGCATCCAGCCCCTCAAGGCCCCCGACGTGCTGCTGCGCGCGGTCGCCGTGCTCCTCGACGAACGCCCCGACCTGCGCAAACGCCTGGTCGTACCGATCGTGGGCGGCCCCAGCGGCAGCGGTCTGGCCAAGCCGGAAGGCCTCCAGAAGCTCGCCGCGCGGCTGGGCGTCGCCGATGTCGTACGGTTTCGACCGCCCGTCGACCAGGAGCGGCTCGCGGACTGGTTCCGCGCCGCGTCCGTCCTCGTCGTCCCCTCCTACAGCGAGTCCTTCGGGCTGGTCGCGATAGAGGCGCAGGCGGCCGGCACCCCGGTGCTCGCCGCCTCGGTCGGCGGCCTGCCGGTGGCCGTGCGGGACGGCGAGACCGGCGTGCTGGTCCAGGGCCACGATCCCGCCGCCTACGCGCGCGTGCTGGCCGAGTTCGCCGACCGCCCCGAGCTGCCGGCCCGGATGGGCGCCGCCGCCGCCCGGCACGCCCAGTCGTTCGGCTGGGACACCGCGGCCGCGGCCACCGCGGACACCTACACGGCCGCGGTGCAGGCCCACCGGCGTCGCGTACGCTCCCACCATGGCTGATGTCGACAGGGCCGCACAGGTCATCGAGGGCTTCCTGGAGGACGCCGGACCGGAGTGGGAGAGCCCAGAACCCGGCACCTACGTCGTGCAGCTGCCCGGCACCCGCAAGCTGAAGACGACCGTCTCCCTCATGGTCGGCCGTCACTCGCTCTCCCTGAACGCCTTCGTCATCCGCCACCCCGACGAGAACGAGGCGGGCGTCCACCGCTGGCTCCTGGAGCGCAACCTCAGGCTGTACGGCGTGAGTTACGCCGTGGACCGGCTCGGTGACGTCTACGTCACGGCCCGGCTGCCGCTCGCCGCGGTCACCGCCGACGAGATCGACCGCCTCCTCGGCCAGGTCCTGGAGGCCGCCGACGGCTCCTTCAACACCCTCCTGGAATTGGGCTTCGCTTCCGCGATCCGCAAGGAGTACGCCTGGCGGGTGTCCCGCGGCGAGCCGACCGGCAACCTGGACGCGTTCAGCCACCTGACCCGACGCCAGGCCGACTGACCCGCCGTCGGCCGGTGCCAGGCAGACCGGCCGGCCCGCCGTCAGTCGGGACCGTCTCCCGACGGGGCCGGGCCGAGGCGGTAGCGCCCGGGCGTCACCCCCACCAGCCTCTTGAAGTGCCGCGTCAGATGGGCCTGGTCGTAGAAGCCGGTCGCCGCAGCCACCTCGCCCGGCGGCTGCCCGTCGAGCAGGAGGCGGCGGGCTCGGTCGACCCGGCGGGACATCAGGTACTGGTGCGGGGCGATGCCGTACGCGCCGCTGAACGCCCGTACCAGATGCGCGGGATGGGCGGGTACGAGACCGGTGGCCTCGTCCAGCGTGAGGCCCTCGACCACACGCTCGTCGAGCAGTTCGCGCAGCCGGCGAGCGACGACGGGATCCCGGCGCGGGGCCCGTACGGCGTCCCGCGGGGCGTCCCCTACGGCGGCCCGGGGCCGCAGCCGCGCCCGCAGCCGCTCGCCGACGAGCGTCAGCCGGCTCTCCGCCTCCAGCTCGTCACCGGGGTGCGTGAGCGCGGTGTGCAACTGCCCGACGCGCCGCCGCAGCAGCGGATCGCGCAGATCGGGCCCGTCGACGGCCGCCCCGATCAGGTCGTCCCCCAGCCGCGAGCTGTCCAGGTAGAGCACCCGTTTGCGGAAGCCGCCCGGGGTGGCGGGGGAACCGTTGTGCGGGACGTGCGGCGGCAGCAGCGACACCGTGTCGTCCGGGGTGCCGTGCTCGTGCCGGTCGAGGTCGTACCGTACGGCCCCGTCGTCCACGATGAGCAGCGTCCACGCCTCGTGCACATGCATCGGATAGGCGTACTGCGTGAAATGCGCGTGGAAGACCTCCACCACACCCGGTACGCGCGGGCGCCAGGCGCAGACGCTGTCGCCCCCGTTGCGCGCGGTGCGTTCGGTGGCCATGCAAAGAACGTACAAGACCACGTCGTACGACGTTCGGCAGTCTCGAGGCATGAGCGAGCAGACCCGTTTCGACACCAAGATCGCCGTCCTGCTGCGGGAGGACCTGGAGACCTGGCAGCGCCTGAACGTGACCGCGTTCCTGGTGAGCGGCCTCGGTACGGCCGTCCCCGAGGTGATCGGAGACCCGTACGAGGACGCGGACGACGTCCCCTACCTGCCGATGTTCCGCCAGCCGGTGCTGGTCTTCGAGGGTACGAAGGAGACGCTGACGGCGGCCCACACCCGGACCCTCTCCCGCGCCCTGCCCCGCGCGCTCTTCACCTCCGACCTCTTCGCGACGGGCCACGACCGGGACAACCGGGCGGCCGTGCGCGCGGTGCCGACGGCCGGGCTGGACCTGGTGGGGCTGGCCGTGTACGGACCGCGGAACGCGGTGGACAAGGTGCTGAAGGGCGCGCGGATGCACCCCTGAGACGAGGCGCCTCGAAGCGGGGCCGGGGTGCTGCCGGTGCTCAGGCGGCGTTGATCTCGGACCTGGTCTCGCGGGGCCGTTCCGCCACGCGCCGGTCCGCCGGCAGCCTCCGCATCAGTGCCCCGTACCCGACCGCGGCGCCGGTCCCGACGACCGCGCACAGGCCCCACAGCCACTCCGCCCCGAACCGGTCGATGACGAAACCGGACATCAGCGGGGCCACCAGCGCGGCGACGGACCAGGACATGGTGTACATGCCCTGGTAGCGCCCGCGCCCGTGGACCGGGGAGAGACGGACGACCAGGCCGGTCTGCGTCGGCGCGTTGACGATCTCGGCGAGTGTCCACACGCACACCGTCAGGGCGAAGACGCCGACGGACCCGGCGAAGGCGGTGAGCCCGAAGCCGTACCCCGCCAGCAGGGAGGAGAGGACGAGCAGCCGCCGCGGGTCCCGGTGCTCGATGAACCGGGTGACGGGGATCTGGAGCGCGACGATGAGGACGCCGTTGACGGCGATGGCCATGCCGTAGTCGGCCGGGGTGAACCCCGCCTCGCCCATGGCGACGGGCAGTCCGACCGCCCCCTGCTGGAAGATCAGCGCGACGAGGAAGGACAGCCCGACCACGCTCATGAAACGGCCGTCGCGCAGCACGGTCCCGAGCCCGACCTCGTCCGCCGCCCGCTTCTCGGCCGCCGTGCGCTGCGGCCGGGACTCGGGCACCTTCAGGAACACGACGAGCGCGCAGGCCAGGGTCATCCCCGCCTCGATCAGGAACCCGGCGAGGTAGCTGGACTCGGCGATGAAGCCGGCGGCCATGGAGGAGACGGCGAAACCGAGGTTGACGGCCCAGTAGTTGAGGGAGAAGGCCCGCACCCGGTCCTCGGGCCGCACGATGTCGGCCATCATCGCCTGCACGGCCGGCCGGGAGGCGTTGCTGGCCATCCCGACGAGGCAGGCGACGCCGGCGATGGCGACGGGATCGCGCATGAACCCGAGCAGTGCCACCGACAGGGCGGTGGACACCTGGGCGACCAGCATCGTGGGCCGCCGCCCGAGCCGGTCGGCCATCACCCCCGCGCCGAGGGAGGAGACGACCCCGCCGAGCCCGTGCAGCGAGGCGACCAGACCGGCGAACGCGGCGGAGTACCCGCGGTCGAGCGTCAGGTACAGCGCCATGAAGGTGGCGACGAAGGCGCCGAGCCGGTTGACGAGCGTGCTGGTCCACAGCCACCAGAACTCGCGGGGCAGCCCGGAAAGGGTCTCGCGAGTGGCGCGTCTCAGGGTGGCGACGGACATAGGGGACCCCCACGGATGTACGGATGCAAGCGCAGATGTAAGCGGCTCGGGCGGCGTACACAACTTACGGTTGGCGGCTCCGCGCGGACCACTCGATTAACAGATCCCGTCAACCGTCGCCCCACCGTCCGCCCTGCGGGCAGGGGCGCCCCGCCCCAAAGCCTTCGATTACGCTCATACGCATGCCCGACGCACCGTACAAGCTGATCCTCCTCCGCCACGGCGAGAGCGAGTGGAACGCGAAGAACCTGTTCACCGGCTGGGTGGACGTCAACCTCAACGAGAAGGGCGAGAAGGAGGCAGTCCGCGGTGGCGAACTCCTGAAGGACGCCGACCTCCTGCCCGACGTGGTCCACACGTCCCTCCAGAAGCGTGCCATCCGCACCGCGCAGCTGGCCCTCGAATCCGCCGACCGCCACTGGATCCCGGTCCACCGCTCGTGGCGCCTGAACGAGCGCCACTACGGTGCCCTCCAGGGCAAGGACAAGGCGCAGACCCTCGCGGAGTTCGGCGAGGAGCAGTTCATGCTCTGGCGCCGCTCCTACGACACCCCGCCGCCGCCCATCGAGCCCGGCTCGGAGTACTCCCAGGCGGACGACGCGCGCTACGCCTCCATCCCCCCGGAGCTGCGCCCCCGCACGGAGTGCCTGAAGGACGTCGTCGAGCGCATGCTCCCCTACTGGTACGACGACATCGTCCCCGACCTCCTCGACGGCCGCACGGTCCTCGTCGCCGCCCACGGCAACAGCCTGCGCGCCCTGGTCAAGCACCTCGACGGCATCTCCGACGCCGACATCGCGAGCCTGAACATCCCCACGGGCATCCCCCTGTACTACGAACTCGACGCCGACTTCAAGCCGCTCACCCCCGGCGGCAAGTACCTCGACCCGGACGCCGCGGCAGCGGCGATCGAGGCGGTCAAGAACCAGGGCAAGAAGAAGTAATCACGCACCGCTAAGCCCCCGACCTGCGAGTTCTTCGCGGGGCGGGGGCTTTTTGGTGGGGCTGGGCCGTCTGTGGGCCGTCAGGTGCTGCCGGGCGAGCCAGGCGACGAAGTCGTGGGTGCCGCCCGCGGAGTCGGTGCGTATCAGTGTCCGGCGCCCACGCCGGTACTTCTTCGGCAGCTGGGCCAGGGCCATGCGGGTGGCGGTGATGTGGTCGGTGGCCGTGTTCGAGCCCGCGTTCCCGGGCCTGAGCAGGGCCGCCACCGGCTCACCGGTGCCGCCCGGTCCGTGGTCGACGAAGCCCATCAACGGGTGATGACCGTAGGTTCGCTTCCAGGTCGGTGCTGCGTCCTCCTTGTCGGAGGGCGCGATCACCAGCACTCCGTCGAGGTCGACGGTCACCGTCCCGCCCGCATCGGGCGCGTGGCCGTCGGCCAACTGCCAGGCCCGCTCGCGTGCTTCGGCCCGCGCGGCACGGATCGCCGCCAGCGCCTTCTCCCCAGAGGCGGCGAGGGTGTCGACGAGGCGGGAGACCGTCGGGTCGGAGGCCACCGGCCCGAACACGGCCGGCTCCGACCGCAGCATGCCGACGTCAGCCAGGCAGTCCCCGCCCAACGCGACCGCCAGTGCGACGTCCAGGAGGACTTTCCCGGGGTCGTGGACGGCCCGTGGCTTCCGCCACGGCGCCAGCGCCACGGATATCGCATGGTCGAGGCCGGTCCTGCGGGCCGTCTCCACCAGCAGGACCGAGCCGGCCTGCGAGACCACCTGTACGGCCGTCCCCCTGGACACGGACACACGGATACCACGCGGTAGGCTCTCTCACCTGGAAAGTGCTCTTTCCCTCGCAGCCAACAGGACCCTCAGCAAGTCCTATCGTTGCAGGTCAAGAGCACTTTCTGCGTTTCTGATCAGCCTGCGGACAGGCCACCTCGTGAAAGCGCGAGGCTAGACCGCCATCGCCGGACCTCGAGTCTTCGCTGTCCCGGACGTCACCGGCGACTCGATTCCCGACCGCTGGGTCCGCATGAGCGACGGCAGCGTCCGTCTGTCTCTGCTCCGGCGGAAAGACCGCGATGGACGGCTGTACGACGGTGATCGGCAGTCGGATGCGCAATGCGGCGTTCGGCTGAGCGAGACGGATCGACGAAGCGGCGCGTCCTCACCACGTGCCCGGTGACGACGCGCCGCCTCGGTCGGTTCTGCTGGCTCAGTCCTGGTGTACGACGTTGCGCCCCGGGCCGCCCGAGAGCGTGTCCCTGCCAGGGCCGCCGTACAGCTTGTCGTTGCCGCTGTTGCCGTAGATCGTGTCGTTTCCGCTGTTGCCGTAGAGGATGTCGTTGCCGGTCTGGCCGTACAGCTTGTCGTTGCCCGTGCCGCCGCGGATCGTGTCGTTCCCGTCGGTGCCGCCTTGGAGGAGCTGGCCGCCCGGGCCGCCGTAGAGGAAGTCGCTACCCGGGCCTCCGTCGGCCATGGCTCCGTCGCCGTCGGCGTAGATGGTGTCGACGCCGCCTTCGCCCCGAGCGTAGGCGTGGGCGCCGACGTGGATCGTGTCCTTGCCGTCCCCGCCTACGACCCACATGAAGCTGCCCCCGGTGACGGTGTCGTCGCCCGGGCCGCCGTAGACCTCGTGGAAGCCGCGCGTGCCGGTGTCCGTCGACCTGTCGTTGCCGGAGCCCAGGTCCACCAGGCCGGTATTGCCGTCCATGCCGGTGGCGTTGGTGTAGGTGACGGTGTCGTCGCCGTCGCCGAGGCTCATCGCGAGGACGCTGTCCGTGCGCTCGCCCGTGCAGGAGATCCGGGTGAGGTCCGCGCTGTCGGGGCGGGTACAGGGAGTGCCCGGCTCGATGGTGATCGGGACCACGTCGTCGATGACGTAGGTGCGGTGGACACGGTCGCCCGACGTCACGGTGACAGCCGCTCTGTTGGTCTGGCCGGGCGCCGCCGTGTACACGAGCCGCCTGCCCTCGCTCGCCGTCCCCACCGTGGCCGGCGCCGTCGTGGCTCCGGCTGCGGCGGGCAGAGCGACCGTCACGGCCAGCGCCGCGCCGACGGCCAGGCTCAGAGCCGGGGCCGCGCGCAGCGTGCCGCGCTCGATGCGGGGAGAACGGGGTGTGGGCATGGGGCAACCTCCATACGACGTAATGGTCTCCTGCTGTCACGAGCGACTGCTGGTGCGTAGGGGAGGTTGTGCGTCCGTGTGGGGAGTTCATGGTTCCGTGGGGCACTGTTCAACGACGTCGCCGCAGTGTTCGCCAGGGCGCGTCGAACAGCTTCCAATGCCCCTTTGGCTGGTCTGCGGCCCCACTGTCGGATTGGTCCGTAACAGGATCCCGAAGGAGACTGCTGAACAATACGAACTCGGAAATCATGAGACGGACCTTGGAACTCTGGACCGGCAGCCGTAGGACGCGGCAGGCGGTGTCGATGGCGGCGGCCATGAGCATGCCCCGCAGAGTAGCCAGGTCAGCCTGCACGGTCTCTGCCGGGTGCGGGTGGTTCTGTCTGACCCGGACCGCTCCGACTTGTCCGTCGTCCCACTGGATCACTGCCTGGTGGACTCGCCCGATGCACACCACACGCCGTGTATCCATGCCGCCCTTCTGCCTCACTCGGCGAGATCTTCGATAACGAGATTCACGGATGTTGGGAACGGATGTCGGGCGCTGATTCCGCGGAGATCGCCCGGACAAGTCCTAGCTAAGGGCTGTCCCGTAATCCCCGGCGGGCGCACGACGACAGCTACGGCACCTCGCCGCGTTGTCGGATCGCCCGCATACGCCCAGTATGCGGACGACCCTCCGCCTTGCGATGCACCGCATCTGACGCCGCGCGCTGATCCACCAGGGATTACGGGACAGCCCTTAGCCTCGAAGTTTCATGACGGTCCGCCGACGGAGTCGGTGGACCGTTTTCGTGCCGTGAGGTGAGGGTGGGCAGGCCGAGGGCCCGAGTGTCGTCTCGGGGTGGCGCCGGGTTCCACTGCTCCGGTATCGGGTTTCTGTCGTAGGGGCGGGAAAATCGCTGGTCAGCCTGGGTTCGGTAGGAGTGCGAGGCGTTCGAGTGCGGCGGTGATGTGGCTGGTCCAGGGCCAGTGCCGGGCCAGGCGGAGGATCCGTCGACGGCCGGTGGTGACGAGCTGTCCGGCTGTGGTGAACAGGCGGAGCCGCAGGCGGCGGGGTTCCCAGAGCCGGGCCTTGCCGGTCAGGGCGAGCATGGGCATCCAGGCCAGCAGGTCGAGTGCGAGCTGGACGATCTCGAGCCAGATCCGGATCAGAAGGCCACGCCACCTACGAGGCGGCCCGGCGACTGGCCGACCGTCTCAGTTTCCGTCTCATTCAGCGCCGTTCACGGCCGTTCAGACAGGACTGAGGACAGTAGCCACATCCACGACCGACCGACGATGAACCCAGGTGAACGGCCCCGTCCGAGGCTCCCCGAACCACCACCACAGTTGGAAAGCGTGCGTCGGCTCGCCCATAGGCGGCCGGCACAGTGTGGGCGCGTTGTCAGAGGCTGGTGGCATCGTGCCCGCATGGACACGCTCTTTGACTTTCCCGAACCGGAGACAGCAGAAGAAGCTGTCATTGCTCACTACCGGCTGAGCGATGATCAGTACGGCTCGCGTGCCGAGCGGGAGGCGATCTTTGACGCTGAGCGCACCATGACGGCCGCCGTCGAAGAGGCGGGGGCCGGTGAGGTGGACGGGAACGAGTTCGGCGGAGGCGAAGCCGTGCTGTACGCCTACGGGGCGGATGCGGAGGCGCTCTTCAAGGTGATGGAGCCGACCCTTCGCGGTCTGCCGTTCAGGCCGGCCCACGTCGTGCTGCGGCAAGGGAGCCGGGAGACGGAGTCCCGAGTGGATCTGTGATGCGGTACAGCCACGAAGTACAGCAACCCCAGCAACCGTCATACCCGACACCGGCCCTCACGACCCTCCCTGCAGCCTGTATGACCTCCAACGACCGATCTCTGTAGAGCTACGGATCAGAAGGCGGCAGGATCGAAACGGGTCGGCCGTCACGCGGTGGCTACGCCCCTTGGACACCCCGCCTGAGAAGTTCGTCATCGACAGCACGAAGCCGCTGCCGCCACTCCCGCCCAGCCTTGGGGTTGCGACCCATGCCACGTGCCACGGCACCCGTAGCCCGCTCAGCCGCGAAGGCCCGGCGCTCCCGCAGTTGCTCGACAGACAGGCCGGCCAGATCGGCGTACCAGTTGTCGTAGATCTTCCAATGACTCATCACCCCAGGGTGCCGACCGCCACGGCCCCGCCGCACACCAATTTCGAACGCCCGCGATAGCCCGTTGCCCGATCGCACCACAACCGCACCAGATCGAGCGGGGAACAGCGGGGAATCACGGGGAAAGCCGCCCAGTCCGACGGCGCAAAGATCCGACCGTTCGACCAGGTCAGCCCCCGAACCACCCCCCAGAAGCCCGCAGCTTCCCAAGCTGAGGGCTCAAGCACCGTCGTTACGGGGCGACCGTTCCGGCTTGCTCTGGTCGACGGCACCGGCAGCGGGGCGGAGGCCGGTGGGGGTGCAGCGAGGCATACGCGCGCCTGATCGGTCGGCGTCCTCACCGTCGTGGCTGGCTTTCGTCGGCTGAGGCCCAGACGAAGCCGTATCCAGCTTCGAGCAGACGTCGTCCGTCACCCACCTGCGGCCGCCGGGGCAGGGCTGTGCATGCTGTGCAGCATGACGAACCCCGAGGGTCCGTACGTGAAAGTGCACTTCCGGCTTGAGATCGAGGACGACTGGCCCCCGGCGTCGGTGGAGAGTCTGTGGGCGGTCGACCAAGGCGACGGCACCGCACGGCTCGACAACATTCCCTGGTTCGTTCGAGGCATCGCCTGCGGGGACATCGTGGCCACCGAGCCTGATGAGGAGGGCGTGCGATGGGCCGGCGAGGTGGTCCAGCGTTCGGAGAACTGCACCATCCGCCTCATCGTGCTCCGTGACGGCGGCTCGGGGAGCCGCTCGACAGAGCGTGATCAACGCGTTCAAGGAACTCGGCGTCGACGGCGAAGGCATAGAGCGGTTCGGCATGGTCGCGCTGGACGTTCCGCCCACCGCCGATCTCGCCAAGGCGCAAAAGCTGCTCAACCACGGTGTGGCCAAGGAGTGGTGGGACATGGAAGAGGGCTGCATCACCGAGCAGTGGCGGGCTACTTCCATTGGTTGAGGCCGGTCATGTGATCCACTGCTGGGCCGTCCCTGGGCCGTCCGACGCCGCTCGACAGTGGCCAATGACGACCGATGACGACCACCAGGCGCACAAGCCCACTGCACCTGACCAGCAAAAACCCAGTTCACGAAGATCTCCGACAAGACCCAGGGCAAGAAGAAGTAGCTTTCGCGATCACGCCCTCGACCTGCGCATACGGCGCGGGTCGGGGGCGTTTTCACGGAGAGCCTCACGGTCAAGGCCCAGATGACCGTCGCCGGCTGGGAGAAGTACAAGAACGTGCCCCTCGTCGGGCACCAGGTGCTGCTCCAGTACCGCAAGGGCACCAGCGGCCCCTTCGTCACGCTGAAGAAGCTCAAGACCGACCGCAACGGCTGGGCCACGGCCACCGTGAAGGCGACGGGACGGCGCGCACCGCTACGACTTCGCGGGTACGAGCCTCACCACGGCCACGACCGGCTGGACCGACTTCGTCGACGTGAAGTGAGCCCTGACCGGCCTGACCGTTGAAGTGACCGGCCCCTGCCCGCGACCTCGGCGGACAGGGGATCTCCTCGCACCTGCCTGCCGCGTCCTCAGACCTTCAGCGGAACCGGGTGGATCTCATCGGCCTTGTGGCCGGCGCGCTCGTGGACGCGCTGGACCGCTTCGGCCGAGGGGGCCTCGGAGAGGCAGTAGACGACGCCGGACTCGGGGTCGGCCCACGCCCGCTCGAAGTGCACGCGCTCGTCCTTCTCGATGGCGAGGTCGGCGTTGTGGGCCTCGCGCAGCTGGTCGGCCGTGATGCCCTTCATGTTGTGGTGTACGTCCATGAACTGAGCCATGCCTCGCACCTCCTCGTGATCCTCGGACTGTCCGTCCTCGGATTGCGTTCGCCTGCGCTCTCCTCCCATGCTGCGCCCGTCCGGAACGAGCAGCACGACGAAGGGGCGCTCGACGCCGGCGGCCGTGCGGCCGTGGCGGTTCTCCCGGCGCGGTCGGCCCATGCGGCCCTCTCCGGCCCCGCGAGCACGACCGGCCGTCCGCGAGGCGGGTGGTGACGATCGCCGAGGCGTCCGGTTCACCGCGTCGCGGGCCTCGCACAGTGTGTGCGGTTCGATACTGAACGCCATGCGCGTCGAATACGACCCCGAGGCCGTGGGCAGGGATGCCTTCTACAGGTTCCTGACGTCCGTCGTCGTTCCTCGCCCGATCGCCTGGGTCTCCACGATCACTCCGGACGGAAACACGAACCTCGCCCCGCACTCCTTCTTCAGCATCGCCAGCACCGACCCCCCGGTCGTCCAGTTCACCTCGATCGGACGCAAGGATTCCCTGCGCAACGTCGAGGACACCGGGGAGTTCGTCGTCAACTTCTCGTCGGAACCGCTGCTGGCGCTGATCAACGCCACCGCCATCGACTTCCCCCGGGCGGTCAGCGAGTTCGACACCGCGGGCATCGAGCGCGAGGAAAGCAGGTGTGTGCGCCCGCCCAGGGTGGCCGCGTCTCATGTGGTCCTGGAGTGCCGTTCGCACACCACCCTGCGGATGGGCAACTCCACTCTCGTCTTCGGACGAGTGGTCCACGCCGCGGCGGACGAGGACTATCTCGCCGACGACCGTCCCAGCAGCACCCTGCTGCGCCCGCTCACCAAGCTCGGCGGCGACGAGTGGGGCACCCTGGGCGAGGTCATCCACCTGAGCCGGATCCCCTACGAGGAGCCCGACTCCGACTGATCCCGCGTCCCCCTCCGGCCGCGTTCGTCTCGGACCTCGGCGACAACCACACGGTCGTGTTCACCCGGTCGCCGGGACTTGGGCCACGACCTTTCCCCGTTGGTGGTCGCTGCGCAGGGCCTCGTACGCGGCAGGCGCGCGCGTGTCACCACCAAGTGGCGGTCCTCCTCCCTCGGCTGACGATCCGTGACAAGGCCGCCGACGGGTGGGGCGGAGCGTTCGGGGAGGTCGGCAGCTCGGGCGTCGTCGAGTCTTCCGACTGCGTCCCGGTGGCCGGCCTCGGCGGTCGGCGGCGCCCTGCGCGTCCCCGGGCCGCCCCTCTCCTCGGTCGCCGGCGGGCCTCCTCCGCATGCCTGGTCCGGCGTCGCGCCCATCACCGCGCGGGAGTTGAGGCAGGGGTACGGGAGCCGAGGTCCGTGTGATCGGGGCTCCGGTGGACACCTCCGGTGGGGCGGCGGAGCATGGAGGGGAGGGACAGCACAACGGTTCACGTGTGACCGCGTGGACGCCATGCGGGAGACGCGTCAGGCCCCGTGAGGACATGTTCGCCTGAGCCGGGGCGCTGAGCGCGGCATGTGGGTCCGAGGCGCCTCGTGATCGCCAGGCCTCGGACGGGCCTTTCGTGCGTGTCCCGGTCCGCACTCACCTTCGTTGCCAGGGGCGGCGTCGTGTCCGGCGCGCCCTTTCCCGTTCCGGGAGGAAGAAAGATGATCCGCACTCGTCGGCTCGCCATGCTCACCCCACTGCTCGTGTCCGCGCTGGCCCTCGGGCCGGCTGTCGCCGCGCACGGAGCGACGGGGCACGCGCCCGCCGCACCCACCAAACCCAGGTGTCTCCTCACCGAGGACTCGACCCACTCGAAGCCCGACGACCCGAGGTTCACCCTCTCCGCCTCCGGCTTCAAGTCGGACGCGGTGTCGTTCTCCGGTGGCAACGGGAGCGGCGGAGCGAAGACCGCGAACGGATCCTTCTCCGTCGGCAACCTCAAGCCCGGTCACTACATCGCCAGGAGCAAGAAGGACGGCGAGGTGAACTGCGGCCGCACACCGGGAGAGAAGGGTGGCAAGAAGAGCGAAGCCAGGGCCCAGTACGCGAAGGGGTTCTCGGCCGGCTTCAAGTTGATCAAGAAGGACTGCAAGGCCAAGCCGCCGCACGGCCTCAACAAGTCCACCAAGGACTACGAGGCGGGCTTCAAGGACGGAGCGGCCCTGGCGGCGGACCAGTTCTGCTAGTTGCGGCGTCTGCCGGCGAGACGGACGGGTTCCACCGGCGAGACGGACCGGTTCCGCTAGCTGCGGGGTTCCACTGGCGAGACGGACCGGCTCCGCTAGCTGCAGCGTCCACCGGCGCGGCGGACCGGTTCCGCCGGCCAGGACGCGGAGACGGGGGGGGGGGCGGGACGAGCCCCTAAGAGGCCGGGCCGCGGGCCCCCCCGCGGGGCC
>NZ_JBHWCC010000059.1:0-56183 GCF_042735715.1 Streptomyces sp. NPDC059582
CGCCCCCGCGGGGTGTGCTTGTTTGTCCCTCGGGGGGGCCCCGTCGGGGGGGCCGCCGCTTCGTCATGCCCGGGCACCGTCATGTCCCGTCCTTGCGCCCTCAAGTCCCGTCCCTGCGCCCTCAAGTCCCGCCCCTGCGCCCTCATGTCGCGTCCCGGCACCCTCATGTGCCGTCCCGGCACCCTCATGTCGCGTCCCGGCACCCTCATGTCCCGTCCCTGCGCCCCGACTACGTCATGTCCGGCACCACCGCTACGCCGTGCCCGGCACCCCTGCTTGGTCACATCCGGCACCCACAACTACGCGCGTCCGGCACTCCTCGAGCGCGCGCGACATATCGCGACCGGTGCCGGGCGGCACGGGCGTGAGGACTTGGGCCCGCCGCGGACACGACGGCGTGACGCGGGTGAAACAGCCCGTCCCTAATTTCTGTCGCCCGACAGGAATTACGCGCCCAAGGCAGGTGCCGCCATGACGACCACAGCCCCCTCCGACGTACGTCCCGACCCGCCGAAGCCCACCGACGACCGCTCCCTCGCGGAGTTCGGCTACCGTCAGGAGTTGCACCGCAGCCTCGGCCGCTACGCGTCGTTCGCGGCCGGGTTCTCCTTCATCTCCGTCCTGACCACCGTCTTCCAGTTCTTCGCCTTCGGGTACGCGTTCGGCGGTCCCGTCTTCTTCTGGGCCTGGCCGGCCGTGCTGGTCGGGCAGTTGCTGGTGGCCGCCTGCTTCGCGGAACTGGCCGCCCGCTACCCGATCTCGGGCGCGATCTACCAGTGGTCGTCCCGTCTGTCGAACGCCTCCTTCGGCTGGTTCGCCGGCTGGATCATGGTGATCGGACAGATCGTGGTGGTCGCGGCGGCGGCGCTGGCCCTCCAGATGGTGCTGCCGGCGATCTGGTCCGGCTTCCAGCTGATCGGCGACGACCCGGCACCGACGTCCCCCGACGGCGCGGCCAACGCGGCGCTGCTCGGCGTGCTCCTGCTGGCCCTGACGACCCTCGTGAACGTCCTGGACAACCGGGTGCTGTCCGTGGTCAACCGGGTCGGCGTGACCGCCGAGATCATCGGCGCGGTGCTCATCGTCGTCCTCCTGCTCACCCACTCCGACCGCTCCCCCGGCATCACCTTCCACACCGGGGGCGCCGCTCAGGACGGCCTGTTCGGCGCGCTGCTCGTCGGCTCGTTCACGGCGGCGTACGTGATGATCGGCTTCGACAGCGCGGGCGAGATGAGCGAGGAGACGCACAACCCCCGGCGCACCGCGCCCCGTACGATCCTCACCGCGCTCGCCGCGGCCGGGCTGCTCGGCGGTCTGATCGTGCTCGGCGGCCTGCTCGCCGCACCCAGCCTCACCGACGTGCATCTGGCGGTGGACGGCCTGAGCTACGTCCTGACCAGCAGCCTGGGCGACGGGGTCGGCAAACTCCTGCTCGCCGACGTGGTGGTGGCGATCGCGGTGGCGACCCTGGCGATCCAGACCGCCGCCTGCCGGATGCTGTTCTCGATGGCCCGCGACGGCCGACTGCCCTTCTCCCACCGTCTGGCGAAGGTCAACCCGCGCACCGGCATGCCCGGCGCCCCCGCCCTGGTCGTCGGCTCCCTCGCGGCGTCCCTGCTGCTGCTCGACTTCGCCTCGCCGGAGGCGTTCCTGGCCATCGGCACCACCTGCATCGTGATGCTCTACCTGGCCTACGCGATGGTCACCGGCCCGCTGCTGGTACGCCGGCTGCGCGGCGAGTTCCCTGCCGGGGGCACCGACGAGACGGGCACCCCGCTGTTCTCCCTGGGCCGGTGGGGCGTCCCCGTCAACGCGCTCGCCCTCGTCTACGGCCTGTTCATGACGGTCAACCTCGCCTGGCCCCGCGCCGCGGTGTACGACCCGGCGGGCGGACACTGGTACTTCCAGTGGTTCACGGTGCTCTTCCTGACCGTGACGGTCGCGGCGGGCGTGGCCTACCGGACGTACCGCGAACGGGCGGCGGCCGGGACCGTCGTGACGGAGGCGGCGCCGTCGACCGCGCCGGCGGCTTGACGGGCCGATCACGCTCTCAGCGGGCCCGACGGCGTCCGCGGCGGTACCCGCGCCCCGAAGAGGGGCGCGGGGGACTGCGCGACCGGCCAAGGACGGCCCGCGGATTCATCGCCTCGGATCCAGTGCCGCAGCTTCGGACGGAGCACCGGCGTCCGCGCGCTCGCGTCGGCGTCGGGTCCGGGGTCAGGGGCCAGGGGTCTGAGGTCAGGGGCCAGGGGTCAGGGATCAGGGCGGAGCGTCGGTCCGGGCGGAACGCTCGGGGCCCTCTCCCCCGTGCGGGGAGCGTGACGCCCGGCGGCCCTCGTGCCGCCTCGGCGTTTTCCGTGGTCACGTGCCGCCTCGTAGGCTGGGCCGCGATGAGACGTCGCACCCCGCCACCGCCCTCCCCGCTGCCGCAACGCGACGGCGTGGACGCGGTGCGGGTACGGCTGCCCGCCGAGGGGGCGTGGCCCACCCTGCGCGCCTACCTGGTGGAGCGGCTGTCGGGGGCGGCGCCCGGGGCGGTCGCCGGGATGTTCGACGCCGGACTGGTGGTCGGGGCGGACGGACGGGCCGTGGCGGCGGAGGCGGCGTACGCGCCGGGGACGTACGTCTGGTTCCACCGGGAGCTGCCCGTCGAGGTGCCGGTGCCCTTCCCGCTGGAGGTCGTGTACCGCGACGATCACATCGTGGTCGCCGACAAGCCGCACTTCCTTGCCACGACCCCCCGGGGCAGCCACGTCACCCAGACCGCGCTGGCCCGGCTGCGGCGGGAGCTCGGCATCCCGGCCCTCGGCGCCGCGCACCGGCTGGACCGGCTCACGGCCGGGCTGGTGCTGTTCACGGTGCGGCCCGAGGAGCGCGGCGCGTACCAGACGCTGTTCGCCGAGCGGCGGGTGCGCAAGGTGTACGAGGCCGTCGCCCCGTACGATCCGAGGCTCTCGCTGCCCCGGACCGTGCGCAGCCGGATCGTGAAGGAGCGCGGGGTGCAGGCCGCGCGGGAGGTCGAGGGCGAGCCGAACGCGGTCACCCGCGTGGAGCTGATCGAGTATCGCGCCGGACCGGCCACCGAACCGACGGCCGGACTGGGCCGCTACCGGCTGCTGCCCACGACCGGGCAGACCCATCAGCTACGGGTGCACCTGAACGCGCTGGGCCTGCCGATCCTGGGCGACCCGCTCTATCCCCTGGTGACCGGCCCCGTGCCGGACGGCGACTTCCGACGCCCGCTGCAACTGCTGGCGCGGGAGCTGGAGTTCACCGACCCGGTCACGGGGACCGCACACCGTTTCCGCAGCGGACGCACCCTCGCCGCGTGGTCCGCGTACGACGAGTGGGCCGGTCAGTAGCCGCGCCACCAGCGCAGGAAGCGCTGCCAGGCACCCAGCCGGTGCGCCGGCTCCGGCGGCGTCGGGGCGGCCTGGGCCGGGGCGGGCCCTGCGGGCACGACCGGCACGACCGTCGGGGCGGGCGGGGCGGGCGGGGCGGGCGGGGCGGGCTGCGCCTCGGAGAGGTCGACCTGCCAGGTGGAGCGCTGCGGCGGGATCGGGTTTCCGTGGGTCGGTTTGACCATCACGTCCTGCTCCGGCTTCGGCTCGAACATCACCGGCAGATCGACCAGATGCCGTGAGGCGATGGAGGCCGTCCACCTCAGCTCGTCCTCGTCGCAGTCGAGTTGCACGTCCGGAAGTCGCCTGAGCAGCGCGTCGACACCGACGTCGGCGATGGCACGGCCGATGTCCTGTCCGGGGCACTCGTGCGGGCCGCCGCCGAAGGCGAGGTGCGAGCGGTTGCCCTGCATGTTGGCGGACAGGTCGGGGCGTACCCGCGGGTCGACGTTGCCCGGAGCGGGGGCGAAGAGCAGTCCGTCGCCCCTGCGGATGCGCTGGCCGCCCAACTCCGTGTCCTGCTTGGCGAAGTAGCCCAGGACGGTGCTGAACGGCGGCTCGTCCCACAGGGACTGCTCCACCGCCTCGGGCACCGTCATCTGTCCGCCGTTGAGCCGGGCCACGAAGCCCGGGTCGGTGAGCACCCGGCGCAGGACGTTGCCGAGCAGGTTGGTCGTGGCCTCGTAGGCGGCGAAGAGCACCAGCCGCAGGTGTTCCCTGACCTCGTCGTCGGTCAGCTTCGCCGGGTGGTTGACGAGGTGACTGGTGAGGTCCTCCTCGGGGTGGGCGCGGCGGCGGGTGGTGAGCCGGCTCAGCGCGTCCATGACGTAGCCGTGGCTGGCGATCGCCGTCTCGGTGCCCTTGAGGGCGTCACGGGCGGCCTGCACCATACGGTCGTTGTACTCGTCGGGCATGCCGAGGATCTCGCACAGTACGGCCATCGGAAGGTGCTCGGCGAACTGGCTGATCAGCTCCGCGTGTCCCTTCCGGCAGAACTCGTTGACCAGCCGCTGGGTGTAGCGGTAGATGTGGCGGCGGACGCCGCGGGGATCGATCGTGGAGACGGCGCCGAGCACCGCTCCGCGCAGCCGCAGATGCTCGTCGCCCTCGGCGTGGGAGCAGATGGGCTGCCAGGCGATGTGCGGCATCAGCGGATGGTCGGGCTTGACCGAGCCCTCCAGCAGCGGGGTCCAGACGCGGCTGTCCCGGGTGAACTGCGAGGGCGTGCGCACCATGTGCATGTTCTCCGCGTGGCCGAGAACCACCCACATCGGTACGTCCTCATGGAGCAGGACAGGCGCCACGGGGCCGTACTCGTCGCGTAGTCGCTCGTACAGGTCCTCCAGGTCCGCCGCTTCGGGGCCGTAGATCCGGTGCAGTCCTCCGGGGCCGCGGCCGTGCGCGGGACAGCCGGGGGGCGGGCCGGTCACGAGGTCGTCCGTACCGGTCGTGGAGTGGTGTTCAGACGTCACGGTGGGCGCTCCGAGAAAACTGGGGTCGATCGTGAAGTGGGGTGGGGTGGGGGGGTGGGCGGGTCAGACGAGGCTGCCGGAGAGGGCCATGGAGTGCAGGAAGCGCATCAGGGTCAGCAGCACATCGCGGCTGGAGGCCCGCCGGCGGACGTCGCACTCGATGATCGGGATCGCCGGCGCCAGGTCGAGTGCCGCCCGCAGGTCCTCGATCGGATAACGGGGGCCGTCGGGGAAGGAGTTGACGGCGACCACGAACGGCACGCCGCGC
The DNA here is from genome assembly GCF_042735715.1 of Streptomyces sp. NPDC059582. Classification (NCBI taxonomy): domain Bacteria; kingdom Bacillati; phylum Actinomycetota; class Actinomycetes; order Kitasatosporales; family Streptomycetaceae; genus Streptomyces; species Streptomyces sp. NPDC059582. The sequence goes on from NZ_JBHWCC010000059.1 coordinate 5,142, forward strand.
TCCTCCAACTGCCCCATGGCGTCGAAGCTGACTTCGAGTCGGCGGGTGTCGACGAGGACGACGGCGCCGAGCGCACCCTCGAACAGCCCGTTCCACAGGAACCAGAAGCGTTCCTGGCCCGGGGTGCCGAAGAGGTACAGCACCACCTGGTCGGTGATCTTGATACGGCCGAAGTCCATCGCCACGGTGGTGGCCGTCTTGGTCTCGGAGCCGTAGTTGTCGTCGACTCCGATGCCGGCCTGCGTCATGGTCTCCTCGGTGGTCAGCGGCCTGATCTCGCTGACCGCGCCGACCATGGTGGTCTTGCCGACGCCGAAGCCGCCCACGATGACGATCTTGGCCGCGGCCTGGGCCGTGTGCGGGAGATGGTCCTCGGCCCGTGGGCCCGGGACCGTCTCAGAGCCGTTGAAGTCCATGCATCACCGCTTCGAGAAGGGAACGGTCGGGGATCTGCTGACGGACGATGGGGGCGCGCACCTGCACCAGTTCGACCGCCAGCATCTCGGTGATCAGCACGGTCACCACGCTGAACGGCAGGCTGAGGTAGGCCGACAGTTCGGCCACCGACAGCGGGTTGGCGCACAGCCTGAGCACTGCCGACTGTTCCGGCGTGGCGGACGAGGGCGGCTCGGCGCGCGCCACGATTAAGGACACCAGGTCGAGGGGTGCGCGTTCGCCGTCCGTGCCGGTGATGATGTACAGCCGTTCGGGGTTCTTGCGCTCACCCTCTTTCGGGGGCTGCGCGGACGGCGGTTCCGTGGGGTGTCGCCGCTGGCGTTGCGGAGGAGTCATACGGTCTGCCCGTTGCGCCGGGGCGGACTCGTGAGATGGGCGCCGATGCGGACGACGAGGTCGCGCATGTGGGCGCTCATGTTCCCGGGTTCGCAGATCACGTCGGCGAGGACGGCGAGGTAGGCGTTGGCGCCGGCGGCCATCAGGTAGAAGTAGCCGCCGTTCAGCTCGATGATGACCACCTTCATCTCGCCGTCGCTGGTCGGGATCTCCTGGGCGACGGCGCTCGCGAGGCTCTGCAGGCCGGCGCAGGCCGCGGCGACGCGGTCGGCGGCGTCCGGATCGCCGCCGTAGCGGGCGATGCGCAGTCCGTCGGCCGAGAGCACCACGATCATCTCGATGCCCGGAACGCTCTTGTAGAGCTCCTTGAGCATCCAGTCGAAGTTCGCTCGCTGCTGGATCACTTGAGGTCCCCCTCGTCGTCGGCCCCGGGGTGGGCCGGCTCATTGATCAGATGCATGTACGCGGTCGGGTTACGGGTGAAGTCGGTCGGGTCCGGGCCCGGGTTGTCCTTCTTGAGTCCCTCCCAGAAGGCCTCGACCCAGAGACCGGGTGCGCGCTCGTCCTTCTTCGGCTCGGGCTGGGGCTGGGCCTGGGTCCAGACGTCGGGCGTGCCCTCGCGTGCGAGGCGTTCGGATTCCGCGGCCTCGGCGAACCGCTGGCTGAGGGGGGTCTGCATCCGGCTGCGGCGCTGCGGCAGGCCTTTGTCGGTCCACTCCGTGACCTCGGGCACGTCGTCCTCCATGGAGACAGAGGCCGGGATACGCGGGCTGGTGGGGCGGCGCTTCTTCGGCGGGCGCTTGGGGCCCTCCACCGCGCCGAGTTCGATCGAGGGCACGGCGGTGGCGCCGATGCCGTGCGCGAAGCCGGGCGCCGGGTCGGAGGTCATCATCTCGCTGGGCACGATGAGGACGGCGCGGACACCGCCGTAGGCGGAGGCCCGCAGGGAGACCTGGAGGTTGAAGGACGTGCACAGGCGGCCGACGACCGCGAGGCCCAGGCGCGGGGTGTCGCTGAGTTCCTGGACGTCGACGCCCCTCTTGGCGGCTTCCAGCAGGCCCTCGGCCTTGGCGCGGGCCTCCTCGCTGAGGCTGACCCCGGCGTCCTCGATCTCGATGGCGATGCCGGTCTGCACCTCGACCGCGTTGACGTGCACGTTGGTCTGCGGCGGCGAGTAGCGCGTGGCGTTGTCCATGAGCTCGGCGAGCGCGTGGATGAGCGGCTCGACGGAGATGCCCCGGATGTTGACCTTGGCGATGGAGTCGAGCTTGATGCGGCGGTACTCCAGGATGCGGGACATGGCGCCGCGCAGCACGCTGTACAGCGGGACGGGCTGGGGCCACTGACGGCCGGGGCGGCCGCCGTTGATGACGGCCATGGTGTCGGCGAGCCTGCCGATCAGCGAGGTGCCGTGGTCGATCCGCAGCAGGTCGTCGAAGACCTCGGGATTGCGGCCGTGGTCCTCCTCCATCTCCCGCAGTTCACTGGCCTGCTGGTGGACGATCGCCTGGACGCGCCGGGCGACGCTGACGAAGGAGCGCTGTCCGGAGTCGCGGATCATCTCCTCGTGGTCGACGATGTCGAGCACCGTCTTGACCACGATGCGATGCGCCTCGGTGAGGTCGCCGTAGACGGGATCCGAGTTGATGAGGTGACGCATCACCTCGCCCGGGGAGTTCCCGCCGCGCATCACCTTCAGCGCGGTCGGCAGGACCTCCTTGGCGACCTTGAGGTTGACCTCGTCATGGGCGGCGACCCGGCCTTCCAGATACGCACGGTGACGGGCATGGTCGGCGCGCGCGTCCTGGAGGCTTCGGCCGCGGCGGACCGCCTCGGCCCCGGCCGCGATCACCAGGAGAGTGGCGACGGCGCCGCACAGGACGACCGCGAGGCGGGCCGAGTCGGCCACCAGGGCGACGGCGGCCCCGGTCACCGCGGCCATCAGTATGGCGGGCAGCAACAGCACGCGCGCGTAGGGGAGTTCGCGGCGATCTGGCGGGGACTGAACACTCACCATGTAGGCCCTCGAAACGAATCGGGATCTGTTAAACATTTGGGAACAAGCGCACGAATACATATCAACTCGGTGCGCTGCGGGCGAGCTTAGTCCGACCGGATCAACGCTGTGTCATATTCAGCAAGCACCTGAAATCGCCCTGGCAAGGGGAGTACCCTCAGCCCCATTTACACGCTGAGCCCCTACTCGAACACGGTGCGTCACGGCACACGGGCGCACGAAAACCACTCACCGCAATGAGTGAAGGCCGATTCCGGGTCAGACTCCGACGATGCGCAGCGCCGCGTCCGCCGTGGCCTCCGCGAACGCCGACACCGGCCGCTCCGGGTCGGAGCGGTGGACCAGGATGACGCCCTCGATCAGCCCGAACACCAGATCCGTACGGACTTCGAGCTCGCTCTTGGCGAGCGCGCCGCCCGCGGCGGTCGCGGCGAGCAACTGCCGGTAGGCGTCCTTCAGTTCGGCGCGCACGGCATGGAAGCCGGCGAACCGCTCGGTACGCACCTCGGGCAGCAGGTAGAGGCCGCCGAGGTTGTGCGGTCCGCCGCACAGCAGCTCGACATCGGTCCGGCACAGCCGCCACAGCCGGCCCTCGGCCGGTGTCGCGTCGTCGGCGAGCAGGTCACGGGCGTACGCCAGCGAGGGCGTGACCGTGGACTCCAGCAGCGCGGCCAGGAGTTCCTCCTTGCCGGAGACGTAGTGGTACATCGACGCCTGCCGCATGCCCGCCCGTTCGGCGACAGCCCGTGTCGTCGTGGCCGCGTAGCCCCGCGTGGTGAACAACTCCGCGGCGGCGGCGAGCAGTTCGGCACGCGGCTCCAGACCGCTGTCCGGCCGCTGCGCGGCCCGCGGTCTGCCGACCCTGCGCCCGCCGTTCGTCCCCATGCGTTCGATCCTCGCACACGGCCCCGCCCGCCGATCTCCGTGAGGGCTCGGTAACCGCCCGGCAACCCGAGGGCAACGCCGGCGACCCGGCCCGCCCCTAATTTCTGTCGGGCGACAGAAATTGAGCGGCGAAAGCCGGGCGCCGGAGACCGAGCGTCAGGAACAAACTGCCGGACGCCAGAGGTCAGGCGTCCGGAGTCAAGCCGCACGCCGCACGAGTGCACACCACACCAGTGCACACCGCACGAGTGCACACCGCAGTGAAGCCGTACGAGCGAACCCGAGCCGGAGGTCCCGCGATGGCGACAGCGACCACATACGGAGCCCGCGCCCATGCCCGCGCCCAGGAGGGCACACACACCGACGCGATGCCCGTCGTACCGGCGGGGAACTGGCCGACACCGCCGTGCGAGGCGGGCCACCTCGTGTGGGCCGAGACGGTGGCCGGCGGCAACTACACCCACCGGGTCCTCGCCCGCGGCACCGAACTGCGCCTGACCGATACGCACGGCGACGCGTGCGCCCACCTGCTGCTCTTCGTGGCCGACCGGCCCTGGGAGCGGCTCAACGTCGCCGACACGGTCAAGGTCCAGTGGAACGCGTACCTGACCGAGGGACAGCTCCTCCTGTCCGACCAGGGCCGGGTCCTCGCCTCGGTCGTCCGCGACACCTCCGCCCGGCACGACGCCCTGTGCGGCACCTCCACGCTCGTACGCAACACCGCACGGTACGGCGACGGCACCCCGCAGTCCGGCGCCCCGGCAGGGCGTGAACTGTTCAAGCTGGCCGCGGCCAAGAACGGCCTCGGGCCGCGCGACCTGCCGCCGTCCCTGTCGTTCTTCCAGGGCGTGGCGGTCCGCGACGACGGCACGCTCGACTTCACCGGCTCGGCGGGTCCCGGCGGCAGTGTCACCCTGCGCGCCGAGCAGGACGTGACCGTGCTGATCGCCAACGTGCCCCACCCGGCCGACCCGCGCCCGGACTACGTCAGCACCCCGCTGGAGGTACTGGCCTGGCGCGCGGCGGCGACGGGGCCCGGCGACCCGCTGTGGGACGCCACGCCCGAGGGCCGCCGCGCCTTCCTGAACACCGTCGAATTCCTTGCCGCGAGGGGGCTCGCATGAGCACGAAGACCGTGGTCCCGGCCCGCGCGGCCTGGTCGTCCGTCGTCCGCGCGGGCGAGACGCTGACCATCACCGACCTGCACGGCAACCAGGCCGTCGACTTCCTCGTCTACGACGCCCACGACACGTCCGTCCGCTACAGCGCGCCCGACACGATCCACGCCCAGGGGAACATCTTCCTCACCACGGGCAGTGTGCTGCTGTCCGACGAGCACACTCCGCTGATGACCGTGGTCGCCGACGACGTCGGCCGGCACGACACCGTCGGCGGCGCCTGCTCCAAGGAGTCCAACACCCTGCGCTACGGCCACCACACCTGGTCGCAGCACGCCTGCGTAGACAACTTCCTTGCCGAGGGCGCCCGTTACGGCCTCGGCAAGCGCGATCTCGTGTCCAACGTCAACTGGTACATGAACGTGCCCGTCGAGCGGGACGGCACACTCGGCATCGTCGACGGCCGCTCCGCCCCGGGCCTGGCACTGGCCCTGCGCGCCGAACGCGACGTCCTGGTCCTCGTCTCCAACTGCCCCCAGATCAACAACCCGTGCAACGGCTTCGAGCCGACGGCGGTGGAGATGACGATCACCGAGACGGGCGGCGGCGCATGACCTTCGACACGCTCCTGGTCGCCAACCGCGGCGAGATCGCGGTACGGATCATCCGCACGGCACGCGAACTCGGCCTGCGCACGGTGGCGGTGTACTCCGACCCGGACCGCTCGGCGCCCCATGTCCGGCTCGCCGACACGGCCGTACGGCTCGGCCCGGCGCCCGCGAAGGAGTCGTACCTCGACGCCGACCTGGTGCTGAGGGCGGCCAAGGACACCGGCGCGGGCGCGATCCACCCCGGCTACGGCTTCCTCTCGGAGGACGCGGCCTTCGCGCGCCGCTGCGAGGACGCCGGAATCGTGTTCGTGGGCCCCACGCCCGAGCAGCTGGAGCTGTTCGGCGCCAAGCACACGGCCCGGGCGGCGGCCGAGGCGGCCGGGGTGCGGCTGGCGCCGGGCACCGGACTGCTGGCGTCGGCGGCGGAGGCGGTGCGGGCCGCCGCGCGCATCGGCTATCCGGTGATGCTCAAGGCCACCGGCGGTGGCGGCGGTATCGGTATGTCGGCATGTCGCTCCGCCGACGAACTGACCGAGGCCTGGGAACGGGTCCAACGGGTGGCCGCCGCCTCGTTCTCCTCCGCCGGGGTCTTCCTGGAGCGGCTGGTCGAACACGCCCGCCATGTCGAGGTGCAGGTCTTCGGCGACGGCGAGGGCCGGGTGGTCACCTTCGGCGACCGCGACTGCTCACTCCAGCGCCGCAACCAGAAGGTCCTGGAGGAGGCCCCGGCCCCGGGACTCCCGCCGCACGTCCGCGAGCGGCTCGCCTCCTCGGCCCGCGACCTGTGCGCCTCGGTCGGCTACCGCTCCGCCGGCACGGTCGAGTTCGTGTACGACGCCCTTCGCGAGGAGGCGTACTTCCTCGAGGTCAACACCCGCCTCCAGGTGGAGCACCCGGTCACCGAGGAGGTCTACGGCGTCGATCTGGTCGCCTGGATGCTCCGGCTGGCCCGCGGCGAACAGGACGTCGTGCGCGAACCGGGCACGCCGCGCGGTCACGCCGTCGAGGCCCGCCTCTACGCCGAGGACCCCTCGCGCGGACACCGGCCCAGCGCGGGCCTGTTGACGCGGGTGGAGTTCCCGCCCGGGACACGCGTCGACGGCTGGGTCGAGACCGGCACCGAGGTGACGACGTCGTACGACCCGATGCTCGCGAAGGTCATCGCCCACGGCACCGACCGGGAGCACGCGCTGCGGCGGCTGGACGAGGCGCTGGCCCGCACCCGCGTCGACGGTATCGAGACGAACCTCGGACTGGTCCGGGCGGCGCTGGCGGACCAGGACTTCCTGAGCGCGACCCACGCGACGTCGACCCTGGCGCGCCTCACCGATCCGACGCCCCGCGTCGAGGTGGTCTCCGGCGGGACGCTCACCACCGTGCAGGACTGGCCCGGCCGCACCGGCTACTGGCAGGTCGGCGTGCCGCCCTGCGGCCCGATGGACGACCTGTCCTTCCGGCTCGGCAACCGGGCGCTCGGCAACCACGAGGGCGCACCCGGCCTGGAGTGCACACTCCAGGGCCCGACGCTGCGGTTCACGCACGCCACCACGGTGTGTGTGACAGGCGCTCCGGCATCGATCACGCTCGACGGCGTCCCCGTCGCGCAGTGGGAGCCGGTGACGGTGCCCGCCGACGGGGTGCTGGAGGTCGGGCCACCCACCGGGCACGGTCTGCGCACCTACGTCCTGTTCGCGGGCGGCGGTCTGGACGTACCCGCCTTCCTCGGCAGCGCGAGCACCTTCACCCTGGGCCGTTTCGGCGGCCACGGCGGGCGGGCGCTGCGCACGGGCGACGTCCTGCACGGCGGAACGGTCGCCGAGGGCGCACCCGTGCCGACGGCCGACCGGCCGGTCCTGGGCGCGCTGTGGCACGTGGGAGCCGTGGAAGGCCCGCACGCGGCGCCGGAGTTCTTCACCGAGGACGACATCCGCGACTTCTACGCCGCCGACTGGAAGGTCCACTTCAACTCGGCGCGCACCGGTGTGCGTCTGGTCGGACCGAAGCCGCGCTGGGCCCGCACCGACGGCGGCGAGGCGGGTCTGCACCCGTCCAACATCCACGACACCCCGTACTCCGTCGGCGCCGTCGACTACACGGGCGACATGCCGGTGCTGCTCGGCCCGGACGGACCCTCGCTGGGCGGGTTCGTGTGCCCGGCGACGGTGCCGAGCGCCGAGCGGTGGAAGCTGGGCCAGTTGCGGCCGGGTGACACGGTGCGTTTCGTGCCGGTGGACGTCGACGGTTCACCCCGGCCGCCGATCGTGGACGGCGGAGTGCTGGCCCGGGACGGCGACGTGACCTTCCGGCGCAGCGGCGACGACAACCTGCTGGTCGAGTTCGGCCCGATGCAACTCGACCTGGCCCTGCGCATGCGGGTCCACGCGCTGATGGAGGCGGTGGCGGCCGCCGGGCTCGACGGGGTCACCGACCTCACCCCGGGCATCCGCTCCCTCCAGATCCACGCCGACCCCCGTCGCCTCCCGCAGCCCGTGCTTCTGGCCACCGTGCGCGAGATGGCAGCCGCGCTGCCGCCCACCGGCGAACTGGTCGTCCCCTCCCGGACCGTGCATCTCCCCCTGTCCTGGGACGACCCGGCGACCCGGGAGGCGATCGCCCGCTACATGGCGGGGGTGCGCGACGACGCCCCCTGGTGCCCGTGGAACATCGAGTTCATCCGCCGGGTCAACGGCCTGGAGTCGGTGGCGGACGTGTACCGCACGGTGTTCGACGCGGAGTACCTGGTCCTGGGGCTGGGCGATGTCTACCTGGGCGCGCCCGTGGCAACGCCCCTGGATCCCCGTCACCGCCTGGTGACCACGAAGTACAACCCGGCGCGCACCTGGACGGCCGAGAACTCGGTCGGCATCGGCGGCGCCTACCTGTGCGTCTACGGCATGGAGGGCCCCGGCGGCTACCAGTTCGTGGGCCGTACGACCCAGGTGTGGTCGCCCTGGCAGCAGCGCGGCGCCTTCGAGCCGGGCTCGCCCTGGCTGCTGCGCTTCTTCGACCGGATCAAGTGGTACCCGGTGGACGCGGACGAACTGCTCGACCTGCGCGCCGACATCACGTCCGGCCGCTTCGTGCCGCGCGTCGAGGAGGGGACCTTCTCCCTCGCCGGGTACCAGGCCTTTCTGACCGAACACGCCGAGTCGATCGGGGAGTTCAGGGCCCACCAGCGCGCGGCGTTCGCGGTGGAGCGGGACGCGTGGGAGGCGGCGGGCGAGTTCACCCGGGCCGAGGCCGCGACCGTTGCCGCCGCCCCGCCGGCCGCGGTGACGGTGCCGGCGGGCGGCCGGCTGATCGAGGCCGAGTTCGCCGCGTCGGTGTGGCAGGTGAACGTCGAGCCGGGCGACGAGGTGACCGCCGGTCAGCCGCTGCTCGCCCTGGAGGCGATGAAGATGGAGTCCAGGGTGCACGCGCCGGCCGCCGGTGTGGTGGCCGCGATCCTGGCCGGACCCGGAGACCAGGTGGAGGCCGGTTCGGCCCTGATCGTCCTGGCCCCGGCCGCGCGCTGAGGTCCGAGGCCCGAGGCCGGGTCCACGACAAACACGACAGAGACGACAGACACGAGGAGCACGAGGAGCACGTATGACGTCCACCCTGTCCCGAGTCCGGGCCGCCTACGCCCGGATCGAGGCCGTCGACCGCCCCGAGATCTGGATCGACCTGCGGCCGCGCCCGGAGGCCGAGGCGGAGGCCGAGGCCGTCGACGCGCGTGTGGCCGCGGGCGAACGGCTCCCGCTCGCCGGGCGTCTGCTGGCCGTGAAGGGCAACATCGACGTGGCGGGCCTGCCCACCACCGCCGGCTGCCCCGCCTACGGCTACGCGCCGCGCGCCGACGCCCCGGTCGTCGCCCGGCTGCGCGCGGCCGGGGCGCTCGTGCTGGGCACGACGAACCTGGACCAGTTCGCGACGGGCCTGGTGGGCACCCGCTCCCCGTACGGCGCGGTCCGGGGCGCCCGCGACCCGCGGCGGATCAGCGGCGGCTCCAGCTCCGGTTCCGCCGTCGCGGTGGCCCTCGGGATCGCCGACCTGGCGCTGGGCACCGACACCGCGGGCTCGGGCCGGGTCCCGGCCGCCTTCAACGGCATCGTCGGCCTCAAGCCCACCCGCGGTCTGGTCCCGACGACGGGTGTGGTCCCGGCCTGCGCCTCGATCGACTGCGTGACGGTGTTCGCCCGTACGCTCCCGGAGGCCGAGGAGGCGCTCGCGTACATGGCGGCACCGCCCGGCCACCCGGTGCCCGCCCGCGCCCCCGGCCCGTGGCGGGTCGCGGTCCCGGCCCCGGAGCAGCTGGGCGAACTCGACGCGGGCTGGGACGAGGCCTACGCGGCGGCCGTCGGGCGGGTCTCGGCGGCGGGCGCCGACGTACGGACCGTCGACCTGGGCCCGTTCACCGAGGCCGCCGCCATGCTCTACGAGGGCGCGTTCGTCGCCGAGCGCTACACGGCGGTGGGGAGCTTTGTCGATAAGTTGATCTCGGAAGGTGGTGCGGGGCTCGACCCCACGGTGGCCGGCATCATCACCCGCGCCCGGGACATCCCGGCCCACCGGCTCTACGCCGACCAGGCCCGCCTCGCCGCCCTGCGCACCCGCGCGCTGGTGGAACTCGGCGACGCGGACGCGCTGCTGTTGCCCACGGCGCCGGGCCATCCCACCATCGCCGAGGTCGCCGCCGACCCCTTGGTCGCCAACGCCCGCCTGGGCCGCTTCACCAACTCCACGAACCTGTTCGGCCTGGCGGCGGTCGCCGTCCCGGCCGACGAGGTGGACGGACTGCCCTTCGGCGTGATGGTGGTGGGCCCGGCGTTCACGGACGAACGGCTGGCGCGGATCGCCGGGCTGCTCCAGCCGGACACGCGGCTGGCGGTGGTGGGGGCACATCTGTCCGGCCAGCCCCTCAACCCGCAACTGCTGGCCCTGGGCGCCCGTCTCGACCGGACGACCACGACCGCGCCCGTCTACCGGCTGCACGCCCTGCGGACCGACCCGCCCAAGCCGGGCCTGGTCCACGTCGGCGCGGGCGGCGCCGGGATCGAGGCGGAGATCTGGCGCCTCCCGGCGGAGGGCCTGGGCCGCCTGCTGACCACACTCCCCCGCCCGATGGCCCTGGGCAGCGTGGAACTCACCGACGGCACCCGGGTCCCCGGCTTCCTCTGCGAACCGAGCGCCCTGGCCCAGTGCGAGGACATCACCTCATACGGCGGCTGGCGCGCCTACCTGCGAGACAGGCCGACCACCACCCCCTAGAACCACGAGCAGCCACACGACCAGCCACACTCCGACACCGCCCACACCAGCTCCCTCAGGGACGCGCGGACCCGTCCCCACACCGCCCACACCAGCTCCCTCAGGGACGCGCGGACCCGTCCCCAACACCGCCCACACCAGCTCCCTCAGGGGCGCGGGGAACTGCGCGACCAGCCCCCCACCACCCGCACCCGCGATTCGATCCGTCACCCCACCGACGAGTAGGCGACAACCCCCCGCAGCAACAGATCAACCGCCTTACGCGCGGCCTTCGTCACCGTCGAGCCCTCCGCAGGAGACGCCGCCGAGATCTGCCCCAGCACATCGATCACCTGCTTGCACCACCGCACGAAGTCCCCCGCCGGCATCTCCGCCTCGCGCAGCACCTCGTCGAGGCCCTTCCCGGACGCCCACATGTACGCCGCCCAGGCGAAGCCGAGATCCGGCTCGCGCTGGCCGACACCCTCGCTCTGGGTGATCCGGAAGTCCTCCTCCAGGGCGTCCAGCCGGCCCCAGATCCGGACCATCTCGCCGAGCGCGGCCTTCGCCTTGCCCGACGGCAGCTTCGGCGCCATCGCGTCGTCACCGACCCGCGCCTCGTACACCAGCGCCGAGACGCACGCGGCGAGTTCGGCCGGGGCGAGCCCCTCCCAGACCCCGGCGCGCAGGCACTCGCTGGCCAGCAGGTCGAGTTCGCCGTACAGCCGGGCGAGCCGCTTGCCGTGCTCGGTGACCTCGTCGCCGCGCAGGTAGTCGAGCTCGGTGAGGAGCGCGACGATCCGGTCGAAGGTGCGGGCGATCGTGTTCGTCCGGCCCTCGATCCGGCGCTCCAGCTGCGAGGTGTCGCGCAGCAGCCGGTGGTAGCGCTCGGCCCAGCGGGCGTGGTCCTCACGGTCGTTGCAGCCGTGGCAGGGGTGTGCGCGGATCGCGGTGCGCAGCTGGGCGATCTCGCGGTCGTCGGCGGCCTGGGAACGCTGCTTGCGGGCCCGCTCCGGCGGAATGTGCCCGGCCTTGGTGCGCAGCGCGGACGCCAGGTCCCGACGGGACTGCGGGGAGCGCGGGTTGAAGGACTTCGGGATCCGCATCCGCTCCAACGCCTCGACCGGCACCGGGAAGTCCATCGAGGCGAGCCGCTTGACCTGCCGTTCGGCGGTCAGCACCAACGGCCGCGGCCCGTCGTGGTGTTCGAAGCCCCGGTGGCCGTTGGAACGCCCGGCGGGCAGCCCGGGGTCCAGGACCAGCGCGAGGCCGGCGTACTTGCCGGTCGGGACGTGGATGACGTCTCCCGGCTTGAGCTTCTCCAGCGCCACGGCCGCCTCGGCGCGCCGCTGCGCCGCGCCCTGCCGGGCCAGCTCGGTCTCCCGGTCCTTGAGATCGCGGCGCAGCCGCGCGTACTCCTCGAAGTCGCCGAGGTGGCAGGTCATGGAGTCCTTGTAGCCCTCCAGGCCCTCCTCGTTGCGCTGTACCTGCCGGGAGATCCCGACGACCGACTTGTCGGCCTGGAACTGCGCGAAGGACGTCTCCAGCAGTTCGCGCGAGCGGTGCCGGCCGAACTGCTCGACCAGGTTGACCGCCATGTTGTACGACGGCTTGAAGCTGGAGCGCAGCGGATACGTGCGCGTCCCGGCGAGTCCCGCCAGGTGGTCGGGATTCATGGCGCGCTGCCACAGCACCACCGCGTGGCCCTCGACGTCGATGCCGCGTCGCCCGGCCCGGCCGGTCAACTGGGTGTACTCGCCGGGGGTGATGTCGGCGTGCTGCTCGCCGTTCCACTTGACGAGCTTCTCCAACACCACGGAGCGGGCAGGCATGTTGATGCCGAGGGCGAGGGTCTCGGTGGCGAACACGGCCCGCACCAGACCCTGCACGAACAGTTCCTCGACGACTTCCTTGAAGGTCGGCAGCATGCCCGCGTGGTGGGCGGCGATGCCGCGCTCGAGGCCCTCCAGCCATTCGTAGTAGCCCAGGACGTGCAGGTCCTCGGACGGGATGGAGGCGGTGCGCTCCTCGACGATCTCGCGCACCCTGGCGCGGGCCTCGTCGTCGTTCAGCCGCAGCCCCGCGTGCAGGCACTGCTGTACGGCGGCCTCGCAGGCCGCGCGGCTGAAGATGAAGGTGATGGCGGGGAGCAGCCCCTCCGCGTCGAGGCGTTCGATGACCTCGGGCCGGCTCGGCGTCCAGATCCGCGAGCGCTGTCGGCGCTCCCGCTCCCGGTCGGCCTCGCGCATGGCGCGGCCGCGTTTGCGGTCCTGGTAGGACGGCCTGCTGGCCTCCATGCGGGCGAGGCGGGTGAGGTCGGGGTTGACGGCCTTCTTCTGGCCCTCGCCCTCCTCGAACAGGTCGTACATCCGCCGCCCGGCGAGCACGTGCTGGAACAGCGGCACCGGCCGGTGCTCGGAGACGATCACCTCGGTGTCGCCGCGCACGGTGTCGAGCCAGTCGCCGAACTCCTCGGCGTTGGACACGGTCGCCGACAGCGAGACGAGGGTGACCGACTCGGGCAGGTGGATGATCACCTCTTCCCACACGGCGCCGCGGAAGCGGTCGGAGAGGTAGTGCACCTCGTCCATGACCACGTAGCCCAGGCCGAGGAGGGTCTGCGACCCGGCGTACAGCATGTTCCTGAGGACCTCGGTGGTCATCACGACCACCGGGGCGCCGGAGTTGACGCTGTTGTCGCCGGTGAGGAGACCGACCTTGTCCGCGCCGTAGCGGCGGCACAGGTCGGCGTACTTCTGGTTCGACAGCGCCTTGATGGGAGTCGTGTAGAAGCACTTCTTGCCCTGTTGCAGGGCGAGGTGGACGGCGAACTCGCCCACGATCGTCTTGCCCGAGCCGGTGGGCGCGGCGACCAGCACGCCCTTGCCCGTCTCGAGCGCCTGGCAGGCCTCGATCTGGAAGGGGTCGAGACCGAAGTCGTACATCTCGCGGAAGGAGGCGAGCGCGGTGGCCTGCTCGGCAGCGCGCCTGCGTGCTGCGGCGTACCGCTCGGCCGGTGAGAGGTCCTCTGTCATCGTGCTTTCGAGCGTACCGGGCCCCGCTGACAACAGGACGATCATTATCCGGATCGGTGTCCGGGAAACCCGGGATCCGCCCAGCTCACGGCCCTGGACCGAGCGGGCCCGGGGCGGCGGCCCGCAGCCGCTCCCACGCCTGCCCGGTACGACGAAGCGGCCGGGCGCGCCCTGTGGGCGCCCGGCCGCGGTCCGCGGGCGAGATGTGCGTAGGTCAGGTCAGGTCACGTCGTCGTAGCCGTTGACCCGGTCCGTGCTCGTCTGCTCGGGCAGCGCGCGCCCGGCCGTCACGGCCTCGGCCTCGCCGATGTCCCCGGGGGTGAGATCCAGGTCGGAGGCCTCGTCGTCGTTCGGTCCTGCGGCCTCACGGCGGCGCTTGCGCTTGTCGTTGAGCAGCGAGAAGGCGACCGCGGCGAAGTACAGCACCCAGATCGGTCCGGCCAGCGCCAGCATGGACAGCGGGTCGGTGCTGGGCGTGGCCACGGCCGCGAACACCGTGATGCCCATGATCATGCCGCGCCACCAGCCGAGCATGCGCCTGCCGGTGAGCACACCGGTCAGATTGAGCATGATCAGCAGCAGGGGGAGTTCGAAGGAGAGCCCGAAGACGACCACCATGCGCGTGACGAGCTGGAGCAGATCGTCCAGTGGCAGGAGGTTGTCGACGCCGGTCGGCGTGAAGTCGATGAGCACCTTCGCCGTGGTCGGCAGCACCCGGTAGGCGAAGTACGCGCCGCCCAGGAACAGCGGCACGCCGGTGAACACGAACCCGTACGCGTACTTCTTCTCGCTGCGGTGCAGACCGGGCGCGACGAACGCCCACAGCTGGAAGAGCCAGACCGGCGAGGCGAACACGACACCGGCCATCAGGGAGACCTGAAGGGCCAGTGTGAAGGGAGCGAGGAGGCCGTTGATCGTGATCCGCGCGCACTGCTGCGTGTCGTCGGACGTGGACGTCCTGGCCAGTTCCTCGAAGGTCTTTCCGCAGCCGACCGAGTCGAGGATCGGCTTGGTGAGGAAGTTGATGACGTCGTTGTAGAAGAAGGCGGCGACGATCGTCACGAGGACGATCGCCAGCATCGCCTTCGCGAGCCGGTTGCGGAGCTCACGAAGGTGATCCGCGAGGGGCATCCGCCCCTCTGGGTCCTTCTCCTGACTGCGGGCAGGCTTCAGCAACCCACGTTCCCATCTCGTGCGGCGGGCCGGAGGTCACCGGCCCTGCGTCAGCGCTTGGTGGTGTCCGTCGGCTCGGCGACCGGGCGGGAGCTGGTCACGTCGCCGGGGGCGGCCTGGATGGTGCGCTGCGCGGGGGGCTGCTCGTCGGTGGCGGGCGGCGTCTGGGCGGCGGAGCTGTTGCCGCCCTCTTCCTTCATGGCCTTGGCTTCGCTCTTGAGGATCCGGGCGGACTTGCCGAGCGAGCGGGCCATGTCCGGAAGCTTCTTCGCGCCGAACAGCAGGATGATGACGACGAGGATGAGAATGATCTCGGGAGCTCCGAGCCTTCCGAACATAAGTCTTTACCTTCTCACCGAGGCGGCTGGGTGGGGTGCTGTCCGACCGGTCGGACAGATGCCCGAAACGATCGTCTGCCAGCGATCGTAACGCTCAGGGGTAAACGTGAGGCAATCCCCGCGCGTACTCCCGATCTACGGTGTGGGCCTCGTTCTCCACGCCGCGACCAGCAGCGTACCTGCCCTCGCGACCCGGATGACAGGGCGAAGTGTCCGGGAACGCAGGCGCCGCCGGACTCACAGGAGCAGCACCCCGGCCTTCACAGCGCGTCCACGGCGCGGGCCGTGCTGACGGCTGCCTTCTCCAGGTCCTCGGCCGCCCGGTTGATGCGGCGCGCCGACTCCGCGACCTGCCGGCCGAGGCGCTGCGCCTCCAGGAAGACCCGGACGGCGAGCACACCGAGGACGGCGAGACCCAGGAAACCCACAGCTACCGCGAACATCGGCCAGAACATGGGGCCGAGCCTAGTTGGTCCCGCCCCGCCCGGCGCACGCGCGGTTACGTCGCGTGCAGCCGGAGTGTGCTGACCCCGCCCCCGGCCAGCAGCTCCACGATGCGCTCACCGGCCGGCTTGCGCACGGGCACGCCGCAGTCGGGGCAGGTGAAGGAGTAGAAGGTGGTGCGGCTGCTGGCGCCGATGGCCAGACGCAGGGCGCTCGCGCCGAGCTCGAAGCGGCCCCGGCAGTCCGGGCAGCCGGCCCGGAACACGACCGGCGCCACGTTTCTCATGCCGGCGAACGCGGCCGACACCGACATGCCTCGCACTGCGAAGGTCCCCGATTCGCTCAAAGCCCCTGCTCCCGCCTGTCGGACTGCCCGTCGTGGACCTCGTGCGGCGCCGCGGTGGTGGTGTCCGCCTCGGCGGTGTCGGTCCCCTCGATCCCGTCGTACGCCGCCAGCGCCTCGCGGGCCGCCGTGCGCGCGCTGTCGGCGAGCTCGGGCGGGGAGACGATCCGGCCGTCCGGGCCGAGCCGCAGCGCCAGTCGTCTGAGCGAGGCCGGGTCGGGCGTACGCAGAGTGATACGCAGACCGCCGTCGGGAAGCTCATCCGCACTGTCGTGCGGGTAGTACTCGGCGACCCAGCGCCCGCCGGGGCCGACCTCGACGACGACTTCCGGATCCTCGGCGGCGGGCTGCACCAGTCCCTCCGACAGGTCCCTCAGCTCGACCTCGGGCGGCGCGGACGGCTCGTCGAGGACCCTGATCTCGGCGACCCGGTCGAGCCGGAAGGTACGGCGGCCCTCGGAGCGGTAGCACCAGGCCTCGACATAGGTGTGGCCGACGCTGACCAGCCGGATGGGGTCGATCTCACGCTCGGTGACCTCGTCGCGGGCGGGCGAGTAGTAGCGGATCCACAGGCGGCGGCGCTCGGAGATCGCCCGGTCGACGTCGGCGAAGACCCCGCCCTCGGACTCGAAGGTGACCGACAGCCGGGAGCTGGCCCCGGCCGCCTCGCCGGCCGAGGCCTCCACCTTGGCGGTCGCCCGCAGCAGCGCCTGCCGGTCGCTCTCGCGCAGCCCCGGCAGCGTCGACACGGCCCGGGCCGCCACCAGCAGGGCGGTCGCCTCGTCGGCGGCCAGCCGCAGCGGTTCGGCCGCGTCCGCCCCCAGGGCGGCCGGGTTGTGCCACCAGATGCGCTCGCCGTCGGTGTCGATGTCGAGCAGGTCGCCGCCGCGGAAGCTGGTGCCGCACATCGGCAGCACGTCGAGGTCCGAGACCAGCTCGTCCTCGGTGATGCCGAAGGCGCGCGCGACGTCCTCGATCCGGGCACCCGGACGCTCCCTGAGGTACGTCACCAGGGAGAGCATCCGCCGGGTCTGGTCGATGGCGTTCGTGGGCCTGACCGGTTTGCCTGCCACTGTGTTGCTCGCTCCCCCTCAGCCCTTGGCCACGGCACGCAGCCGGTCCACCACGTCGGCCCGCAGCTCCGCGGGCTCCAGGACCACCACGTCCGGTCCGAACTCCACCAGCCAGGCGTCCAGCCCGTGCCCGTACGGAATCTCCAACTCGTCCCAACCGTCGCCGAGTTCCCGAACCGCCGTGGCCCTCGCCCGAAGGGGGTAGCCCGCGCCGCGCCGCAGCCGGATCAGCGCGCTGCGGTCGGCGGTCTCCCCCGCCCAGCTCGCCACCGTCTCGCGCACGGTGACCACGTCGGGGACCTCGGCGGTGTAGCGGCCGCTGCGGCTGCGCACCTTGCCGGTGATCCGGGACAGCCGGAACACCCGTTCGGCCCCCCGGTCGCGGTCCCAGCCCGCCAGGTACCAGTGGCCGCGCCAGCACTCCAGCGCCCAGGGCTCGACCTGCCGGGGCTCGGGGTGGGCGGCGGTTGCCTTGCGGTAGTCGAAGACGACCGGGCGGCGGTCGCGGCAGGCCAGCATCAGCGGCTCGAAGGCGGCCTCGTGCACTGGGATGCGCGGCTCCAGGGCGCCGTGCGCCTCGTACGGGTCGACGTCCTCGGGCAGCCCGGCCGCGCGCAGCTTCTGGAGCGCGCCGCTGGCCGCACCCGCGAGCCGCGCCTGCTGCCACACCTTGGCGGCCAGCCCGAGCGCGGCGGCCTCCTCGGCGTCCAGGGTGATGGGCGGCAGCCGGTTGCTGTCGCGGCGCGCCAGATAGCCGACCTCGCCGTCGAGGTTCTCGACGGTCTCGATGACCAGACCGAGCTCCCGCAGGTCGTCCTTGTCGCGCTCGAACATACGGTTGAACGAGTCGTCCGAGCCGGCTTCCAGATAGGCCTCGATGGACTCGCGCAGCTCGCGCTTGCTGAGCGGCCGCCGTGTCCCCAGCAGACACAGCGCCAGGTTCATCAGCCGCTCGGCCTTGGCAATGGCCATCGACGCCCTTCACCTTCCCCTATGGTGCTTCCGACCGATGACCGTACCGCTCAGCGGTGCCACGACAAAAGCCGAGGGCCCATGCCCGGACAGGCATGGGCCCCAGATGATCGGGTCCGATCGTTTGACGATCAGACGCCGAGCAGATCGACCACGAAGATCAGCGTCTCCCCCGGCTGGATCGCCGGGGTCGGGCTCTGGTTGCCGTAGGCGAGGTGGGCGGGGATGGTCAGCTGCCGACGGCCGCCGACCTTCATGCCCTGCACGCCCTGGTCCCAGCCCTTGATGACGCGGCCGCCACCCAGCGGGAATCGGAACGGGGAGTTCCGGTTCCAGCTGGCGTCGAACTCCTCGCCGGTGCTGAAGGCGACACCCACGTAGTGCACGGTGACGGTCTGACCCGCCTCCGCCACGGGACCGTCGCCCTCCCAGATGTCCTTGATCTCGAGGTCCGCCGGGGGCTCGCCGCCCGGGAAGTCGATCTCGGGCTTCTCGATGCTCACGTCTCTCGCTCCTGCTTGTCTGCGGTAAGGCAACGGTCACAGTCTTACATCACTGCGGAGTCACATTTTCGCGAGGATGTCCACGGAGAAGACCATCGTGGAGTCCTTCTCGATCCCACTGCCACTCGGCGGGTTGTCGCCGTAGCCCAGGTCCGGCGGGATCACGATCAGCACCCGGCTGCCCACCTTCTTGCCGGTCAGACCCTGCGCCCACCCCTTGACGACCTGCGAGAGCCCGAACGACGTCAACGCCTTGCGGCCGTACGTCGAGTCGAACTCCTTGCCGGTGGCCCACAGCACGCCCTCGTACTGGACCAGGACACTGTCCTCGGCCGCCACCTCGTCGCCGTCCCCCTCGATGACGTAGTTCGCCACGAGCTTCTTCGGCGGGTCGGCCTTGGGGATCTCGATGGACGGCGCGCCGCCGTCGGTGTTCGTACCGACCTTGGGCAGGTCCGCGTCGTCCTGGGGCACGTCCGTGCCCTTGGCGGAGCTCTTCGCGTTGAAGGCCCCCAGCACATCGACCACGAACACCAGCGTGTCGGTGCCCTTGATGCCCGCCTGCGAGTTGCCGCTCTTGCCATATCCCCAGGTCGGCGGCACCGAGAACTCCACCCGGCTGCCGGCCTTCCGGCCCGCGAGCGCGTACCGCCAGCCGTCGATGATGCTGCCCTGGGCCAGCTGGATGACCAGCGGGGTCTTACGGTCGAAGGAGTTGTCGAACACCTTCGCCGTGTCCCAGACCTGCCCCAGGTAGTGCGCCTGGATGTAGTCGTTCTCCGCGACGGTCTGACCGCCGCCCGCGATCACGGTCTTGACCGCGAGCTGGTCGGACGGATCGCCCGTGCCCTTGGCGACCGTCGGCTTCTCGCCGAACTTCGTGCCCGCGGTGATCTCCGGCAACGGGCCGTCCACGATCTTCGGCGGCGGGGCCGTCGAAGCCGAGGCCGACGGCGAGGGCGAGGGCGACGCACTGTCGCTCGCCTTGCTCGAGTCGGACTTGTCGTCACCGCATCCGGCGATCGTGACCAGTCCAGCGGGTACGGCGGCAAGGATGAGCGAGCGTCGGCGCACGATGAAGGCCTCGTAATCGGTCGATCTTGTTGATGGCGTGCGCGCAACTCTACGACGTGACAGGGGCGCCGTACGGGAAACGTACGGCGCCCGTGTTGCGTTCCGACCGTGTGTGCGGAACGTCCTGCTCACATTCCGGCGATCAGCTTCTCCACCCGGTCGTCCACCGAACGGAACGGGTCCTTGCACAACACCGTGCGCTGTGCCTGGTCGTTCAGCTTCAGGTGCACCCAGTCGACCGTGAAGTCACGGCGCTGTTCCTGGGCCCTGCGGATGAAGTCACCGCGCAGTCTCGCCCTGGTGGTCTGCGGCGGAACCGATTTGCCCTCGAAGATTTTCAAGTCGTTGCAGATCCGGGCGGCCTGACCCTTCCTCTCCAACAGGTAGTACAGACCACGACGACGGTGGATGTCGTGATACGCGAGGTCTATCTGCGCGACCCGCGGATGAGACATCGTCATGTTGTGCTTGGCCCGGTACCGCTCGATCAACTGGTACTTCATCACCCAGTCGATCTCGGTGCCGATCCGGTCGAGGTCCTCCGCCTCGATCGCGTCCAGCGTGCGGCCCCACAGCTCCAGGACCTGCTCGACGGTGCCGGTACGAATGCCGCGACGCTCGCAGAAGTCCACGGCTTTCTCGTAGTACTCGCGCTGCACCTCCAGCGCCGAGGCCTCCCGGCCGCTGGCCAGGCGCACCTTGCGGCGGCCCGTGATGTCGTGGCTGACCTCGCGGATGGCCCGGATCGGGTTCTCCAGGGTCAGGTCACGCATCACCGTGCCCGCCTCGATCATGCGCAGCACCAGGTCGGTGGCTCCGACCTTGAGCAGCATCGTCGTCTCGGACATGTTCGAGTCGCCCACGATGACGTGCAGCCGGCGGTAGCGCTCGGCGTCGGCGTGCGGCTCGTCACGTGTGTTGATGATGGGCCGGGAACGGGTCGTCGCCGAGGAGACGCCCTCCCAGATGTGCTCGGCCCGCTGACTGACGCAGTAGACGGCCCCGCGCGGAGTCTGCAGGACCTTGCCCGCGCCGCAGAGCAGCTGGCGCGTGACCAGGAACGGAATCAGGATGTCCGCGAGCCGGGAGAACTCCCCGTGCCGCGCCACCAGATAGTTCTCGTGGCAACCGTAGGAGTTGCCCGCCGAGTCGGTGTTGTTCTTGAAGAGGTAGACGTCGCCTGCGATTCCCTCCTCGTGCAGGCGTCGTTCCGCGTCCACCAGGAGTCCCTCGAGAATGCGCTCGCCGGCCTTGTCGTGGGTGACCAGTTCGGTCACGTTGTCACATTCGGGTGTCGCGTATTCCGGATGTGACCCGACGTCGAGATAGAGGCGGGCGCCGTTTCGCAGAAAGACATTGCTGCTGCGGCCCCATGACACGACACGGCGGAAGAGGTACCGCGCCACCTCGTCAGGCGACAGGCGGCGCTGTCCCCTGAACGTGCACGTGACGCCGTACTCGTTCTCCAGCCCGAAAATGCGGCGGTCCATGACTGAACATTACGCCCGATCCCCCGAGCTGAAACGGGGTTCGGCAGCACGATTTGGATCATTTTCCGATGAAGCCGCAATCACCGCTCCCCCGGCGGGAGCTGCGAGGACCCGTCCCGTGGCCAGCAGAACCAGCAGGGACACGGCCCCCGCGACCCCCGGAACCGCGAACCCCCACAGCGCGCCACCCGTCTGGACCACCGGCCCTGCCAGGCCCGTTCCCACCGACGCGCCCACGGTGAACGTCGTGACAAGCCAGGAGAACGCCTCGGTGACCGTCCCCCTCGGCGCGTGCCGGTCCACGATGACGAACGCACAGGCGATGGCCGGCGCCAGGAACACCCCCGCGAGCGCCGCCAGCGCCACCATCGCGACCGCACCCGGCATCAGCATCAGCGGCAGGTAACACACCGCCAGGAACGCCACCAGCACCCGCAGTCGCCGCTCCGGCGCCCCCGCCCACTGACGCGCGCCGTACACCGTGCCGCCCACCAGCGCGCCCAGCCCGATGGCGGCCATCAGCCAGCCGTACACCGCGTCACCCCCGTGCTCGTCCGCGTACGGCACCGACGCGACCGTGATCGACCCCAGCGCGATCCCCACGAACAGGAACGCGGCAAGCAGCGCCAGCAGCCCGGGCGACCTCAGCGCGCCGAGCCAGTGCGCCTCGCGCGGCGCCGAACGCCACGCGCGCGAGGGCGGCGAGACGACCACGGACAGCGCCCCGAGCACCCCGATCACGTTCAGGATCAGCAAGGCCGCCTGCGCCGACCACAGCGACACGCAGAGCGTCACCAGCAACGGGCCGACGGTGAACATCACCTCCTGGGCGACCGCGTCCATGGCGTACGCCCGGTGCACCTGCTCCTCCCCGCGCAGGACCCCGGGCCACAGCGCCCGCAGACCGCCCTCCAGGGGCGGCGTGAAGAGTCCGGCCGCCGCCACCGCGGCGTACGCGAGCGGCAGCGGATCGGAGCCCGTGAAGGCGAACACGGCCATCGCGAGGGCCGAGGCGAGCGCGGCCGGCAGCTGCACGCGCGGCTGCCCGTACAGGTCCACGAGCCGGCCCAGCACCGGCTGCCCGACGGCGTTGGCCACCCCGTACACCGCCGCAAGCGCCCCCGCCAGGCTGTAGGTACCGCCCTGCGCGCGCACGAACAGCACGATCGCGATGGCCGCGGTCGCGTTCGGCAACCGGCCCACGAGCGTGCCGGTCAGCAGCCGGGCGGCGTGCCTCGCCCTGAGGATCTCCAGGTATCCCGCGGCCATGTCTGCCTCCGTCGCCTCGCCCGAGGCTCTGAACCGCCCCAAGGTGTTACGTATAACTTACTCACTCATACGTACCATGTGCGCTGTTCACCAGTCCAGACGAAGGAGCACGCCCGCGGTGGCACGAGGTAGCACACGCCCGACGAGCCGCGATGTCGCCCAGGCCGCGGGAGTCTCCCAGGCCGCGGTCTCACTCGTCCTCGGCGACAAATGGCGCGGCCGCGTCTCCGAGACGACCGCGCAACGCGTACGCGACGCCGCACGCGACCTCGGCTACCGGCCCAACCTGGCTGCCCGCAACCTCCGCCTCGGCCACACCCGCACCGTCCTGCTCGTCGTCCCCGCCCTCACCACCGAATTCTTCGCCGGCGTCTACACCGGAGCGGCCCGCATCGCCGCCGAACACGGCTTCGGCCTGGTCCTCTATCCCTCCCCCGAGGGCATCGGACCCGCCCGCGACCCCTTCGCCTCCGCCCAGAGCGCTCTCGACGGCGTCATCGCCTCCTCCATGGCCGCCGACGCCCTCACCGCCCTGCGCGGCGGCGACCGACTCCCCCTCGTCATGCTCGACAGCGACCCCGAAGGCAGCCTCGGCGCGGCGACGGTCAACCTCGACATCGCCGACGGCGCGCGACAGGTCGCCGACCACCTCCTCGGCCTGGGACACCGACGTTTCCTCCACCTCGCGGCGGACGTCCCCTCCTGGACCTTCGACGTACGCGCGCGGGAGCTCGCCACCCGGATCGCGGCGGTGCCCGGAACCTCCCTGCGCACGACCAAGGCGCCCATCTCCATCGAAGGCGCCCTGACCGCCGCCACCGCCGCCCTGGCCTCCCCGGCACCCCGCCCCACCGCCCTGATCTGCGACGACGACAAACTCGCCGCCGGCGCCTACAAGGCCGTCCGCCGCCTGGGCCTGCGCGTCCCCGACGACATCTCCGTCACCGGACTCGACGACCTCGCCCTGGCCACCGCCATCGACCCCGAACTCACCACCGTCCGCCTCGACGCCGAACTCTTCGGCGAGCGCGGCATGCAGGCCCTCCTGGCCGTCCTGGAGGGCCGCGCACCCGAACCGGGCGACATCCCCGTACAACTCGTCGTACGGGACTCCACAGCGCCACCGAACGCCCCCTGAACGCGCTGTGCCCCCGACCGCCGTCACCGGCCGGGGGCACACACGAGCAGGACACGCCCGCACAGGACCTAGTCCTCGTCGGAGCTCTTCTCCACGCTCTGCGCGCTCTCCGCCTCCGCCGACACACCGGCCGCGGCCAGCAACCGTGACAGCTGCGGACCCACGATCCGCCGGAACTTCCGCGCCTGCGGACGCGTACGGTCCAGCACCGCGACCTCGAGCCGCTCGGCGGGAATCTCCCGCTGCGTACCGTTCGTGTCCCGGGACAGCGCCTGCACCGCCAGCTTCAACGCCTCGGGCAGACTCATCCCGTCCTCGTGCCGCTGGTCCAGATACGTACTGATCTGCTCCGCGTTGCCACCCACCGCGACCGAACCGTGCTCGTCCACGATCGACCCGTCGTGCGGCAGCCGATAGATCTGGTCGCCCTCGGGGGTCTCCCCCACCTCGGCCACGACCAGCTCCACCTCGTACGGCTTCTCGGCCGCACTGGAGAAGATCGTGCCCAGCGTCTGGGCGTAGACGTTGGCCAGCCCGCGGGCCGTCACATCGTCCCGGTCGTACGTGTAACCACGCAGGTCCGCGTAGCGCACACCACCGATCCGCAGGTTCTCGTACTCGTTGTACTTGCCGGCGGCCGCGAACCCGATCCGGTCATAGATCTCGCTGAACTTGTGCAGAGCGCGGGAGGGGTTCTCCCCGACGAACACGATGCCGTCGGCATACTGAAGCACGACCAGGCTGCGGCCACGGGCGATGCCCTTACGGGCGTACTCCGCCCGGTCGGCCATGGCCTGCTGGGGTGAGACATAGAACGGCGTCGACACCGGTTATCCATCCCTTTCTGTCGAAGTCACAGGATCACCTTGATAAAGAAGAACGAACCGTCGACTACAGCAGCGCGGCACGCGGGCCGTCGGGCCGCTCGAGACGGCGCTCCAGGATCGAGCGGGCGATCTCGGAGGACTCGTCCTCGGTGAGCCGGCGGAAGCCGTCCTCGGTGATCACGGTGACGATCGGGTAGATCCGGCGGGCGACATCGGGACCACCGGTCGCCGAGTCGTCGTCTGCCGCGTCGTACAGAGCCTGCACGACAAGAGTCGTGGCCTGCTCCTCGGTGAGGTCGTCACGGTAGAGCTTCTTCATGGCCCCGCGCGCGAAGATCGAACCGGAGCCCGTCGACGCGTAACCGTGCTCCTCGGAGCGGCCACCCGTGACGTCGTAGGAGAAAATACGGCCCTTGCC
Organism: Streptomyces sp. NPDC059582; assembly: GCF_042735715.1. Classification (NCBI taxonomy): domain Bacteria; kingdom Bacillati; phylum Actinomycetota; class Actinomycetes; order Kitasatosporales; family Streptomycetaceae; genus Streptomyces; species Streptomyces sp. NPDC059582. Next base: position 29,891 of record NZ_JBHWCC010000059.1, read on the forward strand.
CCGGTCCACGTCGAACCCGGCGAACAACGGCACCACGGCGAGACCCTGCATGGCCATGCCGAGGTTGGAACGGATCATGGTCGACAACCGGTTCGCCTTGCCCTCCAGGGACAGCGTCGCGCCCTCGACCTTCTCGAAGTGCTCCAGTTCGAGCTGGAACAGCTTCACCATCTCCACGGCCAGACCCGCCGTACCGGCGATACCCACCGCCGAGTACTCGTCGGCCGGGAACACCTTCTCGATATCGCGCTGCGCGATGACATTGCCCATGGTCGCCCGACGGTCACCGGCGAGCACCACACCGCCGGGGAACGTCACGGCGACGATCGTGGTGCCGTGCGGCGCCTCGATCACACCCTGCGTCGGCGGCAGTTGCCGCTTGCCGGGCAACATCTCCGGCTGGTGGTCGGAGAGAAAGTCCATGAAGGACGAGGACCCGGGCGTCAGGAAGGCAGCCGGTAGACGCCCGGTGCTACGAGTGTTGGCTTCCACGCGTTTCCTTCCACGTATGCGGCAGCCCGCCTTATGGCATCGGGCCGATCCTTGAACTGCCCCAGTGCGGCATTGCAGCTGAAGCACAGTACGCCTCGGACCCTACCCGTCTTGTGGCAGTGATCCACATGTGCCGCCGAAGCTGACAAACATATGCAGCAGACGCCTCCTTGAGAAGCGATCAGCTCGTCGCGCTCGGCTTCGGTGATGCCGTACTGGCGCTTCAGACGGCCCTGCCGCCCCTGGACCACCCGGCACGCTTTGCAGCGTGTGGACAGCCCGTCCGATGCGCTGCTGTTGCGATGCCATTCACTGTGCGGCTTGACCTCACCGCACGTCCGGCAGAGCTCGTGCCCGGCCGGTACGTCCACCTTTTCCCACCCCGGCTTGCCCATGGCCTCCCGGCGGCGCCGGTAGTGCGCGGCGCCGTACCGCGCCACACACTCCCGGCATCGCGGCTGCAGGCCGTCACGCCGGTTCCTGTCGCTCGCGAATGCCTCACGAGGCAGATCGCGCTGACGACCCGAGCAGTGCTTCGCGCTCGGATCGCGAGCCACCCTCATCCCCCGCCACCTTCAATTCGAAGGCCCGAGCGACCCAGCGGCCTCTACTCGCCGCCTTTTTGAACGAAGCTCCGGACGAAATCCTCGGCATTTTCCTCAAGTACGTCGTCAATCTCGTCAAGAACCGAGTCCACGTCGTCGCTCAGCTTCTCGTGCCGCTCCTTGAGGTCCTCGGAGCCCTGCGCGTCCTGCGCCTGCTCCTCGACCTCCTCGGTGGAGCGTGTGGCCTTCTGCTGGCCGCCGCCGGTGTCCTTGGTCGCCATAACCTCACCCCGCTCAGTTCGCCCGACATGGTCGTCAGGGTCGGCATTCCTGCCGATCGGTGATGATCAGACCCTACAAGCCGGGTCCGACATCGGCCCCGCAGTTGTCACAACGTACGGGGGCCACCTCGATGATTCCCTTGTGCGCGGGTTTCCACCCTGTGCGCAGAGGTCCGTCCGAGCGGCCGTTCAGCCGCCGGAAAGCACCTTGACCAGGTCTTCGGCCGTGCGGCACCGGTCCAGGAGCTCCTTGACGTGATTTCGCGTTCCGCGTAGCGGTTCCAGGGTTGGGACCCGCTGGAGAGAATCCCGGCCCGGCAGGTCGAAGATCACGGAGTCCCAGGAGGCGGCCGCGACGTCGTCCGCGTACTGCTCCAGGCAGCGGCCGCGGAAGTAGGCCCGGGTGTCCTCCGGAGGCTTCGTCCTGGCCCGCTCGACCTCCGTCTCGTCCAGGAGCCGCTTGATGCGGCCGCGGGCCACCAGACGGTTGTAGAGGCCCTTCTCGGCCCTCACGTCGGCGTACTGGAGGTCGACCAGGTGGAGCCGGGCGGCGTCCCAGTCGAGGTCGTCGCGGCGGCGGTAGCCCTCCATGAGCTCGCGCTTGGCGACCCAGTCCAGTTCGCCGGCGAGGCTCATGGGGTCGCGTTCGAGCCGGTTGAGGGTGTCCTCCCAGCGGGCCAGGACGTCCTTCGTCTGGTCGTCCGCGTCCGCGCCGTAGCGCTCCTCCACGTACTTGCGCGACAGCTCGTAGTACTCCATCTGGAGCTGGACCGCGGTGAGTGTCCGGCCGCTGCGGAGGGTGACCAGCCGCTGGAGGCTCGGGTCGTGGGAGACCTGGTGGAGGGTGCGTACGGGCTGGTCGACGGCCAGGTCGACGGCGATGAAGCCGTCCTCGATCATGGACAGGACCAGGGCGGTCGTGCCCAGCTTCAGGTAGGTCGAGATCTCGGAGAGGTTCGCGTCGCCGATGATGACGTGCAGGCGGCGGTACTTCTCGGCGTCCGCGTGGGGTTCGTCGCGGGTGTTGATGATCGGGCGCTTGAGCGTCGTCTCCAGGCCGACCTCGACCTCGAAGTAGTCGGCGCGCTGGCTGAGCTGGAAGCCGTGCTCGTGGCCGTCCTGGCCGATGCCGACGCGGCCGGCTCCGGCGAAGACCTGGCGGGAGACGAAGAAGGGCGTCAGGTGGCGCACGATGTCGGAGAAGGGGGTTTCCCGCTTCATCAGGTAGTTCTCGTGCGTGCCGTAGGAGGCGCCCTTGTTGTCGGTGTTGTTCTTGTAGAGGTGGATCGGCTGGGCGCCCGGGAGCTGGGCGGCCCGTTCGGCGGCCTCGGCCATGATCCGCTCGCCGGCCTTGTCCCAGAGGACGGCGTCGCGGGGGTTGGTGACCTCGGGGGCGCTGTATTCGGGGTGTGCGTGGTCGACGTAGAGGCGGGCACCGTTGGTGAGGATCACGTTGGCGAGGCCGATGTCCTCGTCGGTGAGCTGGCTGGTGTCGGCGGCCTCGCGGGCCAGGTCGAATCCCCGGGCGTCCCGTAGCGGGTTCTCCTCCTCGAAGTCCCAGCGGGCCCGGCGGGCCCGGTGCATCGCCGCCGCGTAGGCGTTGACGATCTGGGACGAGGTGAGCATGGCATTGGCGTTGGGGTGGCCGGGGACGGAGATGCCGTACTCCGTCTCGATGCCCATTACTCGCCGTACGGTCATGCGGCCCTCCTTGCCCGGCGGCACCCTCGGTCGTGGGCGCCGCTCAAGTACCGCTGGTGCTCCGGTGCGTGTGCGGTGCCCGTCCCCGCACTGCGCGTCCCGGCGGTACGGAAGAGCCTAGAACGCCTTTGCGCTGGTGGGGAGATCATTTGCGTCATTGCCTTGCTCCAGCCGTGGCCTGAAAAACAGTTGGCTGCGGGTACCCGCCGAGGGCACCCGCAGCCGCCCTGCTTTTACAGGTACTGTCCGGTGTTCGCCACCGTGTCGATGGAGCGTCCGGTGTCCGCGCCCTGCTTTCCGGTGATGAGCGTACGGATGTACACGATCCGTTCGCCCTTCTTGCCGGAGATACGGGCCCAGTCGTCCGGGTTGGTGGTGTTGGGCAGGTCCTCGTTCTCCTTGAACTCGTCCACGCAGGCCTGGAGGAGGTGGGAGACGCGAAGGCCCTTCTGGTTGTGCTCCAGGAAGTCCTTGATCGCCATTTTCTTGGCGCGGCCGACGATGTTTTCGATCATCGCGCCGGAATTGAAGTCCTTGAAGTAGAGGACTTCCTTGTCGCCGTTGGCGTAGGTGACTTCCAGGAAGCGGTTTTCCTCGGATTCGGCGTACATGTGTTCCACTGCCGTCTGGATCATGCTCTGGACGGTGGTGGCCTTGCTGCCGCCGTGCTCGCCGACGTCGTCGGAGTGCAGGGGGAGGCGCTCGGTGAGGTACTTGCCGAAGATGTCCTTGGCCGCTTCGGCGTCCGGACGCTCGATCTTGATCTTCACGTCCAGGCGGCCGGGCCGCAGGATGGCGGGGTCGATCATGTCCTCACGGTTGGAGGCGCCGATCACGACCACGTTCTCCAGGCCCTCCACGCCGTCGATCTCGGCGAGCAGCTGGGGGACGATGGTGTTCTCCACGTCCGAGCTGACACCGGAGCCACGGGTGCGGAAGAGGGATTCCATCTCGTCGAAGAAGACGATGACGGGGGTGCCCTCGCTGGCCTTCTCCCGGGCACGCTGGAAGACGAGGCGGATCTGCCGCTCGGTCTCGCCGACGTACTTGTTCAGGAGCTCGGGGCCCTTGATGTTGAGGAAGAAGCTCTTGCCGGCGGCCGCTCCGGTGACTTCGGCGACCTTTTTGGCCAGCGAGTTGGCGACGGCCTTGGCGATGAGCGTCTTGCCGCATCCCGGGGGTCCGTAGAGGAGGACGCCCTTGGGCGGGCGCAGCTCGTGCTCCTTGAACAGGTCCGGGTAGAGGTACGGGAGCTCGACCGCGTCGCGGATGGCCTCGATCTGGTTGCCGAGGCCGCCGATCTGCTCGTAGCCGATGTCGGGGACCTCTTCGAGGACGAGTTCCTCGACCTCGCTCTTCGGCACGACCTCGTAGACGTAGCCGGAGCGGGGTTCGAGCAGGAGGGCGTCGCCGGGGCGGATGGTGACGTCCAGCAGCGGCTCGGCGAGCCGTACCACCCGTTCCTCGTCGGTGTGCCCGAGCACCAGGGCTCGCTCGCCGTCCTCGAGGATCTCCTTGAGGGTGACGATGTCCCCGACCCGCTCGTACTCCATGGCCTCGACCACGTTGAGCGCTTCGTTGAGCATCACTTCCTGGCCGCGCCTGAGCTCGTCGAGCTCCACGCTCGGGCTGACGTTCACCCGGAGCTTGCGGCCCCCGGTGAAGATGTCGGCCGTGCCGTCCTCGTTCGCCACGAGGAAGACGCCGAAGCCGGCCGGCGGCTGGGCGAGCCGGTCGACTTCCTCTTTGAGGGCCACGATCTGGTCGCGGGCCTCACGGAGCGTGTTGGCGAGCCGCTCGTTCTGTGCGGACACGCCGGCCAGGTTGGTCTGCAGCTCGACGATCCGCTCTTCGAGAATCCTCGTGTGCCGCGGAGAGTCGGCGAGCTTGCGTCGCAGGACGGCGATCTCCTGCTCAAGGTAGGCAATCTGCCCGGCGGGGTCGTCGGACCCTCGTCCCGGGCGGATGCCGCGGTTCATGTCGTCGTCGTGGGCTGCCACGGTCCTCACCTCCTCCAAGGGGAGCTGGACGCTTCCAGACCCTACCTGGGTGGGTGTCGATTGAAACCCCTAGATCACAAAGACTGTCGGGGTGTGTCCGATCTTCACCCTTGCGCTCTCCCTCACGCCAGGGGAATACCCACCGAACATGATTGGAAAGCGGACGGGGGTAGGGTCGAAGTGTTCAACACCCGTCAGGGTCCGCATCGTTCCCGCGGCCCGGCGCAGTAAACGGTCAGGAGAGATCACGTGCAGCAGGAGGCCGGTGTCGGCGGTGAGGCGTTGGAGGTCTGGATCGACCAGGATCTCTGTACCGGCGACGGCATCTGCGCCCAGTACGCGCCCGAGGTGTTCGAGCTGGACATCGACGGTCTGGCCTATGTGAAGGGCGCCGACGACGAGCTGTTGCAGAACCCGGGCGCGACCACGCCGGTGCCGCTGCCGCTGCTGACGGATGTGGTGGACTCGGCACGGGAGTGCCCCGGCGACTGCATCCATGTACGACGGGTTTCGGACATGGTCGAGGTGTACGGCCCGGACGCGGAGTGACCGTACGGGTGCGGCGCGTGAGGAATGTCTGATTTCTCACAGGCGCCGGTGGCCCGATTCAGACGCTGTGCGCTCCGGCGGGTGTCGAGCGGATGAACGCGCCGTTCTTCCACTGCCATTTCGCGCTGTCGGTGACGTCGGGGCAGCAACTGGGTACGTCGGTCGACGAGTAGCCGAGCAGTGTGGCGAGAACGGCTCCGTCGGTCACCGCGAGGCTGCTGACGGTGAAGCGTCCCTTGGGGTCGACGAGGGTGGCGACGACACGGGGCCGCGGGGCGTCGACGGCCTGGGTCAGGACGTAGAGGCCGTCGGGCGGGGTGCCCATGCCGGCGTCGCAGTGGACGGCGGCCACGGTTTCCGGCCGGCCGTCGCCGTCGAGGTCTCCGGTGGCCTTCTTCTGCACGACGGCCTGCACGGGCCCGCAGTCGAGCGGGAAGTCGACACCGGTGGTGGCCGGGGGCGATGCCGTCGCCGCCTTGCCCTCGGCGCCGGAGCTCTGGGCGGCGGTGGCCGGGTGGGGTTGCAGGATCGAGGAGAGGGCCACGACACCGGCGACGGCGGTTGCGGTGGCGACCCAGTGGATCGGCCGGGTGTGGGTGTGTGCCAGTTCCGGGACGACGGATTGCTGCACTGGGAGCGTCTCCTGCGAGGACTGTGCCGGTGGGGGTGGAGGATGGGCTGCATCGTGCCACACGTCACAGTGCGAGGGAACGGCGGGGTCAGGGGTTCGCGCGGGACGGCCGGGGCCGGCGGCAACGAAAAGGCGCCGCGGCCGAGTTCCGGTGTGGGGGACGGGAACTCGGCCACGGCGCGGCGTCGTTGAACGCGGCACGGGGCCGCCTGGGGTGGACTGGGGCGGGGCCGGCTCAGCGGCCGGCGCCTCCGTCGGCGTTGGGGCCGGCGTAGTCCTCGCCGTAGGCGCCCTTGGCGGGGCGGCGACGGCGCATGGGCGGCTCGACGCCGTCCGCCAGGCGGCGGGCGGTGAGCAGGAAGCCGGTGTGGCCGATCATCCGGTGGTCGGGGCGGACTGCCAGGCCCTCGATGTGCCAGTTGCGGATCATCGACTCCCAGGCGGTCGGCTCGTTGAAGCAGCCGATCTCACGGATGGACTCGACGGTCCGGGCGAGCTGGGTGGTGGTCGCGACGTAGCAGCAGAGGATGCCGCCGGGGACGAGGGCCTTGGAGACGGCCTCGAGGCACTCCCAGGGGGCGAGCATGTCGAGGATGACGCGGTCGACGTCCGTGTCGCTCAGGTTGTCCTGGAGGTCACCGACGGTGAGCTGCCAGGCGGGGTGCGGGCCGCCGAAGTAGCGCTCCACGTTCTGCTGGGCGATCTCGGCGAAGTCCTCGCGGCGCTCGTAGGAGTGCAGCATGCCCTGGTCGCCGATGGCGCGCAGCAGGAAGCTGCTGAGCGAGCCGGAGCCGACGCCCGCCTCCACGACACGCGCGCCCGGGAAGATGTCGGCGAAGGCGAGGATCTGCCCCGCGTCCTTGGGATAGACGACTGCTGCCCCGCGGGGCATGGACAGGACGTAGTCGGGGAGCAGGGGGCGCAGCGCGAGGTAGGCGACGTTACCGGTGGTGCGGACAACGCTGCCCTCGGGTGCGCCGATCAGTTCGTCGTGCGGGAAGGAACCCTTGTGGGTGTGGAAGTTCTTCCCGGCCTCGAGCGTGAACGTGTAGTGGCGGCCCTTGGGGTCGGTCAGCTGAACCTGGTCCCCGACCTTGAAGGGCCCGCGCCTGCGGGCGGCACCGGTCGGTTCGGACATGTGACCAGCCTACCGGTCCCCGAAGGGCCCGCCGACCACCTCAGCTGGGCCTGGCCATCGCCTTCACGAAGGCGCGTTCGACGTCCGCGGCGGACAGGACGCCGTAGATCTCGCCGGTCTCCTCGACGACCAGGTACTCGGTGGCGGGGGTGGCGCGCAGGACGTCCAGGAGTTCCTCGCCGGACAGTTCGGCGGAGACGCGCATGCCGTCGGTGAGGTCCTGGGCGAGACCGCTGACGGCCACCCAGGGGCGGCGGTGTTCGGGTACGCCGACGATGGCGGCCTCGCGCACGAGGGAGAGGGGTTCGCCGTTGGCGTCGACCACGACGAGGGCGCGGGCGCCGGCGGCGTTGGCGCGGCGCAGGGCCTCGGAGAGCGGGGTGCCGGTCTCGACGGGGACGGCGCGGCGGGTGAGGTTGCGGGCGCGCAGTTCGGGGAGGTGCTCGCGCAGCCGGGCCATGCGCAGGCTGTTGCCGGCGCCGGTCCAGATGATGGCGGCGAGGATGGCGGCGAGCAGGGCGTCGAAGACGGTGTCCATGCCGACGCTGTCCTCGGCGGTGGAGCCGAGGGCGCCGGACTGGGTGAGCAGCGGCAGGCCGATCAGGACGGAGACGGCGAGGGCGCGGCCGACCCAGGCGGCGGCGACGGTGCCGCTCATGGCCCGGCCGGTGATCTTCCAGACGACGGCGCGGAGCATGCGGCCGCCGTCGAGGGGGAGGCCGGGCAGGAGGTTGAAGGCGGCCACGATGAGGTTCGAGATCATCAGGCCGGCCAGCAGGACGCCGGGGACGGTGCCGGGTTCGACCGGTCGCAGGGCGAGGTAGAAGAGGCCGGAGAGGACCAGCGAGAGCAGCGGGCCGACGAAGGCGAGGACGAACTCGCGGCCGGGGGTCTCGGCCTCCTTCTCGATCTCGGAGACGCCGCCGAAGAACTGGAGCTGGATGCGGCGGACCGGGAGCTTGAAGCGGAGGGCGGCCACGGTGTGGGCCAGTTCGTGGACGAGTACGGAGGCGTAGAAGGCGACCGCGAAGAAGAGGGAGACCAGATAGCGGGCGGCGCCGAGTTCGGGCAGCACGCGGTCGAGCTGGTTGCCGAACACCCAGGTGATGAGGGCGGCGACCAGGAACCAGCTGGGCGCGACGTACACGGGCACCCCGAAGGGCCGCCCCATCAGCAGCCCGCCACGGGGTTCGGGAGCACGCTGCGGCGGACGGTGCCGGCCGGCCCCGGAGCCGGGGGCCGAGTGGGCGAGGGTGCGGTGGGGGTGATCGGCGCCGGGGCCCTGCTCGGGCGCGTGGCCGTCGGGGCCGTGCCCGGGGGCGCCGGGCTCGCTCCGGTCGCCGTGCTCGGCGGTCGCGCCTGTGCGGGCGGGGGCCTCCGGGGTTCCGTCCACGTCTGCAGGGGTCTCGGACGTGGCGCCTGTGCGGGCGGGGGCCTCGGGCCCGGGGTCCGGGTCGGCGGGGGCCTCGGGCCCGGGGTCCGGGTCGGCGGGGGCCTCGGGCCCGGTGGCGTCGGCGGCCGGGGCCTGTGCCGGTGACGCGGGGTCGGTCGCCGGGGCGGCGGGGGCTTGCGCCGGTGTCGCCGGTGCCGGTGCGTCGGTGTCGGCGGAGGGCGGCTCGGCCGCCTTGTCATCCGGGGTGTCAGAGATGTCCGGGATGCCGGAGCCCGGGGGCTTCGGGTGGGCGGTCTCGTCGTGCGGGGTCGGGGCCTGGCGTGCGGGGCCGGTGGGCGGGGCCGCAGGCCCCGCGTGGCGCTCGGCCGACTCGTCGTCGCCCGACCGCGGCTGCCCGCTCCCGCCGCTCTCGTCCACGATGTCCCCTCGTTCGAAGCGTCTCCGCTCCTGCCGGGCGGAAGGTCTCGGGTCGATGGTATGCGGCGGCCGTGACACGTTCCGCCCCGGCACCCCCTGTGTTTTCCCTGTCGTCGTCCGTCTCGTCCGGGGCTGGGTCACTGTCAGTGGTGGGCCGTATGGTCTGTGGTCATGGAGACGAGTGCGGAGGGCGTCGCGGACGCCCAGAGCGGCGGTACACCCGCCGAGGCCCCGGCGGTCACGGTCACGACGGGGCCGGAGGCCGGGGCCCGGCCGCCCGCGTCCCTGTCTCCGTCACGTGCGAGTGACTTCATGCAGTGCCCGCTGCTGTACCGGTTCCGGGTGATCGACCGGCTGCCGGAGAAGCCGAGCGAGGCGGCGACGCGCGGCACGCTGGTGCACGCGGTGCTGGAGCGGCTCTTCGACGCGCCCGCCGTGGAGCGGACCGCGCCGCGGGCCAAGTCCCTGGTCCCGGCTCAGTGGGACCGGCTGCGGGAGAACCGGCCGGAGGTCGTGGAACTGTTCGCCGACGATCCGGAGGGTGAGCGGCTGGCGCGCTGGCTGGGCGAGGCGGAGCGGCTCGTCGAGCGCTGGTTCACGCTGGAGGATCCGACGCGGCTGGAGCCCGCGGAACGCGAGTTGTTCGTCGAGACCCAGTTGGACTCGGGGCTGACGCTGCGCGGGATCATCGACCGGGTGGACGTGGCCCCCACCGGCGAGGTGCGCATCGTCGACTACAAGACGGGCAAGGCCCCCCGGGCGGAGTACGCCGACGGCGCGCTGTTCCAGATGAAGTTCTACGCGCTCGTGGTGTGGCGGCTGAAGAACGTGATCCCGAGGCGGCTCCAGCTCGTCTATCTCGGCAGCGGTGACGTCATGACGTACGACCCGGTCCGCGCGGACCTGGAGCAGGTCGAGCGCAAGCTGCTCGCGCTGTGGGAGGCGATCCGGCTGGCCACCGAGACGGGTGAGTGGCGGCCCCGGCCCACGAAGCTGTGCGGCTGGTGCGACCACCAGGCGCACTGCCCGGAGTTCGGTGGTACTCCCCCGCCCTATCCGCTGCCGGTCAGGGCGGCCGCGTCCGGCGTCGTGGAGCAGGGCAGAATGGGGCCGGACTAGCGAAGGAGACTTACGTGGCCATCCGCGTCCTACTGGTCGACGACCAGCCGCTGCTGCGTACGGGCTTCCGGATGATTCTGGAGGCCGAGCAGGACATCGCGGTGGTCGGCGAGGCCGGAGACGGTCTGCAGGCGCTCGATCAGGTGCGGGCCCTGCAACCCGATGTGGTTCTGATGGACATCCGCATGCCGCGGATGGACGGTGTGGAGGCGACCCGGCAGATCACCGGTCCGGGGCGGGACGGTCCGGCGAAGGTGCTGGTGCTGACCACGTTCGACCTCGACGAGTACGTGGTGGAGGCGCTGCGCGCGGGTGCCAGCGGGTTCCTGCTGAAGGACGCGCCCGCGAACGAGTTGGTGCAGGCGATCCGGGTGGTGGCGGGCGGTGAGGCGATGCTCGCGCCGAGCATCACACGGCGGCTGCTCGACAAGTACGCCACGCATCTGCCGTCCGGTGACGAGCCGGTGCCGGACACTCTGCACACCCTGACGGACCGTGAGGTCGAGGTGCTGAAGCTGGTGGCGCGCGGGCTGTCGAACGCCGAGATCGCGGCGGACCTCTTCGTCAGCGAGACCACCGTCAAGACGCACGTCGGTCATGTGCTGACCAAGTTGGGGCTGCGCGACCGGGTGCAGGCGGCGGTGTACGCGTACGAGAGCGGTCTGGTGCGTCCCGGCGCGCAGTAGCGGCGCGGTGGTTGCGGGTGGCGGCGCGTCAGGGCCGTCACCGGGCCACCTGTCGTACGGACACACGAGAGCGCCCCTTCCCGGGAATCCGGGAAGGGGCGCTCTCGTGTGTCCGGGTCGGCTGTCAGCCGCTGACGCCGCGGCCGAGCTCCCACAGCTGCAGGGTCGAGGAGCTGTTCAGGGCGTACGCGGTGCCCGTGACGTCGTCGCGGGCGGCGACGTACTGCTTGCCCTGCCACAGCGGGATCAGCGGGACGTCACGGGCGACGATGTCCTGGATCTGGTTCAGGCTCGCGGCGGCGGTGATCCGGTCGGCCTCGCGGCGCGACTGCGGGATCAGGGTGTTGATGATCTGGCCGTTGACGTAGGGCGACTTGAGGAAGTTGTCCTTGTCGAGGAACGGCGCGAGGAAGTTGTCGGCGTCGGGGAAGTCGGGGAACCAGCCCATGCCGTAGACGTCGTACTGGCCCTTGCGCTCCGCGGGGACGAACGCGTCCCACTTGGTGCCCTCGATGTCGATGTCGAAGAGGCCGCTCGCGTTGAGCTGCTTCTGGATCAGCTCGAACTCCTGCTTGGTGGCCGTGCCGTAGTGGTCGGTCGTGTAGTGCAGGGTGAGCTTGATGGGCGTGGTGATGCCGGCCTTGGACAGCGCCGACTGGGCCTTGGTGACGCTCGGGTCGCCGTAGCGGTTGAAGAAGGCGTTGGAGTGGCCGGTCACGCTGGCCGGGACCAGCGAGTACAGCGCCTCGGCCTGGGAGCCGTACACCTTGGAGACGATTTCGCTGCGGTTGATGATCTGGGCCATCGCCTCGCGCACGGCCTTGCTCTTCACGGTCGGGGCGCTGGTGGTGAAGGCGAGGTAGCGGATCTCGAGACCGGGCAGCTCGACGACGTCGACGTTGCCGTCGGTGGCGTTGGTGAACTTCTTGATCTGTTCCGGCGTCAGGCCTCGGGAGACGAGGTCGACGTCGCCCTTGTCGAGGGCGGTGCCCATGGACTCGGGGTCGGCGAAGGAGACCATCTCGACCTTGTCGTTGTTCACCTTCAAGGACCCCTTGTAGTTGGGGTTCTTGGTGAACACGGCCTTGACCATCTCGTCGTTCTTGACCTCGGCCTGGAGGGTGTACGGGCCGGAGCCGTCCACGGCGAAGCCGTCGCGCAGCTTGTCCTTCTCGTAGTCGTCGGGGTTCACGATGCCCGCGACCGGGGTGGACAGCTTGTACGGGAAGGTGGCGTCGGCGGTCTTCAGGTGGAAGATCACCTCGCTGTCGCCCTGCGTCTCGACGGTGTCGACGGTGGACAGCAGTGCGAAGACGCCCGAGTCGGCCTTGATGGCGAGGGCGCGGTCGATGGAGAACTTCACGTCGGCCGCGGTGATGGCGTCTCCGTTGGAGAACTTCAGACCGCTGCGGAGCTTGCAGGCGTAGCGCTCGTTGCCGCTGTCGGTGAAGCCACAGCTCTCGGCGGCCTCGGGGACCGGCTCGCCCTCGCCCTTCGGCTGGACCATCAGGGTCTGCACGGTCTGGCGCAGCACGTTCCAGGTACCGACGTCGTAGGCGTACGCGGGGTCGACCGGCGCCGGGGCGTCCTTCGTAGCCGTGAACCTGTCCGTGGTGCCGACGACGATGGCGTCACCGCCGCTGCTCCCGCTGTCGGACCCGCCGCAGGCAGCGAGCACGGGCGCGATAAGGCCGATCACAGCCGGCAGCACCAAAGTCTTGCGGTTCATGCTCGAGTTTCTCCAGCTTTTTCGAGTCCGTGTACCCGGCATGCATGGGTGTCGCGGCGGATCACGGCGGGTGGGGCGAGGTTCTCGCGATGAGATTAGTCCGCACCTGCACGAGGGTTCACAGCCGGAGGAGTTGAGGCGCCATCACGCAGCGAAACCGGTCGTGGACACACCGAAAACCCGACAGCGGAAGGATTAGTGCACGGTTTCATCAATCGGGACACAAGGACGCGACGACACCCCCCGAAATGGGGTGAGCAGCATACGTCGACCCATCTGTCGACCCCGTTCGGGGTGGCGAAAGTCACACGTTCAACTGCGGTGGTGTGGGCAGGAATTCGGGCCGCCCCGGGGGCTTCAATTCCCTGGAGTCACCAGAGGGTCACTCCCTGCGGAATTCACGTCCGACGACGTCGCACGCTGGGTGAACGGCTAGCGCATTTCCGTCATCAGTCCGCGCAGAAATGCCAGGTCCACCTCTTCGAGGGAGCCGACCACGGTACGCCGGGCCGCCGGGGCGATGGGGGCCAACGACGGCACCACCACGACATGGCAGCCCGCCGCCTCGGCCGCGGCGACACCGGTCGCGGTGTCCTCGACGACCGCGCATCGGGTGGGATCCACCCCGAGTCCGGCGGCGGCGAGCAGATACGGGTCGGGGTAGGGCTTGGTGCGCGTCACCTCGTCGCCGGCGATGCTCAGGGCGAAGTGCTGGGGGCCGAGCGAGGTGAGGACGCGGTCGATGATGCGCCGGTGGGAGGCGGACACCAGGGCGGTGGGGATGTCGTACTCGGCCAGCTCGGCGAGGAGCCGGGCGGCTCCCGGCATCAGCGGCAGGGTGCGCGCGATGCGGGCCTCGAACCCGGCGTTCAGCAGGACCGTGAGCTCGGCGAGGGTGATGTCGGCGCCGGTGGCCTCGATGAGGAAGCCCGCGCTGCGGGTCATCGGACCGCCGACCACGACATGGCGCCAGGAGTCGTCGAGGACGTGGCCGAGGCCGCCGAAGACCTCGACCTCGACGTCCCACCAGAAACCCTCGGTGTCCACCAGGGTGCCGTCCATGTCGAGGAGCACCGCCTGAAGGGCTGACCCTTCGGCCGTTCGGGTTCCGAGTGCGGGGACCGTGCTGGTCATCCACGTACCTCCTTGAAGGGACGACCAGGCCGGTTCCCGCGCGGGGAACCGGCCTGGAGTGGACCGACCAGTCTACGACTTATCAGATCAGCGCGCGCTGCGGCGTATGTCTCACGGCGCGTCGCGGGGACGGGTCACCGGGCGTCGCCGTCCCGCGCCACCATGCGTGGCGGGTACGCGTCACAAGGTGACGCGGGGTGCCGCCACCGTGCGTCACGTCGCGGTCCCACGTCACCGTGCGTTGAAGTACTTGGCCTCCGGGTGGTGGATGACGATGGCGTCGGTGGACTGCTCGGGGTGGAGCTGGAACTCCTCGGAGAGGTGGACGCCGATGCGTTCGGGCCCGAGCAGGTCGGCGATCTTGGCGCGGTCCTCCAGGTTCGGGCAGGCGCCGTAGCCGAGCGAGAAGCGGGCGCCCCGGTACTTCAGGGCGAACATGTCCTCCATCTCGGCCGGGTCCTCACCGGCGAAGCCCAGCTCGGACCGCACCCGCGCGTGCCAGTACTCGGCGAGCGCCTCGGCCAGCTGCACGGACAGCCCGTGCAGTTCGAGGTAGTCGCGGTAGGCGTCCGCCGCGAACAGCTTCGCGGTCTCCTCGCCGATCCTGGAGCCGACGGTGACGACCTGGAGGCCGACGACGTCCCGCTCTCCCGACTCCTCGGGGCGGAAGAAGTCCGCCAGGCACAGGCGTCGGCCTCGGCGCTGACGCGGGAACGTGAACCGGGTGCGCTCGTTGCCGCGATCGTCCAGGATGATCAGGTCGTCGTCCTTGGACACGCACGGGAAGTAGCCGTAGACCACCGCGGCTTCGAGCAGGTTGTCGGTCTGGAGCCTGTCGAGCAGCCCGCGCAGCCGCGGCCGGCCCTCGGACTCGACGAGCTCCTCGTACGTCGGTCCCTCGCCGGTGCGAGCCTGCTTCAGACCCCACTGCCCCTTGAACAGCGCGCCTTCGTCGAGCCAGCCGGCGTACTCCTTGAGCTGGATGCCCTTGATGACGCGGGTGTCCCAGAACGGCGGGACGGGGACCGGGGTGTCGATGGCGACGTCGGAGCGGACGTGTCCCTCTTCCGGGCGGTCCTCGACCTCCACCGCGGCCGCCGCCCGCACCCGGCGCTGCTTGAGTTCGGGCAGCTTCGCGCCCGGCACACCCCGCTTCACCCCGATCAGCGCGTCCATCAGCCGCAGGCCCTCGAACGCGTCCCGGGCGTAGCGCACCTCGCCCTCGTAGACCTCGTGCAGGTCCTGCTCCACGTACGCCCTGGTCAGCGCCGCACCGCCGAGGATCACCGGGAAGTTCGCCGCCAGACCACGCTGGTTGAGCTCCTCCAGGTTCTCCTTCATGATCACCGTCGACTTCACCAGCAGACCCGACATCCCGATCACGTCCGCGCGGTGCTCCTGCGCGGCCTCCACGATCGCCGACACCGGCTGCTTGATCCCGAGATTGACCACGTTGTAGCCGTTGTTCGACAGGATGATGTCGACCAGGTTCTTGCCGATGTCGTGCACATCCCCACGCACGGTGGCCAGCACGATCGTGCCCTTGCCCTCCGCGTCCGACTTCTCCATGTGGGGTTCGAGGTAGGCGACCGCGGTCTTCATGACCTCCGCGGACTGCAGGACGAACGGCAGCTGCATCTGGCCGGAGCCGAACAGTTCCCCCACGACCTTCATGCCGTCGAGCAACGTCGCGTTCACGATCTCCAGCGCCGGACGTTCGGCCAGCGCGAGATCGAGGTCGGCCTCCAGACCGTTGCGCTCACCGTCGATGATCCGCCGCTTGAGCCGCTCGTCCAGCGGCAGGGCCGCCAGCTCCTCCGCCCGGCCGGCCTTCAACGACTTGGTCGTGGCGCCCTCGAACAGCGCCATCAGCTTCTGCAGCGGGTCGTAGCCCTCCCGCCGCCGGTCGTAGATCAGGTCCAGAGCCGTGGTCACCTGCTCCTCGTCGAACCGCGCGATCGGCAGGATCTTCGAGGCGTGCACGATCGCCGAGTCCAGTCCCGCCTTCACGCACTCGTCCAGGAAGACGGAGTTCAGCAGGATCCGCGCGGCCGGGTTCAGGCCGAAGGAGATGTTCGACAGGCCGAGCGTGGTCTGCACGTCCGGATGGCGGCGCTTGAGCTCGCGGATTGCCTCGATCGTCGCGATCCCGTCCCCACGCGACTCCTCCTGACCCGTGCAGATCGTGAACGTCAGCGTGTCGACCAGGATGTCCGACTCGTGGATGCCCCAGTTGCCGGTCAGGTCGTCGATCAGCCGCTCGGCGATCTCCACCTTCTTCTCCGGGGTACGGGCCTGGCCCTCCTCGTCGATCGTCAACGCGATCAGCGCCGCACCGTGCTCCCGCGCCAGCGCCGTCACCCGCGCGAACCGCGACTCGGCGCCGTCGCCGTCCTCGTAGTTCACCGAGTTGATCACCGCGCGGCCGCCCAGCTTCTCCAGCCCGGCCCGGATCACCTCCAGCTCGGTGGAGTCCAGCACGATCGGCAGCGTCGACGCCGTCGCGAACCGACCCGCCAGCTCCGCCATGTCCGCCGCACCGTCCCGGCCGACATAGTCCACACAGAGGTCGAGCATGTGCGCGCCCTCACGGATCTGATCCCGCGCCATCTCCACGCAGTCGTCCCAGCGGCCCTCCAGCATCGCCTCACGGAACTTCTTCGAACCGTTGGCGTTCGTCCGCTCACCGATCGCCAGGTACGCCGTGTCCTGGCGGAACGGGACGCTCTGGTAGAGGGAGGCCGCACCCGGCTCCGGGCGCGGGTGGCGTTCGGTCGGGCTGAGCTCACGTACGCGCTCCACGACCTGCCGCAGGTGCTCCGGGGTGGTGCCGCAGCAGCCACCGACCAGGGAGAGGCCGTAGTCGAGGACGAAGTTCTCCTGGGCGTCGGCGAGGCCCTCGGCGTCGAGCGGGAAGTGGGCGCCGTCCTTGGTGAGGATCGGCAGGCCCGCGTTCGGCATGCACAGCAGGGGGATGCGGGAGTGGCGGGTGAGGTAGCGCAGGTGCTCGCTCATCTCGGCCGGGCCGGTCGAGCAGTTCAGGCCGATCATGTCGATGCCGAGCGGCTCCAGCGCGGTCAGCGCGGCGCCGATCTCCGAGCCGAGCAGCATCGTGCCGGTGGTCTCGAAGGCCATCGAGACGAGCAGCGGGACCTCGACTCCGGTGGCCTCCATGGCGCGGCGGGCGCCGAGGACGGAGGCCTTGGTCTGGAGGAGGTCCTGGGTCGTCTCGACGATCAGCGCGTCGGCACCGCCGGCCAGCAGGCCCTCGGCGTTGACCTGGAAGCCGTCGCGGATCGTGGGATAGGGGACGTGGCCGAGGGTCGGCAGTTTGGTGCCGGGGCCGATGGAGCCGAGGACCCAGCGCTGCCGTCCGTCGCGCGCGGCGAAGTCGTCGGCGGTCTGGCGGGCGATCCGGGCACCGGCCTCGGACAGCTCGTGCACGCGGTCGGCGATGTCGTACTCCGCCATCGCCGCGTGGTTGGCGCCGAAGGTGTTCGTCTCGACGCAGTCCACTCCCACGGAGAAGTACGCCTCGTGGACCGAACGGACGATGTCGGGGCGGGTGACGTTCAGGACCTCGTTGCATCCTTCGAGGTCCTGGAAGTCGTCGAGTGTGGGCTCCTGGGCCTGGAGCATGGTGCCCATGGCACCGTCCGCCACCACCACACGGGTGGCGAGGGCCTCTCGGAGCGCGGACACGCGGGTCCGGCTGTCGGCGGAAGGGGTCGGCGGCACAGAGGCCATGAAGGGGCTCCCTTAGATGCGACGGCTGTCGGCTTTGCGCCACCCAGGGATGCGCTCGGAGAGCTTCCCGAGGCGGCCGCACCACGTCAGGGTATCCGGGACCGGGGGCTTATGGTCGGGGCGTCCACGAGGCGGACGAGGATGTCGTCCGGGGCACTCCGCGCAGGCGAGTGACGTGACAGGTACGGACGAACCATTGGCGGGACGTCGACACGGACCGGTAGTGTTCGGCAATGCCGAACGTCGGCAGGAGAGACCGCGCGTGGTCGGTCAAGGGGACGGAGGCAGGACGGCGATGGCACGGAACATCCAGTCGCTCGAACGGGCGGCCGCGATGCTGCGGTTGCTGGCGGGCGGTGAACGGCGGCTGGGCCTGTCGGACATCTCCTCGTCCCTGGGCCTCGCCAAGGGCACCGCGCACGGCATCCTGCGCACCCTCCAGCAGGAGGGATTCGTGGAGCAGGACGACGCCTCCGGTCGCTATCAGCTGGGCGCCGAACTGTTGCGGCTGGGCACCACGTATCTCGACGTGCACGAGCTGCGGGCGCGGGCCCTGGTGTGGACGGACGACCTGGCCCGTTCCAGCGGGGAGAGCGTCCATCTGGGTGTTCTGCACCAGCGGGGCGTGCTGATCGTGCACCACGTCTTCCGGCCCGACGACAGCCGGCAGGTCCTGGAGATCGGGGCCATGCAGCCGCTGCACTCGACGGCGCTGGGCAAGGTGCTGTCGGCGTACGACCCCGTGGCGCACAGCGAGGCCCTGGAGGCCGACCGCAGGACGTTCACGGACCGCACGGTGTGCGAGGCCGCGGACTTCGAACAGATCCTCGACATGACGCGCGCGCGGGGGTACGCGGCCGACGTCGAGGAAACCTGGGAGGGCGTGGCGTCCATCGCGGCACCCATCCACGACCGGCGGCGGATGCCGGTCGGCGCGGTCGGCATCACCGGCGCGGTGGAGCGGCTGGGCCGGGACGGGGAGCTGCGCCCCGAGCTGATCGCGGCGGTGCGCGACTGCGCCCGAGCGGTGTCGCGGGACCTGGGCGCCGGGCGGTTCTGAGCCGGCGCGGCCGCACGACACACGAACAGACCGGAACGCCGGGTGCGTTCCGGTCTCAGCCGTACCCTGATGGGCACATAACGGGTCGAATGCAATAGGTCGGACGTCGCTCGGTGCACACGGCGCCAGGATTCCGGTCGCACGGGGCGGGGAACGGGATCGATAGCCCACGGCAATCAATAACGATCGCGCTTTCGATAACAGAACCCTTGACGCATCCGTGACGCCGGAGCAAGACTCCCGTCCATCGGTCGGCATTGTCGAACACCTAACGGCATTACGCGCTAGAGTGTGAGCACGCCAAGGGCCGGAATCGCTCTCACCCCTGAGAGCGCTCGATCTCCCGGAGGGACCCGGGATTTCGGCTTCCCTGGACGAAGGACAAAGGAGTCGCGGGTGTCCAGCTCCGACATCTTCATCGGCGAGACCATCGGTACCGCCATACTCATCCTGCTCGGCGGCGGCGTCTGTGCCGCCGTCACGCTGAAGGCCTCCAAGGCTCGCAACGCCGGCTGGCTCGCCATCGCCTTCGGGTGGGGCTTCGCCGTGCTGACGGCGGTCTACACCTCCGGACCGCTGTCCGGTGCCCACCTCAACCCGGCGGTCACGCTCGCGCTCGCGATCAAGGACGGCGGCTGGAACAACGTTCCGGCCTACATGGGCGGCCAGCTCCTCGGCGCCATGATCGGCGCGACTCTGGTCTGGGTCGTCTACTACGGCCAGTTCCAGGCGCACCTGACCGACCGGGAGATCGTCGGCGACGCGGCCGTGCAGCCGGTCACCAAGGGGCAGACCGCCAAGGTGAAGTCCGTCGAGGCACAGGAGCAGGCCGCCGGCCCGGTCCTGGGCGTGTTCTCCACCGGTCCGGAGATCCGGGTGGTGTGGCAGAACCTGGCCACCGAGATCATCGGCACCGTCGTGCTGGTCCTCGCCGTGCTCACCCAGGGCCTGAACGACGCCGGCAACGGCCTCGGCGTGCTGGGCGCCCTGATCACCGCGCTCGTCGTCGTCGCGATCGGTCTGTCCCTCGGCGGCCCGACCGGCTACGCGATCAACCCGGCCCGTGACCTCGGCCCGCGCATCGTGCACGCCCTCCTGCCCCTGCCCAACAAGGGCGGCTCCGACTGGCGCTACGCCTGGATACCGGTGGTCGGCCCGCTGGCCGGCGGCGCGATAGCGGCCGGCATATACAACGTCGCCTTCGCCTGAGACACCCCGCTTCCCCCTCTTGCACCACGCGAACGACCCGCGACCCAAGAGCAACAGCACCGAGTCTCACCGCACGCGCCGTACGTACAGCCACACACCCACGGACCTTCAGGAGCACACAGTGACCGACGCGCACACCGCCGGCCCCTTCATCGCCGCCATCGACCAGGGCACCACCTCCAGCCGCTGCATCGTCTTCGACCGGGACGGCCGGATCGTCTCCGTCGACCAGAAGGAGCACGAGCAGATCTTCCCGAAGCCGGGCTGGGTCGAGCACAACGCCACCGAGATCTGGACCAACGTCGAGGAGGTCGTCGCCGGAGCCATCGCGAAGGCCGGCATCACCCGCGACGACATCAAGGCCATCGGCATCACCAACCAGCGCGAGACCACGCTGCTCTGGGACAAGAACACCGGTGAGCCCGTCCACAACGCCATCGTCTGGCAGGACACCCGCACCGACGCGCTCTGCCGGGAGCTCGGCCGCAACGTCGGACAGGACCGCTTCCGCCGCGAGACCGGTCTGCCCCTCGCCTCCTACTTCGCCGGCCCCAAGGCCCGCTGGCTGCTCGACAACGTCGAGGGCCTGCGCGAGCGCGCCGAGGCGGGCGACATCCTCTTCGGCACCATGGACAGCTGGGTCATCTGGAACCTGACCGGCGGCGTCAACGGCGGCCACCACGTCACCGACGTCACCAACGCCTCCCGCACCATGCTGATGAACCTCCACACGCTGGAGTGGGACGCGAAGATCGCCGAATCCATCGGCGTCCCGCTGTCGATGCTGCCCGAGATCCGTTCCTCCGCCGAGGTCTACGGCGAGGTCACCGGCGGCAAGCTGGGCGACCTGCTCGGCGGCATCCCGGTCGCGTCCGCGCTCGGCGACCAGCAGGCGGCGCTGTTCGGCCAGACCTGCTTCTCCGAGGGCGAGGCCAAGTCCACGTACGGCACCGGCACGTTCATGCTGATGAACACCGGCGAGAAGATCATCAACTCGTACTCGGGGCTGCTGACCACCGTCGGCTACCGCATCGGCGACCAGAAGCCGGTCTACGCCCTCGAGGGCTCGATCGCCGTCACCGGTTCGCTGGTGCAGTGGATGCGCGACCAGATGGGTCTGATCTCCACCGCCGCCGAGATCGAGACGCTCGCGCTCTCGGTCGAGGACAACGGCGGCGCCTACTTCGTGCCGGCCTTCTCCGGCCTGTTCGCCCCCTACTGGCGCTCCGACGCCCGCGGTGTGATCGCCGGCCTGACCCGTTACGTCACCAAGGCGCACCTCGCGCGCGCCGTCCTGGAGGCCACGGCCTGGCAGACCCGTGAGATCACCGACGCCATGACCAAGGACTCCGGCGTCGAGCTCACGGCCCTCAAGGTCGACGGTGGCATGACCTCCAACAACCTGCTGATGCAGACCCTCTCCGACTTCCTGGACGCCCCCGTGGTGCGCCCGATGGTCGCCGAGACCACCTGCCTCGGCGCCGCCTACGCCGCCGGTCTCGCCGTCGGCTTCTGGACCAACACCGACGACCTGCGTGCCAACTGGCGCCGGGCCGCCGAGTGGACCCCCCGCATGGACGCGGACACCCGCGACCGTGAGTACAAGAGCTGGCTCAAGGCCGTCGAGCGGACCATGGGCTGGCTCGAGGACGAAGACTGACGAGGAGTAAGAACCCCACATGACCAGTCAGCCCACCCTGCAGTCCGTGCCTGCCCTGGGGAAGCGCCCGGCTTCCGGTTCCAACCCGAGCCGCGCCGAGACCCGGGAGCAGCTCTCCAAGGCGTCGTACGACCTTCTCGTGATCGGCGGCGGCATCCTGGGCATCTCCACCGCCTGGCACGCCGCGCAGTCCGGTCTGCGGGTGGCTCTGGTCGACTCCGGCGACTTCGCCGGGGCCACCTCCTCCGCCTCCTCCAAGCTGCTCCACGGCGGTCTGCGCTACCTCCAGACCGGCGCGGTGAGGCTGGTGGCGGAGAACCACTTCGAGCGCCGTGCGGTCTCCCGCCAGGTGGCCCCCCACCTGGCGAACCCGCTCACGTTCTACCTCCCCGTGTACAAGGGCGGGCCGCACGGCGCCGCGAAGCTCGGGGCGGGCGTGTTCGCCTACTCCGCGCTCTCCGCGTTCGGTGACGGCGTGGGCCACCTGCTCAGCCCGGCCAAGGCCGCGCAGGACGTGCCCGAGCTGCGCACCGACAACCTCAAGGCCGTCGCCGTGTACGGCGACGACCAGATGAACGACGCCCGGATGGCGCTGATGACGGTCCGCGCGGCCGTCGAGTCGGGCGCCGTCGTCCTCAACCACGCCGAGGTCACCGGGCTGCGCTTCACCAGGGGCCGGGTGACGGGCGCCGAGCTGCGCGACCGTCTCTCCGGCGACGAGTTCGGCGTCGACGCCCGCCTGGTGCTCAACGCGACCGGTCCGTGGGTGGACCACCTGCGCCGGATGGAGGACCCGAACGCCGCGCCGTCGATCCGGCTGTCGAAGGGGGCCCACCTGGTCCTGAAGCGGACCGCGCCGTGGAAGGCCGCGCTGGCGACCCCCATCGACAAGTACCGCATCACCTTCGCCCTCCCCTGGGAGGACATGCTGCTGCTCGGCACCACCGACGAGGAGTACGAGGGCGACCCGGCGGACGTGGCGGTCACCGACAAGGACACGGCCCAGATACTCGACGAGGCCGCGTTCTCCATCCGCGACCAGCAGCTCGACCGTGACCTCATCACGTACGCCTTCGCGGGTCTGCGCGTGCTGCCGGGCGGTCCCGGCGACACCGCCAAGGCCAAGCGCGAGACGGTGGTGACCGAGGGCAAGGGCGGCATGCTGTCCGTCGCGGGCGGCAAGTGGACCACCTTCCGCCACATCGGCCGTACGGTGATGCAGAAGCTGGAGGCGCTGCCCGGCCACCCGCTCGGCGACGACTTCGAGCCGATCTCCTCACTGCCGAAGAAGCTGCCGCTGCCGGGTGTCGCCAACCCGCGCGCGGTCGCGCACCGGCTGCTCATCGACCGTCCGGCGCCGGGCCCGCGTATGGCGGCGGACACGGCCAGGCACCTGGCCACGCACTACGGTTCGCTGGCCTTCGACATCGCCCGGCTGGCGAACGAGGACCCGGAGCTGGGCGAGCGCGTCCACCCGAACGCGCCGGAGATCTGGGCGCAGGTCGTCTACGCCCGGGACAACGAGTGGGCCGAGACGCAGGACGACGTGCTGCGCCGTCGTACGACGCTGACGATCCGCGGCCTGGCCACGGACGAGATCCGCGCGAAGGTCCAGGACGTGCTCGACAAGAAGTAGGCCTGCCACCGGCCTCTCCCCGACCGGGCCGGTGTCACGCGAAGGGCGGCTCCACCGCGGTGGAGCCGCCCTTCGGCACGGTTGCGGACGCTGTCCGCGCTCGCGGCGCCGGGGCGTGCTGCCGCATTCGCCGGCGGTACGGGCACGGTCGGCGCGGCCGAGCGAGGTCCACCGGCCCGGTTCGAGTCGGCCGCGGCGACGGTCTCGGCAGGGGAGCCGATCGCCACGGCGCACCCCGCGCTGCGTACGGTCGTCGGTGCGCTCCCCGCCTGACGCCGGGCCGCCGCGGTCGCCGCCGTACCCGCACCACCGGAGTCGCCCCATGCCCCAGGATCCGCTGCCCGTCACCCGCGTTCCCCGCACCGGACTTCCGGCGCACGCGCTGGTGATCGGCGACCCGGCGCGCGCCGGGGCCGTCGCCGCGCTGCTCGACGGCGCCGAGGAGGTGTCCCACCACCGCGAGTACCGGGTGTTCAGCGGCAGTTGGCAGGGCCTGCCGGTCGCCGTGGCCTCGCACGGGGTGGGCGCGCCGGGGGCGATCCTGCTGTTCCGGGAGCTCGCGGACGCGGGCGTGCGCACGTTCCTGCGGTTCGGCACGGCGGGCGCGATGCGGCCCGGGATCGGGGACGGCGACCTCGTCATCGCCGAGGCGGCCGTACGCGACGACGGGGTGACCCACCAGTTGCTGCCGCCGGAGTATCCGGCGGTGTCGGCGCCGGAGGCGGTGCTCGCGCTCCAGCAGGCCGCCCGTCGGGCCGGGGTCGCGCACCACCGGGGCATCGTGTGGACGCGGGCCGCGTTCCAGCCGGGCCTGATCCCGCTCTTCTCCTACGACGGCGCGGGCCTCGCGGCCATCGAGATGGAGCTGTCCGCGCTGTTCGTGACGGCCTCGCTGCGCGGGCTGGTCGCCGACGGTGTGCTCATCGACGACGGGGTGAACGCCGACGACGGGGTGAACGCCGACGAACTCGTCGACGAGCGGGCCACCGGCGGAGACGACCCGCACCGTGAGGCCGTCGCGGCGGGCATCGAGCGAGGCGCGGTCGTCGCGCTGGAGGCGCTGCGGCTGCCGGCGCGGGAGGAACCGGCCTGAGCGGCGGGCCGCCGGTGCGATGTGCTCGGCGGGCCGCCGGTGCGGCGCGCGACGGCCTGCCGCTGTGGCGTGATCGACGTCTTGGCCGCACTGGTCCGGTCGGGCCTCCATAATGTGCCGAGACATCGGATGTCTGAGCGACAGGAGACCCTCCATGGCAGTCACCGACGAGGCGATCGAGAAGATCAAGGGCATGATCGTCTCCGGCGCGCTGCGCCCGGGTGACCGGCTGCCGAAGGAGAGCGAACTCGCCTCCGACCTGGGGTTGTCGCGCAATTCGCTGCGAGAGGCCGTACGAGCCCTGTCGCTGATCCGGATCCTGGACGTACGGCAGGGCGACGGCACGTACGTGACGAGCCTGGCACCGCAACTGCTCCTGGAGGCGATGAGCTTCGTCGTCGACTTCCACCGCGACGACACGGTCCTGGAGTTCCTCGCCGTGCGCCGCATCCTGGAACCGGCCGCCACGGCCATGGCGGCCCCGCTCATCAGCGAGCAGCAACTGGACGCTCTCTCCGGCCAGTTGGAGGCGCTCGGCACGGCACCCTCGGTGGAGGAACTCGTCGCCTGCGACCTGGAGTTCCACCGGGGCATCGTGCGCGGCGCCGGCAACTCGGTGCTGTGTTCGCTGCTCGACGGGCTGTCCGGGCCGACCACCCGGGCCCGGATCTGGCGCGGGCTGACCCAGGAGGACGCGGTCGGCCGCACCCTGCGCGAACACCGGGCGATCCTGGCCGCGCTGCGCGACCGGGACGCGGAGGCGGCCCGCTCGTGGGCGACCGTGCACATCGCGAGCGTGGAGCAGTGGCTGCGCAGCACGCTGTGAATGACCTGTGACTCCGACGGCGGGCCACCACGGATCTCGCCGGTCGGAGGGGTTCAGGGGTGGTGAGCGGGGCAGTGATCCGTTCACTCCCCCGTGCAAGGGGGCTGCGGGCGCCCCCGCCGCACGCCGTAAGGTTGGGGCGTACGCGAGGGCACGTCGGAAGGAGGCGCTGGGTGATCGAGCTCGAGGGGGTTCCCGAGCTGATCGACCCGGTCATGGTGGCCGCGTTCGAGGGCTGGAACGATGCCGGCGACGCCGCCTCCACCGCGGTCGCGCATCTGGAGCGGGAGTGGAAGGGCGAGGTGTTCGCGGCGCTCGACGCCGAGGACTACTACGACTTCCAGGTGAACCGTCCCACGGTGTGGTTGGACGACGGAGTCCGCAAGATCACATGGCCGACGACGAGGTTGTCGGTGGTCCGGATCGGCGGCGAGAAGCCGCGCGACCTGGTGCTGGTCCGAGGCATCGAACCGTCCATGCGCTGGCGTTCGTTCTGCAACGAGCTGCTCGGCTTCGCCCACGAGCTGGGCGTGGAGCTGGTGGTGATCCTGGGCGCCCTGCTCGGTGACACCCCGCACACACGTCCGGTCCCGATCAGCGGGACGACGTCCGACCCGGACCTGGCGCAGCGCATGGACCTGGAGGAGACCAAGTACGAGGGCCCCACGGGCATCGTCGGCGTCCTCCAGGAGGCGTGCACGCACGCGGGTGTGCCTGCGGTGTCCCTGTGGGCGGCCGTGCCGCACTACGTGTCGCAGCCGCCGAACCCGAAGGCCACGCTGGCCCTCCTCAACCGTCTGGAGGACCTGATCGACGTGCGCATCCCGCTGGGCGAGCTGCCCGAGGACGCGCGCGCCTGGCAGGTCGGTGTGGACCAACTGGCCGCCGAGGACAGCGAGGTCGCCGAGTACGTGCAGACGCTGGAGGAGGCCCGGGACACCGCGGAGCTGCCGGAGGCGTCGGGCGAGGCGATCGCCCGGGAGTTCGAGCGGTATCTGCGGCGCCGGGACGGCGGCGGGCCGCCCGGAGCACCCGGCGGACATGCCACGGAGGGCGGCGACGGCGGGTCGCCGGGCTCCTATCTGCGGGACAACCCCAGCGAGCGGACCCGGCCGCCGAAGCCGCCGAAGCCGAGCACGGACGACGAGGATTCGTCGGAGGACTGAGTCGGCGGACCGATTCGGCGGACCGATTCGGCGGACCGAAAGACACGCGATACGTAGAGGGGCGCCTCCTCCGTGCGGAGG
>NZ_JBHWCC010000060.1:0-54343 GCF_042735715.1 Streptomyces sp. NPDC059582
CGTCCAGCGTCTCGCGCCGGTTGGTGCCGAGCCAGGCGCCGGGCTCCAGGCGCCCCCTTGCGGATGCCGGCCGTCGCGCCCGAAAGCACAGCAGAGCCGCCCGGGGGCGGCTCTGCTCAGTGCAACGGGGTCTTCTGCGCCCGTTTGCGGGCCCGGTAGGCCCGCACGTTCTCGGCGTTCCCGCACGCCGTGACGTCGTGCCAGACGCGCGAGCAGTTCTTGGACCGGTCGTAGAACGCGCCCTGGCAGCGAGGGTTCGCGCACACCTTCACCCGTTTGAAAGTGTCGCGATAGGACGCGGCAAGCAGCTGAATGAGCGCGTAGGTGCGCAGGGCCTCGACTCCGCCCTGACCGGGTGCGATCGCCGGCCCGGCAGCGGTGACGGTCACCGAGGTGCGTGCCACGATCGCCTGCTGCCCGTTCGGCGCCTCCCCGGCAAGTACCCGGCGCAGCTGGTCGCGCAGCATGCGCAGCCTGCGCAGGCCTCGATCGTCGAGCGCGACGTCTTCCGCGGGAGCCTGCGGGTCGGCGTCCCGCAACGCCTTCAACGACGCGTCAAGCCATGCCTGCGCCGTTTCCACGTCGGACAGCAGGTCCGGCTCGGGCGGCTTGCCGTGGCTGGCCGTGCTGAGCAGGTCCACGACGAAGCCGAGGCCGCCGGGGGCGGCGTCCTCCGCTTCGGCGTAGCGAATACTCGCGGGCCACCGTGCCGTCATTCCGCTCCCCTTCGTCCTACCGGCAGACCTGTGCTGCTGTAAGAGTCTATCGGAGTTATGTTCTTGCAGGTCGCCGGCCCGTTCAGCGGCCCTGGAAGTCGAAACGCGGCCGAGGGCGGCCTGCCAGGTAGGCCTCGACCGACGCCGGCAGCGCCGTGCTGACGTCCTGGGTGCCGAACAGCGGCATGGCGATGTCGAACATCGCGTCGTCGGCGGCCCGTGACCCGCCCGACTCCCAAAGCCTCAGCAGTGCCTTGTGGGCGGCGTGCGCGCGCGTGGGACCGGAGGCGACGGACCGTGCGAACGACCGCGCCCGTTCCACTGTGTCGGTGTCCGGCACGATGTGGTTGATGACGCCCGCCGCCGCCATCACCTCGGCCGGGACCTGCTCGGAGGTCAGGGCCCACTCGTACGCTCGCGCTCGGCCGGCGCGGGCGGCCACGCGGTAGATCCCCCCGAGGAGGGTGACGATCGCGATGCTCTGCTCGGGGTGTCCGAACCTGGCCGACTGTCCGGCGAAGACCACGTCGGCCCGCAGCGCGAGCTCGAATCCTCCTCCGAAGCACAGGCCGTTGACGGCGGCGACGACCGGGACGGGGACCTGCTCGAGGCGATTGAAGGCGGACATGTAGCTCTCGAACCGGGCGCGCAGTTCCCCGCTCCCGAGCTGCGGCCACTGCACGATGTCGCCGCCGAAGCTGAAGTCCTCGCCGGCCGCGTGTATCAGGATCGCACGAGCGCCCGCTTCTTCCGCCTTGCCGACCGCGGCCAGCAGTTCCTCCGACATCTGGTCGTCGATGCGGTTCTGCGGCGGGTGGTCGAGGGTGAACTCGGCGACGGAGTCGTGGATGGAGAAATGCAGGTGAGGCATCCGGTGCTACCTTTTGTCGTCCTTGGTAGGTGTGTTGTCTCAGCCCTGGTGCGGGTACTGAGCGCCGTGGAAGTGGTCGGCCGGAATCACGCCGGTGAGCAGATCGCGAAGCGCGCCGGAGAACCGGAGGGCGGCGGTCAGCGGGCGATGGTGGATCGCCGCAGAAGCGATCTTCCCGTCGGTGTCGCGGCGGAGCACGGTGACACCTGCGATCTCCACGCCGCCGAAGGCCGTTGCCCGCCACTGGAGATAGCTGGTCGGGCCGTCGGTGGTCTCTTCGGTGAACTCCAGCGACTCATAAAGCGAGCTGGCCGCTGCGAGCGCCGGCGCGACGAGCGCCTTTCCTCGGATCGGCTTGGTCAGAACGGCGGCCTCGAGCACAATGTCCTCGGCGAAACCGTCCGCGAAGCTGTTCTCCGATTTGTCGGCGAATCCCGTCTGCCACCCGCGCGTCGCGATCCCCGCTACGGCCTTGTCCGTGAAGTCGAGGATCGCGGAGGCGGCGATCGCCGGCTGTTCGACGTGGAGCCAGTGGCCGCCGCCGTCGACCACCTGAACGTCGGCCTGCCCGAACCGGGAGCCGATCGCCTCGACCAGTTCCTGGTTGGCGAATCCGTCGGCCCCGCCGCGAAGGAGGAGGACCGGCCCGGTGTAGCGGCTCGGAGTGGGAGCGTCGTCGACGCCTTGGTTCCAGATGTCCACGTATCGCGCCACGACGTCAGGGGCGACAGCGCCGCCGGCGCGCTCGAGCCGGTCGAGTTCCCGCTCACCCAGCGCGGGTGACAATTGCGAACGCACCGCACGCTGAGCGTTCACTTGCCCCCCGAGCGCCCGGAACGGGGCGACGACCTCGTCGGGCAGCCGAGTGCCGCCGAGCGGAACAGGCGTCAGGAGCACAAGGCCGCGGACCTTGTCGGCATGGCGTACCGCCACCAGTTCGGCGACCTGCGAGCCCATGCTCTGCCCGGCCACGATCACGGGCGCATCGATCTGCTGGAGCAGCGCACCGGCCTCGGCCGCGAACCCCTCGAGCGACAGATCCCGGGGGTCGGCGGCGCCACCGGCGCGTGCCCCTGAGCCGGGCAGGTCGTACCTGACGGTCGCGACCTTGCCGTCGAGCGCGTCCACGACCCCGTCCCAGACTTGCGTGTCGTCGAGGAATCCGTGAATCAGCAACACGGTCGCAGCGCCGGCCTGACGGGCCGGGGTCCGGGTGATGGGGATGCCCCCGGGTGTGGTGGTCATGCCGTTTCCGTCCTCGTCGAGCCGGAGGCCGACCATTCGGCCGTGTCAATGGGTGAGTAGTCGGTGGCACGCTCATCGAGCCGCCGGCTGCGCTGCACGCGGAGTTGTTCAACGAGCTCCTGCGGCAACGGGGTGGTGAAGACGTTGTCGACGAGGGAGTACTCGGCGGCGAGCCGCCCGACCGCCCCGAGGGCGCCGACGTCGATTCTTCCGTTGTCGAGATACACCTCGTCGCGGATGTGGAAGCGCTCGACGCGCCCCCACACGACGTGGTCGGGCAACGGGGGCATCGCGATGATGCGGTCGACGACGCACTCCATGGAGATCGGCGCATCCAGGATGCGCGGCGCCGACACGATGTCGCAGGCGCCCTTGCGTAGGCCGAGCGCCTCGAATTCGTCGACATCACTGTCGAACTCGAAGGCGGACCGGTGAAGGCTGTCGGCCTGGTCGATCGTTGCCATGTTGACCACGAACTCGCCGGTGTCGCGGATGTTGACGAAGGTGTCCTTGAGGGTCACCCCGTCCGCCCGGGGCTGCAGGGAGATCGAGACGACCGGGGGAAGCCGGCCGACCACGGTGAAGAACGAGACCGGGGCGATGTTGCCGGTGCCCTGGCTCGACTGTGTGCTGACCCATGCGATCGCCCTCGGCAACACGCTGCCGATCAGCAGCTTGTAACTGGAGGTCGGGTCGAGATCAGCGGCATTGATGATCATGACGTTCCCCTTCGGGAGCCGAACTGAGAGTCACAAGCATATGGAGATCACCTATGTCGTCAACCCTGCCGGCGGGGGATGCTCTTGTCAGAGGTATAGCTCTATTGCCTGTGACTTTCCGATGTTAGGCTCACCGCCCGTCAAGGCAACGGCCAGCCGGGGTCATCGACCTCGTCCGCCTGATCCGTACAGGTGGACGCCGCACGCACGGCGTGCCGGGCCTGCGAGCCCCCACTGCGGCCGCGGAGCCCAACACGGCGGGCTTTGCGGCAGGCCGGCAAGAAAGGGAGTACCTGTGGTTGAGCGGCGCGATGTCGAGTTCACCGCCGATGGCGGAGTCGTCCTGCGGGGCTGGTACTTCGTCCCCGACACACCCGGCCGGCACCCGGCGATCTCCATGGCGCACGGCTACGCCGGGGTCAAGGAGCATGCGCTCGAAGGCTTCGCCCGGTGCTTCGCCGAGGCCGGGTTCGCGGTGCTCGTCCACGACCACCGGGGCTTCGGCGCCAGCGCCGGCGAGCCGCGCCACGACGTCAACCCCTGGCAGCAGGCGGAGGACTGGCGCCGGGCCATCTCCTTCCTGGAGGCGCAGCCGGAGGTGGACCCCTCCCGGCTCGGAGTCTGGGGAAGCAGCTACGCCGGCGGCCACGCCATCGTGCTCGGCGCGACCGACCACCGCTTGTCCGCCGTGGTGGCGCAGGTACCCAACATCAGCGGCTACCTCCAGGCCCTGCGACGCGTGCCCCCGCACCTGGTACCGGCCCTCGAGGCGGGCTTCGCCGACGCCGAACGCCGCGCGGCACGCGGCGAACCGCTGGAATACCAGCACGTGGTGAGCGCCGACCCGGGCGTGAAGGCGTCCTACACCTCGGCGGACGCGATCGAGTTCTACCTGCAGGCCCCAGCGGAAGACACCTGGGAGAACCGGGTCACCGTGCGCTCGACCCGCTGGGCGCGGATGTACGAGCCGGGGCAGCTCATTCAGCGCGTCTCGCCCAGGCCGCTGCTGATGATCGTCGCCGAGTCGGACCACCTGACCGTGACCGATGTCGCGCTCGAGGCCTACGAACGGGCACTGGAACCGAAACGACTCGTCCTGATTCCGGGCGGGCACTTCGACCCGTACGACCGGCAGTTCGAGCGGGCCAGCAGCGCCGCCCTCGAATGGTTCCAGCAGCACCTGTGACGCTCCGCGTCCCCGCGCCGCCGGTGCGCTCCGCGGCGCTGCCGACGGCACGGGGAACCGCGCCTGACCATGACCGTGCCGATGCCGAGTGCGGCCGGTGACGACCGCGGTGGCCGCGGCTGATCGAGGCAGGCATCGTCGCGGACAGCACCACCGGCGTACGCAGACTCCCCAGCCAGCCCAGAAGCCACTGCAGTTGCACGTGGCTGTGGGGGGTCAGAGCGTGCGCTTCGTCGACCACAACGGTCGTGCCTGACAAGGCCGGCAACCGCAAGGCGCTGAGAGGAACAGGCGGAACCGCCATCTGTGCCTGATCAACAGTCGCAGCGCTCTCATTGTCAGCATCGAAGAGGCGGATGCGGTGATCACCTGGGATCCGCTGCCGGCTCAGTTCGCCGAAACCACGCAGCCTTCACCGGCGACGACTTGGCGAGGCAGGCGGATGAAGAACGCTCACCGATCATCAGGCGGCCCGTGGTTCTTGATCTTCTTCCCTGGACGTGTGGAATGATCGTTCAAGGGCTGTCCCCGTAATCAGCTGGGTTCGATGCCGACCGACCGTAGGTTACGACTTGGTGTGCGATTGGGGTCGGCCGTCCGTAGTGGAGGATGCCCCTATGCATACTCTTTGCGATCAACCCGAAGTCCGTCGGGTCTCGCTGGGCGAGTACCCCCTGTGGGACGAGGCTCTAGCGCTCCTCAACCGGGACTTGGCAGTGACTCTTCCTGAGCAGGGACCTCTGCAACTGTTGGCCCAGCCTTCCTACGAGGCGGGCGAGCCGGAGTATGTCTACGTCGCCCTGGCCAACGGCGAGTGGCACGGCAGTCATCTGTACCCAAAGACGGCAGAAGATCCTGCTCATGCCTTGGCGATCGTCGCCGACGCCGCGCAGGATACTGTCGCTGAGCGTCTGTGGCAGGCGTGGCCCCTATGCGTCGAACACAACCTGGGCATGCATACGCGCGAGGTGGAGGGGCTGCTCTCCTGGTGGTGCGCCGGGAGGCGGCCGGGGGGCGGGCCGGGCCACATCCGTGCGGCCGTGGGCGCGCTCGACACCTTCTGACTGAGCCGCGCGCATCGCCGCAACCGCAAGCGGTGGAGAGCAGACTGACGTCATGGTGCGTGGCAGTCGCAGTGGGTGCGCCGGGACGTGAAGGGGGCCGCGCGGGTTGGGTGTTGATGTGACGCAACACCTTGGCCGCACTGCCTTGTCCCAACCCGTCTTCACCGGCCTTCAGTACCGTCGACTCGGTGCGTTGATCGGCGAGTTGGCTCATGCGTGGATGGCCTCCGAGGAGGGTCGACTGCACAACCGCAGGGGTCGTGCCCGTCTGCGGGCAGCCGGGGTCGGCCCGAACCACCAACTGGCGTTCACCGACCGGATCATCGCCAACCTGGTCGTCCTGCGGTTACAGCTTCCTCATGCAGCTCTGGCTGGGCTCTACGGCGTGGACCGCTCCACGATCACCCGCGCGTGTCAACGCTCTCGCAGAATTGACCACCGACCAGTCCCGCAGATTTGACCCCCTGGGGTCGTAGCGTGCCTGTGCCGTCCGGGGCTCTCAATGGAAGCCCTAAGGGCTGTCCCGTAATCCCCGGTGGATCAGCGCGCGGCGTCAGATGCGGTGCATCGCAAGGCGGAGGGCCGTCCTCATACTGGGCGTATTCGGGCGATCCGACAACGCGGCGAGGTGCCGTAGCTGTCGTCGTGCGCCCGCCGGGGGTTACGGGACAGCCCTTAGAGTGCGCGCATGGAGGTCCCCGGCCTCGGCCCCGTGACAGCCGATGCTGAATCTGGCGACTACGTGAGTGCGCCACTTGCCGTTCCCGTCTTCGGTGACGCCCTGTGCCGATTCGTCGTCGCCGGCTATGACGATGACGACACGAAGGTCGACTTCGAGACGGCCATCAGCGCGTTTCGGGGGCTTGACGAGTCGGCTCTGAAGTCCGCGTCGGTGCCGGTCTTCCAGTACTACCTGGATGTAAGGGCCGAGGTGGGCGACGACGAGGGCTTCGTGTCCATCGCCAGCCCGGACGACGTCTGGTCGCATGTCCGGCCCGGAGGCGAGGTGTCGGTCCAGCGGGAGGACGCCCACGGCGACCGGCAGGTATATGTCTCCG
Organism: Streptomyces sp. NPDC059582; assembly: GCF_042735715.1. Lineage (NCBI taxonomy): Bacteria > Bacillati > Actinomycetota > Actinomycetes > Kitasatosporales > Streptomycetaceae > Streptomyces > Streptomyces sp. NPDC059582. The sequence continues at coordinate 6,860 of NZ_JBHWCC010000060.1, forward strand.
TGGAGTGCGAGTGCGCTTGGGAGCCCGAGCACGGTCTTCAGATCGTGTTCCGCCGCGGTTGCTCGGTGTCGAAGGTGGGCCCGTTCGACAGCCACCTCACCAATGTCTCCGCCTTCGACCGCGCGGATCTCGCTGACGTCGTCTATCACCGGTTCGGCTGAGGTTCCCTGCTGATGGTCGGCCTCACCGGTTCTCTTTCGCCAGGAGCTCGCGTCGTTGGCGGGTCCGGTAGGAGTCGCCGGTGAGGGTGAGGACCTCGGCGTGGTGAACCAGGCGGTCTATCATCGCGGCCGCGACGACGCCGTCGGAGAAGGTCTCTCCCCACCGACCAAAGGGCAGGTTCGAGGTGATCATCACCGAGCCCTGCTCGTAGCGCGACGCGATGAGCTGGTAGAACAGGTTCGCTGCGTCCTGGTCGAACGGGATGTAGCCCACCTCGTCGATAATGATCAACTTGTAGCGGCGGATCTTCTTCAGCTCCCTTTCCAACCGGCCGTCCTGGTGGGCCGCGGCCAGGCGGACGATCCAGTTGCTCGAGGTGTCGAACAGGACCGAGTAGCCTGCGTGGGCGGCCTTGACGCCCAGCCCGATGGCCAGGTGTGTCTTGCCGATCCCGCCCGTTATCCCCGGTTTGGTTTCTGTTTCTGGCTGACATTCCAGCTCAGGACACTTCTGCGATCGATGGAGTGTGAGAAGCAGTCCGTGCCTGGGCGGTAGTGATAGACAGTCGCTGTGGCGACGTTCATGGTGATGGTCGGTGGAGACGCGGGTGGCTGGCAGGTCGATCGTGACGCTCTGACCGCGGCGATCCGAGCCGGGTGGGCTGCTGTCGAGATCGATGCGACACCTCGCAGCGAGGCACGGAGTTTTTGCTGGTCCTTCGAGGCGCAAGACGGCGCCGGTGAGGCATATCTGCATCAGGACGGGACGTGTCTGTACTTGGATGTCCCGGAGGCTGACGCTGTGAGGTTGGCGGCGGTGTTCCGCAGGCTCGCTCCGGCGGGCTTTGACCTGGTGTATTGCGACGAGGGCTATAACTTCGACGTCCGGCTGTGCTCCGGGAGCACGGATGCCGAGCTCATCGGCCTGATGACCGCTGGGTGAGGTCAGCAGGGTCCGATGACTCGGGCTTGTGGCGGTGGGGTGTCTCCGCCGCGGCGGGCGAGTTCGCGGCGGAGGTCGAGATTCTCGCCGTGTGCCTGCTCCAGGGCGTCCCGCAGCCTGTAGTTCCTCTCCGTGCTGCTTCTTGAGGCGGGTGATCTGGCCGGTCAGCGCGAGGACGAGGGTGCTCTGCTCGTCGGCCGGAGCGGCCGGTGTGGGGGCGGGACGGGCTTGGGCCCGGAGTCGTTCGATACGTCCTCGCAGGTCGGGGTGGTTATAGAGGAAGGCGTGGGAGACGCCGGCCTCGCGCTGGACGGCCTGGAAGGTGATCGGCTCACTCCGTTTGACCAGGGTGCGGATTGCCTTCTCTGCCGCGTCGGTCTTGGCCTGGCACTTGGCCTGCGCGGCGGCAAGGGTCTGGGTGCGCTTGGCGCGAGCGTCGTCGGTCATGGCCGGATCCTTCGGTGACGGTCGAGGTCGAGAGTGAGAGGGACGGGGCCGGTGGGGGCGGCGCCGCAGCCGGCGCCTTGGACCGCGCGTCCCGGCTTGGAGTGGATGGTGTCCAGCAGCTTCGTGAGGGCCGCGTGTTCGGCTCTGCGTTGCATCAGCCAGACGTTGTCCTCGGGCATCGGGCGGCCGTGCCGTTCCTGGAACGCGGTGGTGCTGCGGTTGATCAGGGCTTCGGTCTCGGCCAACTGCCGCTGAAGTGCGGTCTGGTGGGAGGCGTCGGTGACGAAGACCGAGCAGGTCAGGCAGGCGTTTCCCCTGTCGCAGGTCGGCAGGGGCGGCAGCAGGCACCAGCCGTGGGGCAGGAACCGGTCGGCGCGGTCGAACAAGTGGAGGCTGTCGTGGTCGTCGCGAGAGAAGGCCACCTGGGTGCCGTCTGCGCGGAGTTTCGCGGTGGCCAGGAACGCCTGCTCGGCATGCTCCTGGCGGGCGGCGACGTAGTGCATCGTCATCGACGGGGTGGCGTGTCCGGCGTAGCGCATCAACACGTGGACGGGTAGGCCGAGTTCGGCGAGTCGGGTCAGCTTGGTGTGGCGGAAGCGGTGGGTGTGGCTGAGCCCGACCAGCTTGCCCTTGCTGTCGGTGATCTTCACGAGCTTGCTGAACTCGCGGAGCATCCAGTTGTAGGTGCCCGAAGGGTAGGGCTTGTCGCCCTGGCGGTTGCCGGTCCGCTGCAGGAAAAGGTGGCGCGGGGTGATGCCGGGGAAGTGGGCGCGGACCCAGTGTCGTTGTTCCTCGATGACCGCAACGACCTCGGCGTCGACGAGGATGTTGTCCGGCGCGATGTCGATCTTGCTCTGTGCGTAGTGGAAGCGGGCGATCTGTTCGCCCTCGGCGGCGTCGACGCCCCGTTCGGGGACTGGGGAGAGGCAGTCGAAGCGGCTGGTGCGGATCTCGCTGGACCGCCGTCCGGTGAGGATCTGCAGCAGGATCATGCGCATGGCCTGCGGGTCATCGAAGCCGTCGACGGTGACCTGCTGCCCGTCGCCGCGGGTGACCAGCATCTGCTCATCGCGGCCGAGGCCGAGCAGAGGCAGTGCGGCGGGAATCTGGGCGAGCGCGTGGTCGTCGACGTAGTGCTCGTCACTGAGTTCCCGCTGGTGCGGAATGCGGGAGACCTGGCGGGACCAGCCGGCCGCATGCGCGTCGGTGACCCGGGACCACGGATGGGGCCCGAGGATCTGGCGGGCCTCGGCAGGGTTGGCGGCGACGAACGCGAAGAGTTCGGCGCCGGCCCGCAGGTCGTCGTTGACCAGGCGGAGGTGGACGGGCTGCCCGGTGAACCGCGCCTGCTCGGGATCCCGTGGCGGGGCGAGCCGATCTGGGTGGCCAGGGTGCCGGCGAAGGCCGCGGCCGGGGCGGTGACCTTCCCGGTGCCGCCGATCGCGGCCTCCCGGTCCCAGACCAGCGTCTTCGGCACTCGGCCGATGCCGTGGATCAGGGACCACATACCCGACAGGATGTCGCCGGCCTGCCGGGACGGGATCATCACCGCGGACAGGAACCGGGAGAACTCAAGCGTCATGACCAGCACCGGCAGGATCCGCTGCTGTCCGGCTCCGACCTGCACCTTCGTCTCTGGGAACCACAGATCGCACTGGGCGATCCGGCCGGGCTCGGAGACGACCCGGTCGACAACGGCACCTTCTACGACCCGCAACCCACCCCATCAGCTTGACCAAACCCGTAGGGGCACCCCCATTCGGCAGCACGCCGCGCCTGCGGGCCGGAGAACCCCTAGCATGCTGACTGTGCGACCCATTCTCCCGAAGATCGAGGGCGGCCGCGTACAGGGCCTCCTGCAGCTCATCGAGGACGGCATCCATCTCGTCGTCGCGGCGCTCCTCGTACTGCTCGCGGGGCTCCTGACCGTCGGGGTCGTCCACGACGTCGTCAGGTCGATCCAGGGGCCGTACCGCGAGGAGACGGTCGTTCTCTCCGCCCTGGACAACAGCCTTGTGCTGTTCATCGTGGCGGAACTGCTCCACACCGTCCGCCTCACCATCAGGAACCAGACCCTCGACGCGGAGCCGTTCCTCGTCGTCGGCCTTGTTGCCGGCATCCGCAAGGTGCTCATCGTGACGGCCGAGGCGGAGAAGTCCTTCCGGTGGAACGTCGAGGGCATCGAACTGCTTATCCTCGCGGGTCTGATCCTCGTGATGGCGACAGCGGCGTACGTGTGGCGGCGTTCGACGCGGCCGGGAGACTACTTCCCGCTCCAGGAGGCGCGGCGCTCCCCGCCGCCAGCGCCGTCACCGACCCCGGTGCGCGGGCCCTGATCCGTCGTCTTCCGCCGCCGCGGCCGCCCGCACCCGCTGCTCCTCGCGAGCAGAGCCGACGTCCCGTTCCAGGGGTGTGTGGCTCACGGCGGTCGCGAGGTCTTCCAAGGCCCGCTTCTGCAGTTCCGCCCCGCGCCGCACCACCCGGCTCCGGTCCCCGTCGGCGCCCTCCCACGCGTGGAGCGCCTCCTCCACGCGCCCCCAGTCCGGATTTCTGTGCTCGCGCACGTCGAGTGCCGCCTGCGCGGTGTCCGCCTCCAGGGCCTCGGCGAACCGCTCCGCCTCGGGGACGAAACGGCTGTCGGCCCGCGGGACGTGGCTCTCCATGAGCATCGCCGCCCGACCGAACCCCTTGAGCGCCTCCTGCGCCTCCTGCGCCTCGCGCGACGTCAGACCCCTGGGGCGGACCGGTTCCTGCCTTGCCTGGTCGTATGCCTCATGCCAGGCGGCACGTGCCTCCCTGCTCGCCAGCAGTGCCCTGCGCATATCGGCGTGATGGTCCCGGGTCGGTTCGGCGTAGTTGCGGAGCACCGCGGCCGCGTAGCGGCCGTTGGCGGCGAGCCAGTCCGCTAGCCGGCCCGGCAGCCGGGGTGTCTCCCACGCGGGAAACACCACGTAGGCCAGCATTGCCAGGGCCCCGCCGAGCAGGGTGAGCACCACCCGCTCCGGGACCGTCTGCTCCCACGCCTGGCCGCTCATGCCGAGCAGGAAGACGACGTACGCGGCGGTGAAGCACTGGGAGTAGGCGTAGCCGGTACGGTTCAGCGTGTACGACAGGCCCGCCGAGACCACCGCCAGCGCGCCGAACACATGGGCATCCGGGCCCAGGGCCCGCACCATCCCGGTGGCGAGCGCGACCCCCGCCAGGGTCCCGGCGAGACGGGCCACCGCGCGCGCGTACGTCCGGTGGAAGTCCGGCCGCATCACCATCACCGACGTGATGGGCGCCCAGTAGCCGTGGCCCAGGGGGAGCCGGGCGGCGATCAGGTAGCAGAGCGTGGCCACCGCCGCCAGGCGGACGGCGTGCCGGAGCACGGGCGAGTCCCGGCGGAGCTCACGGCGGACCGCCCGGACGACGACCGGGACCAGCCGGAACATTGTCGGGCGCACCAGGAACTGGGCGCTCGTGGAGCCGGGCGGCGTGGGCGTCCTCCCGGACGCGCTGCCGCTCCTGGCGATCTCCAACGCCTCGCCGAGCAGTTCCACGAGCTGCTCGGCGGCCTGCCGCGCGGGGCCCTCCAGCACCTCGTGTTCCTTGTCGACGCGCAGGACGTCCGTGCTCCCGGGCCGCACCTCGGCGGGAGTGCCGCGGCGGATCGAACGAGCGGCCGCATCCAGGACGTCGGCGGCCGCGTCGAGCAACTCCCGCGCGCGGTCCCGCCCGAGTCCCTCCGCCGGGGCGCCGACGTCCGGGTCGGCGAGCGCGGCGACGACCGGCCGAATGCGCTCGGCGAGTCCTCGGGGGCCGTGCAGGACGGGGGGACGGGTGCGGGCCTGTGACGGCGTCACGGCGGCCGCGTCCCGGGCCGTCATCAGCGGCTCCGGGTCGAACGGGGCGGTCGGGTCGTGCCGCAGCCGGCGGGCGTAGTCCGCCACGGCGGCCAGGGCGTCGGCGAGCGCGTCGCGATGCGCCCCCCAACGCCGGATCGGGAACAGCAAGATCAGCACGGCCTGCGCCACTCCTCCCAGTGCGATGACCCCGGCGTGCTCCAGGGCTCGCCCGACGCTCGTGGGCAAGGTGACGGTGACCAGCATGCTGCCGACGGTCGTCGCTGCGACGATCCCAGCAGTCGATCCGACGGCCCACGCCATTCCCGCGGCAAAGGCCCATACGGCCAGCAGTGGGAGGAATGTCACGAGTCGCCCCGCGGCCAGGTAGCCCACGAAGGTGCTGAGCGCCAGACCCGCGCCCGCGCCGAGCGCGATCACCTTGCGTGGACGCCAGGTGCGCTGGTAGATGGCCCCACCCGCGGAGTAGGCACCGAGGGCGGCGGACGCGGCATATGCAGGGGAGGCGAGCCACAGCGCCGGCCCGACGACGATCGCCACCCCAGCGGCCGTGCGCAGCGCGAGCAGGGGCTCCAGCCGCGTCTCGTCGATCGTGAGCCCGGATCGCACGACCTCTCCGAAGGCCCGCAGCCACGTCACGGGTGTGAGCCTAGCCGGAACACCCTGCCGGGTCGCATCGGCATGGTTGAGGTGCGGCTACCGTCGGGCGTTGAGGTGCGGCTACCGTCGGGCAGGGAAGCCTCCCACACGCCCCGCGGGCAGGCCAGCGGCCGCGCCGCTGTGCATCCACCATGGACACTCCTGAGGGTCCGCCGTCCGTCCTACCGGGCCGGAGCACGGGCAATCGCCGTTGGTCCAGGTCCGCACGCGCGGGCGATTGCCCCCAGCCCCGGCTGGAGGACGGGCGGGACGGCGGTCCCGCCCCGCCCCCGGGTCGCCTACCGCTTGTGGCCGTTCCCGTGTCCGTTCGGATGCAGGACCACCTTGGTCCAGCCCTCGTCACGTGCGTCGAAGTGCTCGTAGGCGGTGGGGGCCTCGTCCAGGCTGAGTTCGTGGGAGACGACGAAGCTCGGCTTTGCCTTTCCGCCGGCGATCAGATCTCGCAGTGCCCGGTTGTACCTCTTCACCGGCGCCTGCCCGGTGCCCATGTGCTGGCCCTTGAACCACATCATGCCGAAGTCGATCGGGACCTTGCCCTGCGCCTCCAGTTCCCCCTGGGCCTCCGCGCCGCCGGGGTCCTGGGGCAAGAACACGCCCACCACACCGATGTCGCCCGTGAACCTGACCGAGTCGATCAGTCCGTTGAGCGTGAGGCTGGCGTCCTCGTGGCCCTTGGGGTCGTGTGCCTGGTAGCCGACGCACTCACAGCCGTTGTCGGCGCCCAGACCGAGGGTGGCCTCCTTGACGACCTCGGCCGGCTTCTGCTCGGCGGTGTTGATCGGGATGGCCCCGATCTCCTCCGCCTTGCGCAGCCGGTCGGGCTGATGGTCGGCTACCCAGACGCGTCCGGCGCCCTTGAGCAGAGCGGAGTAGGTCGCCATCAGCCCGACGGGACCGGCCCCGAAGACGATGGTCTGGTCGCCCGGTTTGACGTGGGCCATCTCGGTGGCGTGATAGCCGGTGGGGAAGATGTCGGCGAGCATCACGTAGTCGGTCTGCCGCTCGGCGGCGTCCTCACCCAGACGCAGCGCGTTGAAGTCGCCGTAGGGCACGCGCAGCAGTTCCGCCTGGCCGCCCTGGTAGGGGCCCATGTCGGCGAATCCGTAAGCGGCTCCGGCGAGAGCCGGTTCCGGCTGCATGGTCAGGCAGTAGTTGGTCAGACCCCGCTCGCACTGCTTGCAGAAGCCGCAGGCGATGTTGAAGGGCAGGACCACATACTGGCCGACCTGGACCTTGCGGACGGCCGGGCCCACCTCCACGACCTGGCCCATGTTTTCGTGTCCCAGGGTGCGGCCAGTCTCGAACGAGGTGCGGCCCTCGTACATGTGCAGGTCCGAACCGCAGATGTTGGTAGTGGTGATCTTGACAATGATGTCGCAGGGGTGCTCGATTTTCGCGTCCGGTACGTCCTTTACCGTGACCGTTCGCGGACCTTCATATACCGCTGCTTTCATGATCGCTTCCTTCGGTGCCGCGGCATGACCGCAGCACGGGTGCGATGGAGACGGCGCACAGCGCATGATTCCCGGGAGTTGGTGCGACGGGGTCCATGGCTCCGACCTGCCTCTATGGTCCGTCCACCCGGTTCGAGTGGAACGGTGGTGCCGCCGTGGGCCTGTCCGGCGGCGCGTCGGCGGCGCGCCGTCCGAGTCCCCGTCGGTCCTTGACGCGAAACAACGACGCACCGACGGATCAGCGGAACCTTCATACGTGGACGACCACCAATCACCAAAGAAGCTCCGACTCAGGTCACCAACTGGTCACCGTCATCGTCCTGGAGCATGCGGCGACGTTCCTGTTCGCGCTTGGAGTAGGCGGCTGCCCGGATCGCCTCGTCGCTCTCCAAGCCCGATCCCAGCGCGCCGCCCACCGTCGCGACCGAAGCGACGAACCAGGACAACGTCCAGTACTCCGTACCGTTCAGCGGGGCTCGTGTCATGGAAGCGAACACTCGGTCGTTGAGGATGAACAGCGCCCACACCAAGTTGATGACCATCAAACCCACGTAGCAGACGAGCACCCCGATACCCACGGTCACGACCGTCGAGGCGTTGTATAGAGCCGCCCTGTTCCTCGCCTCGGGCGAAACCTCATCCGTTCGATGCCACAGGTTCGCGTCCACGATCAGCCAGCCGATCATGAGCGCGACAGACCCGACCGTGGAGATCACTAGGCGCGGCGTACTCAGGGACACGGCCAGGCTCCAGATGGTGGAGTTCACAGTGGCGACTGCTCCCGTGGCGAGTGCGGCCGCCAGGGCTTTCGACAAGCCCGGCACCAAGCGCCACGGCCGGTTGGCGCGGACCATACCGAGGAGCACCCTCAGATAACCGCGCGGCCCGCTGACGACGTACCGCAGATCGGCGGTCTCCTCCTCACCGACCTCGCCCGGGTGAATAGGCGCGAGGCGACTGACAAAGGGCCCCAGAAGCGGCTGACTCCGCGGAGGTCCCTCAGCCCCGGTGGCCTGCGGGCCCGCCAAGCTGAGCACGGCTTCTTCCACGGCCCGCCGGGCTCTCGTCTGCAGCCGGAAGCCCCCGAGCGGGGGAAGGGACAGCAACGCCAAGCCGTATTCGTGACTCAGGTCCACCACGAGCTTGCGCCCGTGTGAGTGCAGCGGAAGGTCGGTGAGGGCCACGACGATGTCCCAATTCTCCTTACTGCCACGGTCCATGATCCGCTGCATCAAGGTGGGCGGGTCCTCGGTCCCTGCGGTGAAGGGCTCGCTGACCACCTCGACGTCGTACCGTCGTCCCTGGCCTGACTTGTCGGCGAGTCGATCAGGAAGTATCCGGGCCATGCGCTGCGCGATCTCCGTCGGCGCATCCGGATCCGCCAGAAGAGCCACGACCGTAACGCCCTGAGACGACACCCGCATGACTCCTTCTCGTCGCTGCCCCGCGATCGCCCGTGCCCACAGGATGCCCCCGAGATATCGCCGACGCCGCGTGACACGCTGGCCCCTGCCAGCAGGTGCTGGCGGTACGGTCAGATCCCCTCGTCCACCCCGTGCAGGGCCTGCTCAACCACCGGGCCACGGTTGCGTGCGCCACCGCGAACACCAGCTCCGCGCCACCCCGGTCGGCACCGCGACAGGATCGATCGGCAGCAGGCCCGCCTCCTGTTCAACCTCGTCACCGTGATCACCTTGTTCATAGGCATCACTGCCTCTACGTCGCGCTGTTCCTGCTCGTCCATGTCACGCGGCGTTCCTGCCGAGTGCCTCTCTACGTCCGGCACCGGGGGCCGCCGAGGCCACCCCTTTGGCCGAGCGGCTCCTGACGTCGCCGGCGGCGAAGACCCCGGTGGGGGTGGTCTCCAGCAGCAACGCCACCTTGTCGGCATCCGCCAACAGCGGAGTGCCCGCCGCCCAAAGGCTGTTGGAGAAGGCTTGGCCCCAGTGGCTTCGTCCGCTGCCGGCACTCGAAGCGGCCCCGCGGCGGCTGGCGGACACCGAACGAATGTGGATCGTGGACGGCACCCTGATCCCGGTCCACGACCGGAAGGTCGGCGCCTCGTCCCGCACTACCGGTTCTCGGCGAACGTGCCAGGTCATCATCGACGCCGATACCCGCCTGGTCGCCGCGGCGGGCCGGCCGGCACGGGCAACATGGCCGACGCCCATGAGGCCCGGTGACGGCGCCTGTCGCGCGGTTCCCGGCGCGATCAGGTAATCAGGAACGGTGAACAAGGACGCGACCGACCCCTTCGTGCATGTCCGGGGCGCCAGTGAGAACAACCTGCGGAACATCGATGTCGATGTTCCGCGGGACGCGATGGTCGCCTTCACCGGCGTCTCCGGTTCGGGCAAGTCCTCGCTCGCGTTCGGCACGCTCTACGCGGAGGCCCAGCGGCGCTACTTCGAGTCCGTAGCACCGTACGCCCGAAGGCTGTTGCAACAGGTCGGCGCACCGCACGTGCAGGAAATCACCGGACTGCCACCGGCCGTGGCCCTGCAGCAGCGACGCGGGTCGCCCAGCTCGCGCTCGACGGTCGGCACCATCACCACGCTGTCCAATCTGCTGCGCATGCTGTACTCCCGCGCCGGCACCTATCCGCCCGGGGCCGCACGGCTGGAAGCCGAGTCGTTCTCACCCAACACCGCGGCCGGCGCCTGCCCGGAGTGCCACGGACTGGGCGTCGTGCACGACGTCGCCGAGGACCTGCTCGTCCCGGACCCCTCGCTGAGCATCCGCGAGGGGGCGATCGCCGCCTGGCCGGGTGCCTGGCAGGGCGCCAACCTGCGCAGTGTCGTGAACGGCCTGGGGATCGACATCGACCGACCGTGGCGCAGGCTCAGGAAGAAGGACCGGGACTGGCTGCTGTACACGGACGAGCAGCCCTCCGTGTACATCGAGCCGGAGGAGGACCGCGTCGACTACGGCTACCAGGGCAAGTTCTGGAGCGCCCGCAAGCACGTCATGCACGTCCTCGCCGACTCCAAGAGCGAGAAGATGCGCGAACGGGCGCTCCGGTTCGTCAGGAGTGTGCCCTGCCCCGAGTGTCACGGCAGCGGACTGCGGCCCGAGGCGCTCGCCGTGACCTTCGCCGGACGTTCCATCGCCGAGATCAACGCGATGCCGCTCACCGAGGTGGTGGCGCTGCTGCGGCCCGTCGCGGGGCGGTCCGAGGCCGACGCCACCACGTCGACCGCCCGATCCGGGGAGACGACCGAGGTCGCGGTCCGGATCTGCGGCGATCTGGTCGCGCGGGTCGACGTACTGCTCGACCTGGGCCTCGGATACCTCAGCCTCGGGCGCCGCTCGACGACCCTGTCGCCCGGCGAGGCGCAGCGCCTGCGGATCGCCACCCAGCTGCGCTCGGGGCTGTTCGGCGTCGTCTACGTCCTCGACGAACCCTCCGCGGGCCTGCACCCGGCTGACGCGGAACCGCTGCTGGACGTGCTGGACCGCCTCAAGGCGGCGGGCAACTCGTTGTTTGTCGTGGAGCACGACATGGACGTCGTACGGCGGGCGGACTGGGTGGTCGACATCGGCCCCGGCGCGGGCGAGGGCGGCGGACGCGTGCTGTACAGCGGCCCGGTCGCCGGTCTCGAGCGGGTCGGGGAGTCGGCCACGAGCCAGTACCTGTTCGGCCGCGCCCAGCCGCTCGACCACCGCCCGCGCACACCGCACGGCTGGCTGCACCTTCGCGGCGTCTCCCGCCACAATCTGCACGACGTGTCCGTCGACGTCCCGCTCTGCGTACTGACGGCGGTGACGGGCGTGTCCGGTTCCGGAAAGTCGACACTGGTCACGCAGGTGCTCGCCGAGGTCGTCCGCGGCCACCTCGGACTCGTACCCGAGGAGCCCGACGAGGCGCGGCTGGAGGTCGACGTCCAGGACGCGTCGGGGGTCGAGTCGTTCGACCGGCTGGTCCTGGTCGACCAACGGCCCATCGGCCGGACTCCCCGGTCCAACCTGGCCACGTACACGGGGATGTTCGACGCGGTGCGCAAGCTGTACGCGGCGACGGACGAGGCCAGGGCGCGCGGCTACTCGGCCGGGCGGTTCTCCTTCAACGTGCCTGAAGGCCGGTGCGAGACCTGCCAGGGCGAAGGCTTCGTCGCGGTCGAACTGCTGTTCCTGCCCGGCACCTACGCGCCGTGCCCGACCTGCCAGGGCGCCCGGTACAACGCCGAAACGCTGGAAGTCACCTACCGCGGCAAGAACATCGCGGAAGTGCTGGCGCTGTCCGTCGACGCCGCCGCCGAGTTCCTGTCCGCCGTCCCGGCCGCCTCCCGCAGTCTGGAGACGCTGCGCGAGGTGGGTCTGGGGTACCTGCGGCTGGGCCAGCCCGCGACAGAACTCAGCGGTGGTGAGGCGCAACGCATCAAACTGGCCACCGAACTGCAGCGAGCCCGCCGCGGGCACGCGCTCTACCTGCTCGACGAGCCGACGGCCGGACTGCACCCCTCGGACATCGCGCTGCTGCTGCGACAGCTGCACCGGCTCGTCGACGCCGGCAACACGGTCGTCCTCGTCGAGCACGACCTGGACACGGTCGCCACCGCCGACTGGGTCATCGACCTCGGGCCGGGCGGCGGCGACGCGGGTGGGCGGGTGGTGGCCGCGGGCCCGCCGGCCAAGGTGGCGAGGGCCCGCCGCAGCGCCACCGCACCCTATCTCGCGGCCCGGCTGGCGCGCCGCCACCGGGGGAACGGATCGTAGACCCTGCCCGGCCCGTAATCGAAAGGCACGTTCCGCCAAGGAACGGCGGTGCGGCTCGCTCCGCAACCGTATGCCGTCGACCGTGCACCGCGCCTGCTCCCTACCGACTGCGACCAGGCCGCCGGGTCAGCCGGGCACGGGGTGGTGCGCCCTGGCGAACTGCTCCACGATGGCGGCGCAGAAGGCGGGCAGGTCGGCCGGGCCACGGCTGGTGATCAACTGCCCGTCGACGACGACCTCCTGGTCGGCGACGACCTCCGCGCCGGCGTTGCGCAGATCGGTGCGGATACTGGGCCAGGACGTCAGCCTGCGACCGCGCACGGCGTCAGCCTCCACCAGGGTCCACGGGCCGTGGCAGATCGATGCGACCGGTTTCCCGCTGGCCATGAAGTCCTTGACGAACCGCACCGTGTCGCGGTCCATGCGTAGCTGGTCAGGGTTCATGGTGCCGCCGGGCAGGAGCAAGGCGTCGTAGTCGTCGACGGAAGCGTCGGCGATCAGACGGTCGACGGGGAAGGTTCCGGCCGCGTTGAGGTCGAACTGCCGGGCCTGGATCTCGCCGGGGTGGAGCGAGAGGATCTCGGTCTTGGCCCCCGCACCCTGTAGCGCACCGCGCGGCAGGTCGAGTTCCACGCGCTCGACGCCGTCGGTGGCAAGAATTCCCACCCGCATCCCTTGCAGTTCCTGTGTCATGGTCGGATCCCTTCACTTTCTGGCCCACCCCCCGTCCGGCATCTCAGTTCGGTCCGGCGACATGCACCGGGGCGCGGCTCCTACAGCAGCTGGTCGAACACCGCGGTCACGCCCTCCCAGTGACTGGTCTGCGGGTTCTTGACATCCGGATACATGATTCTGAACGTCTCGGCGAGTGCGACGCTGAGACCACCGATGATCTCGGGGTAGCGCTCTTCGGTCTCCTGGGTGGGTGTCCTGTCGAGGGGAGGGTGCGCAGCGAGCTGTTCCAGGATCGGCTTCAGCTCGACCTCCTCGTCGAGCCGCCGGAACCGGTGGATGCTCTCCTGGAGGCCCTTGGTGATCGGCAGATCCCACGGTTCGACGGTATCCCTGCCGTTGGCCTTGGCCGACGCCTGGCCGACGACCAGGAGGTCGTGGAGCTTGGCGCCGACGAAGTCGCCGTACCGCTTCAGGTCGTTCTTGTCCATGTCGAGGCTTGCGGCGGCGCGGAAGAACCTCTGGAACTTCGGCACACCCATCACAGTCATGCTTCTCGCCTCCTCGCCGGGAACGGACGGCGTCGTTCGCTCCCGCCCGCGCCGCCATCGGCTGTCACCCGGTCGAGATTCGCAGAGCCCCCTGCCGAGCGCCTCCGCACCCCAGGCCGAAAAAGGGAGCCCCCTCTTCCCCTGGCAGAGCAGCATGAAGTGCGCAGGCATCCCCGGCCAGCCGTATGGCCATCCGTCCGCAGGAGGCTGCACGGCGTTGCAACGTCTCGGATCGATACGAAAGTGTCGCTGGCGGACATCGCCCGACAGCTCGCCTGCATCGAACGCGCTGTCGCTTTCGACGCCGAACGGGCCGAAGGGGCCGGCCGGAACGCGGCGGCGGGAAAGCCGACTGCGCCCGCAGGCACGGCGCCCTGACGCACATCGGGCAGACCGGCGCCGGCTCCCCTCGCCGGGGCGGAGGCGCATGCACTTGTGCTCGGAGTTCTATCGAGCCCACCTCTTTTCCTCCCGCCGGGAGCAGGCAGGGTGTGGCCCACATCCGGAGCATTGAAGTGTGGGGTGTCACTCGGCCCTGCTGAGGCGCATGCACCATGACGTGCCTCGGCCCGCCCCTCTCACCCGCACGACGCACCCTTCGGTGGCTGTCTCAAGTCCCCGTCGGCGAGCTGCACAGCTTGAGAAGGAGGACGGCTCATGGACTACAGCACCTTCCTCGACACCATCACCCGGCGCGCCACTGTCCCTCCGGACAAGGCGGAGCCCCTCACCCGAGCCACCCTGGAAACCCTGGCCGAGCGGCTCACCAGGGGTGAGGCGGAGGACCTCGCGTCCGAACTGCCCAAGCCGCTGAAGGAACCGCTGGTCTCTCCCACTCCTGAGGCCGAGCCTTTCGGACTCGACGAGTTCGTCAATCGGGTGAGCAGACGAGCGGGGGTGAGCCCGGACGAGGCCCGCGAGGGCGTACGGGCCGAGCTGAGCACCCTGAGGGACGCGGTCAGTGACGGGGAGTTCCGCCACGTACTGGCCCAGCTGCCCCGGGACTTCGAGGCTCTCGTCGGCGCCCCGGGCTAGGAGGAGCCGTGACCGACAAGGGCGGCGCCGTCATCGAGGAGACGGAGGCCGGGGTGCCAGGGGCTGGCCGGCCACTGCATGAAATCGCCGGAGGATCGCATGACGCAACCGACAGTTCCCTCAGCCGGCGCACCCGTGGACGTTGAAGGCGGGGCGCAGCGGCCGTTCTCCGAGCACGCGGCCATGGCCAGGGCGTATCCCGGCGGCAGGATGACCGTGGGCGCCATCACGCCACTAGAGGGCTTCGACGGGCCCGTGCCGTCCCTGGCCGGGCACATCGAGCGGATCCAGCAGGCCGAGCGGGCCGGCTTCGCCTCGGTGTGGGTCCGTGACGTGCCGCTGCTGGACCCGAGCTTCGGGGACGCCGGGCAGGTCTTCGACCCATGGGTGTACCTGGGACAGCTCACCGCCCGCACCACCTCGATCACGCTGGGGACCGCCAGCATCGTCATGCCGCTGCGGCATCCATTGCACACCGCCAAGGCGGCCGCCTCGGTGGACCAGCTGTCAGGCGGACGGCTCCTGCTCGGGGTGGCCACCGGTGACCGGCCCGTGGAATTCCCGGCCCTCGGTCAGGACCTGGGCGACCGGGCCGAGAGGTTCCGGCAGTCGCTGGAGTACTTCCGTGTCGTCCTCGAGCACCGTTTCCCGCACGTGGAGTCGCCGCTCGGCCAGATGCGCGGCACCGATCTGCTGCCCAAGCCGGTGTACCGGCGGATCCCCGTACTGATGACGGGACACGGCAGGCAGGACGTCCGGTGGATCGCCGGCAACACGGACGGCTGGCTGTACTACACCCCGCCGCTCCAGCAGCAGGCCGAGAACATCGAGCGTTGGCGGGAGCTGACCCGCAGTGACGGCGGTGGGTTCAAGCCGTACGCCCAGGCCACCTATCTGGACCTGACCGAGGACCCGCTGGCCCTGCCCCGGCGCATCCACCAGGGCTTCTCGGTGGGCCGGGTGTCGTTCCTCGCGATGATGCGGGCCTGGCAGGACATCGGCATCGACCAGCTGATGATCAACTTCAAGCACAGCCGCCGCCCGGTCGCCGAAGTGATCGACGAACTGGCCGAGCACGTGCTGCCGCACTTCCCGCCCGGGCGCTCCGGGGCGCGCGGCGAGCCCGCCCGGTCCGCGGGGCGGACCGGGCCCTGAGGGAGTGCGACCTCCTGCGCCCCTGCGTGGTAGGGGAGGTTCACTCCAGGACGGCCCCGGACGGCCGCTCCTGGGCGTAGTCACACGTGCCCTCCGCCCGGAACTGCAGGGCCGCCCCGGTCACCTCCGCGCCGAGGCCGCGCAATTGGTCCGCGACCGCCTGGTCGGTGAGGCGTCCGTCGCCATCGAAGACCCGAGAGGACCGCGGGACCGCGAACACCAGCGGCACCGCCCAGCCGCGCAGCGACCGGACGATGAACTCCATCGCATTGATCGCCTGCAGGCCCTGCACTCCACCGGCGGTCGCCAGCAACCCCACGGGTGTGTTGCTCAGGTAGGGCGGGTCGTGGTCGGCCAGGAGGGCGAGCCAGTCCACCGCGTTCTTGAACGCGCCGCTGACCGACCCGTGGTACGTCGGGCTGCTCCACAGCAGGGCGTCGGCGGCCTGCACGGTGTCCGCAAACCGGCGAGCGGACGGTGGGATCCCGTGCTCGGAGGTGTAGAACGGAAGTTCCAGCCGCTTGAGGTCGATCACCTGGGTGTCGGCGCCCGCCTCGGCGGCCCCCTCGACCGCCACACACAGTGCGGTGAGGCTGGTCGACGGGGTGCGCAGCGAGCCCCCCATTCCGACGACGAGCGGGGGGCGCGTCATCCTGTCCACTCCTTCAGAGCATCTCCAGGGGCGTGGGCCCGCTGGGCGGCGGGAACGCCTCGTCGAGGGCGTCGAGCGCCTCGGTGGGAAGGTGGAGGTCCATCGCGCCGCGGTTCTCCCGAACGTGGTCGGGTGATCCGGAACGCGGGATCGCGGCCACCCCCTGTTCCAGCACCCAGGCGAGTGCCACCTGGGTCGGCGTGGCTCCGAGGGCCCGGGCCACGGCACCCAGAGCCTCGACCTTCAGCAGCCGCCCCTGCTCGATCGGGGAGTAGGCCATGATCGTCACCCCGGCCTCGCGGCACCAGGGGAGCAGATCCCACTCGATGCCGCGCCGGGAGAGGTTGTACAGCACCTGGTCGGTGGCCACGGCGTCGCCACCGGGGAGGGTGGTCAGCTCGACCATGTCGGCGGCGTCCAGATTGCTCACGCCCCAGTAACGGATCTTCTCCGCCTCCATCAGGTCGGTGAATCCCGCAAGGGTCTCCTCGAGTGGCCACCGTCCCCGCCAGTGCAGCAGGTAGAGGTCCAGCCGTTCCGCACGGAGCCGCCGCAGACTCCCCTCACAGGCGGCGACGGTGCCCTTCCGGTCGGCGTGGCCGGGCAGCACCTTGCTGACGAGGAAGACCTCCTCCCGGCGTCCCCGGAGGGCCTCCCCGACGAGCTCCTCGGATGCGCCGTCGCCGTACATCTCCGCCGTGTCGACGACGGTCATGCCCAGGTCCACGCCCAGCCGCAGCGCGGCGATCTCCTGTTCACGCCGGGCCGGATCCTCGCCCAGGTACCAGGTGCCCTGCCCGAGTGCCGCGATCTCCTCACCGGAGGGGAGCGGGATCGTTCTGGCCGATTCCGCAGACATCTCGGGCCTCCCGTCCGCCGTGGATCCGTGTCACACGCGCCCGCACCGAGTGCCCAGGTCCGCGCCTCCCAGACAACCGGTGTCGCATGCGCCGCAGGGAGGTCAGGAGGGGCGAGCGGACTGCGCCGAGCGCGTGCCGGGACCGGGTGCGCGGTCACGCAAGGCGACGGCGACCGACACGACGGCACCGCAGGAGAGGACCGCCGCGAAGCCGATCATCGCGGTCTGCACGGCGAAGTGCCGCAAGGCGATGCTGAACAGGACCGAGGGCAGGCCCATCCCGAGGTACGCGACGACGAAGAAGACGGCGAGGACCCCCGCGCGTGAGGCGGGCTCGGCCACTGAGACGGCACGTTCGACGCCTCCCTTGAACAGCAGCCCGGAGCCGGCTCCCGACAGGGACACGGCGACCAGGTAGAGCCAGAGCGCCGGGTGGTAGAGGGCGACGGCGCACAGGAGCAGGCCGGCCGGGAAGACCACTGCCCCCACGGTCAGGACCCGGGGCAGTGGGAGGCGCCCCAGCACCAGTTGGGCGGCCGCCGCGGAACCGAACATGAGAAAGGCCGCCAGGCCGACCACGAGGTGCGAGTCGGTGTGCAGGATGCCGTGGAGCACGCTCGCCCCGAGGGAGGAGATCAGGCCGAGGATCGCGAAGGCGAAGGCGCCCAGCGCGCCGGCCGCGCCGAACGTCCGCCGGCCGCCGGGGCGCAGGACGAACCTGCTGGGCGGTTCGGCCGCGGGCAGCTCCAGGTCCACGGTCTCCGGGGTGGACAGCACCAGCGCCAGGCACACTGCCATGGCGAGCGTGAAGATCGCCTGGGTGGTGATCAGGGGCGCGGGAAGCCATTCGGCGGCGGCTCCGGCGACCAGGGGCCCTGAGGCCAGGCCGCCGAGGTTGGCGGCGGTGGCCACGATGCTGGGCAGCACCGCACCCGTCCGTTCCGGACGGGCCTCGTGGTGGAGGTCGTGCAGGTACGTCGTCGCGGTCGAGGCCATCAGCCCCAGTCCGACACCGTTCAGGATCCTGCCCGCGATCAGCCCCGGCAGGTCCCGCCACACGATCAGTACGACCGACGCGACGATGCCGACCAGCAGCGCCGGGACGATGATGCGGCGCCGGCCGAGCCGGTCCGACAGGTGTCCCAGTCCGAGGAAGGCGGCCGCTGCGCCCACGACCATCGAGGCGTACGCCACCGTGACCGTGGTCGCGCCGAAGTGGTCCCGGGCCTCGTACAGCGGCCACAGCGGGGTCGGCGCGGTGCCGAAGGCCATCAGCACGGTGAAGGCCACCGCCACGAACCAAAAGCCGGTCGTGTGCGAGGCACGGCGCCGGGCGGGGGCGCGGGGCGGCAGGTCGGCGGGAGCGGGTGCTGGGATCCGGTGGGTCGGGTCGCCGGGAGCGTTGGCTGTGGGACGGCTCAGCGGCGTGGGAACGGCAGGCAGGGGTACCCCTCCTCGGGCGGAATTGGATGGTGCTTTCCATCCTCCTCACCAGCCGGGATCAATGCCAACGAATGTTTTTGCTGGGCTCGAGCAATGCGAGTGATACTTCTCGTGTGGAGCTACGTCAGCTGGAGCACTTCATCGCGGTCGCCGAGGAGCTGAGTTTCACGCGTGCCGCACGTCGGCTGCACGTGGTGCAGTCGGGGGTTTCCGCCGCGATCCGCTCCCTGGAGCGCGAGCTCGGCTGCGCGCTGTTCGAGCGCACGTCGCAGCAGGTCCGGCTCACCGGGGCGGGCGCGGCGCTGCTGCCGGAGGCTCGGGCCACCCTGCACGCCGCCCAGGCGGCCCAGGACGCCGTGGGCGCCGCACAGGACACGCTGCGCGGCACGGTGAACGTGGGCGCCATGGCCTCGGTCGAGGTGGTGGACCTGCCTGCGCTTCTCGGGCAGCTGCACGCGCGGCATCCGGCGATCGACGTCCGGCTGCGGCTGGCGACGACCGGCTCGGCGGGACTGGCGCACGCGTTGCTCAGCGGGGACCTGGACGTGGCCTTCCTGTCGCTGCCCGAGCACAAGCCCGCCGGGATCGACGCACGGGAGCTGGCCACGGTGCCGCTCGTCCTGGTGGTGGGCGCCGCCCATCCGCTCGCGCAGCGGGGGGAGGTGGCACTTGCGGACCTCGCGGGGGAGCCCTTCGTGGACTTCCCGCCGGGTTACGGCAACCGCGAGGTGGTCGACCGGGCGTTCGCGGTGGCGGGCGTCGTCCGCCGGGTGGCACTGGAAGTGCCCGACATCGACATGGGGGCGGCACTGGTCCGGCACGGTCTGGGCATCGCCTTCCTGCCCGCGTTCGCCGTTGCCCGCACCCCCGGCCTGCACGTCCTGGACGTCAACGGCACCATGCTCCGCTGGAGCATGCATCTCGGCACGTCGTCGACCCGGCGGCCCAGCTCGGCCCTGGGGGCGCTGCTCGACCTGGTCGACCTCCACGTCATCGCCCTGTGACGCCAGGGCCGCGGCCCTGTCACCCGTCGGGGGTGTCCGGCCCCCTGCCTCCGACTCGCTCCGGCCGCGACATCTGCCGCGGCATCCGCTGACGCTCACGCTGCCGTCGTCCATAGGCGGCGTCGGACACCTTCTCGTCCCCTTCGAGGCTGTGCCGAAGGCCCCGCCGATCATCGCGGTGGCGGTGATGAACCAAGGCCCCATCTTCTGGCGCGACGCGACCTCGCTGGATCAAACCGAGGAAGGGCCCCCACCCACTGCAGCGCTGTATCAGTGCGGCCCGCGCCCAACCGCTGCTGACACGATCGCACGAAGTTCTAGCGAGGTATCAGCCGGGGCCGCCCAGCACGATCTTCCACACTCGGGTCGCCACCTGGAGGTTCAGCCGGTCCTCGACGTTCGCGAGGTCGTTGCCGCTGATGTCGCGGATGCGCTGGAGCCGATAGCGCAGCGTGCTGCGGTGGATCGCGAGGGATTCGGCGGTCTCGTCGTAGTTGCCGCCGCAGTCGAAGTACCGGGACAGGGTCTCCACCATGGCCGAGTGGTGCCGGGAGTCGTAGTCGATGAGCTGTCCGAGCCACTCGTGGACGAACGTCTCCAGTTCCCGGTAATCGTTGCCAGGTCCCAGGATGCGGTAGAGGCCGAGCTCGTCGAAGAACGTCGTGCCGTAGCGCTCGCGGGAGTGGCGGCGCACTTCCAGGGCGCGCTGCGCCTCCTCGTAGTGGTGGGGGATGTCGGTCAGGGAGTCGCAAGGGGCGCTCACCCCGATCGTCCCGGACCGTGTCCCGGTCTCCCGAGCGAGCGCCTCGTACAACGCCCGGGCGTGCGGCCTGTCGTCGGCGACCAGGACCACGTGGTCGGAACGTCGGGTCAGCAGCGAGCGCATGCCCACGGCAGCGGCCGCCCGTCCCACGGTCTGCGCGAAGGAGTCGTCCGCAGTCCGGTTCGGCCACCGCACCACGACGATGTAGTGGCTGCGGTGCAGGTCGTGTCCGACTGCCTCGGACCGGGCGTAGGCGCTCGCCTCGTCCGTCCCTGCCAGGAGGTCGTCGACCAGCTCGCGGTGCAGCCTCAGCTCCACTTCGGCCAGATTGCGCAGGTGCGTCAGCTCCGGGGCGAGCGACGCGGCGGCGTGTTCCAGCGCGAGCACGGTGTGCTCGTCGGCCTCGCCCCGGACATCGACCAGGGCCAGCACGCCCAGGATCTCGCCGTGGGGGCGGACCAGGGTGAGCAGCCGGTCCCTTATCCGCACCGGCCCGGCCTGACGGGCGACAGCGTGCAGCATTTCGTCCTGGCGCACGGGGTCCGGTTCGGGATAGGGGTCGGGGCGGCTGGGGCCGGTCCAGGACCTCAGCCGACCGAAGCGGTCCTCGACCAGCGCGGGGAGTCCAGTGAGTTTGTGCAGTGCGCGGGTGATGGCTTCCTCGCCGCCGCTCGAGGCAGCGACGTCGGCCATGAGCGCGTGAACGGCCCGCTGGTACCCGAGCTCAGCCACGACGGAGATCAGCTGCAGCTGGAGGGCTGTGCGTTCGTCCCTGAGTCGGTGCAGCTCCAGCGCGTCCTCGCGTTGGCGGCGGTGGGCGAAAGCGACTGACAGTGCGGCAGCGGTGTGCCGGACGATCGTGGCGAGCAGGGATCGCTCGGCCTCGGATGGCCGGGAGCGGGACGTCACCACGAGGTAGCCGTGGAGTCCCTCAAGTCCGCGTAGCCCCAGGGCCCGGCCCCAGGGCCTGCCGGGTACGGTCACAGGGCCGTCCTGCCCGGCCAACTCCCGCACCCTTCGGCCCACGGCCAAGGCATGCGCCTGCCCGTTCCTCGGGCTGGGGACGAGGTCGCCGCCCACCTTGAGGTATCCGGCCTCGGCGCGGTATGGCCCCGCGGCGGCGATGTGATCCATGGTCAGTCGCAGGATCTCGTCTTCGTCCGGGGTGTCGAACAGGGCGCTGGAGAGCACCATCAGGTCGCCGGGGTCATGGTCGGCCGGGGTGCGGGGCTGTCTGCGCGCGGCCGTGGGGGGCCGCCGGGCGCTGCCCCGCGAAAGGCTGCCCGCCCGGTCAGGGCAGCGGTGGTACGGGCTGCACGTCCGACTGCCGGCCATGGGATCACTCCGTTTCTCCCCGAGAGTTCAGGGAGGCGAGCGGTATTTCGAGTACCCGCTCCGGGCCGGCTTATCCGAACGTTCGGATTCCTTCTCTCGTCCTCGTGGGGCGACCGGACCCGTGTGTTCCTGACTCGCCAGGCGCAGGCGGGGAGCCACCCGGTTCGGCACCCTGGGGAGTGCTCGAGACCCTCCGTGCGCACCGGTAGGAAATCGGCGGAGGTCCCACCCCTGAACG
Source organism: Streptomyces sp. NPDC059582 (assembly GCF_042735715.1). Taxonomy (NCBI): domain Bacteria; kingdom Bacillati; phylum Actinomycetota; class Actinomycetes; order Kitasatosporales; family Streptomycetaceae; genus Streptomyces; species Streptomyces sp. NPDC059582. Next base: position 28,793 of record NZ_JBHWCC010000060.1, read on the forward strand.
AACGTGATCCGGAGAGTCGACGCAGGCGCCGTAACGGGAGGAGTTCCTCATGGCCAAGGCAGTGGGCATCGACCTGGGCACCACCAACTCAGTGATCGCCGTGTGGGAGAGCGGCGAGCCGTCCGTCGTGCCCAACAGCGAGGGCAACCGCACGACACCGTCCGTGGTGGCCTTCACCGACACCGGGGAACGTCTGGTGGGCCAGCTGGCCCGGCGCCAGGCGATCCTCAACCCGAAGGGCACCATCTACTCGGCCAAGCGGTTCATCGGTCGGCACTTCGACGAGATCTCCGAGGAGGCCAGGGCGGTGGCGTACGACGTCGTCGAAGGCGACGGCGGGGCGGCCCGCTTCAAAGTGCGCGACAAGCTGTACGCGCCTGAGGAGATCAGCGCACAGGTGCTGCGGAAACTCGCTGACGACGCCTCCAAGCAGCTCGGGGAGCGGGTCACGGAGGCGGTCATTACGGTGCCCGCCTACTTCAACGACGCTCAGCGCACCGCCACCAAGGATGCCGGACGGATCGCGGGACTGGAGGTGCTGCGGATCATCAACGAGCCGACGGCGGCCGCCCTCGCGTACGGCATGGACAAGAAGGAGCACGAGACCGTCCTCGTCTTCGACCTGGGCGGCGGCACCTTCGACGTGAGCATCCTCGACGTCGGTGACGGCGTGGTGGAGGTGCGCTCCACCGCCGGCGACAGCCACCTGGGTGGCGACGACTTCGACCGGCGTCTGGTGGATTACCTCGCGGACGACTTTCAGAAGGAGAACGGCATCGACCTGCGTAAGGACCCGCAGGCGCTGCAACGACTGTTCGAGGCGGCGGAGAAGGCCAAGACCGAGCTCAGTTCGGTGACGCAGACGCAGGTCAGCCTGCCGTTCATCACCGCCGACGCCTCGGGCCCCAAGCACCTCACCGACTCGATCATGCGGTCCACGTTCGAGCAGATCACCGGCGACCTGGTGGAGCGCTGCCTGGGACCGGTCCAGCAGGCCATGGCCGACGCCAAGGTCGGCGAGAGCGACATCGACGAGGTCATTCTCGTAGGCGGTTCCACGCGTATCCCGGCGGTCCAGTCCCTGGTTCGCCGACTGACCGGCGGCAAGGAACCCAACATGAGCGTCAACCCCGACGAGGTCGTGGCACTGGGCGCCTCGATCCAGGCCGGGGTGCTCAAGGGCGAGGTCAAGGACGTCCTGCTGCTCGACGTCACACCCTTGTCGCTGGGCGTGGAGACGCGTGGCGGAGTGATGACGAAGATCGTCGAGCGGAACACCACGATCCCGGTACGCCGCAGCGAGACCTTCTCCACTGCGGAGGACAACCAACCGGCCGTCGATGTGGTGGTGCTGCAGGGCGAGCGCGAGTCCGCGGCCGACAACCGCGTGCTCGGCCGGTTCCAGCTCACCGACATCCGGCCGGCGCCGCGGGGCGAACCACAGATCGAGGTCATCTTCGACATCGACGCCAACGGCATCCTCAACGTCAAGGCCCGCGACCGGGACACCGGCAAGGAACAGGGCATCACCATCAGCGAGAGCTCCAACCTGGACCGCGGAGAGGTCGAACGCATGGTCCAGGAGGCCGAGCGCAACCAGGGCCAGGACCATGCACTTCGCGAGGCCGTCGACGCCCGCAACGAACTCGACGCCGTCGCGTACCAGGTCGAGAAGCGCCTCGCCGAACTGGGCGACGCAGCGCCCGCGCACGAGAAGGCACGCGCCGAGATGCTCGTGTCCGACGCCCGGGCGGCGGTCAAGGAAGAGGCGGGCGTGGAGCGCGTGCGGCCCCTGACCTCCGAACTCCAGCAGGTGCTCGCCGGGCTGGTGGCCCATCAGGGCGCCGCCACCGCGGATGGCGGTCCCGGCCAGGATGCCGCCGCCGGTGGTCCCACGAGTGGCGGTGGCGGTGACGATGATGTCATCGACGCCGAGTTCGACAAGGGCTGAGGCGCGCCATGCCCACCTACCCCCAGGTACCCGACCGGGCCGCGTCGGATCCGGTCGAACCGGTCCCGGAAGGCGCCGGACGCCCTCCGCGCGGGGATTTGCCCCAACCGGGCTCGCCCCGGCCCGAAGCGGCGAACGGCGAACCGGGACCCGACGCCGCCGGCCCCGCGACTGCCGAGGACGAGTACACGACCGCGATCCAGGAACTGGAGGACCGCTGGCGGCGCGCGCTCGCCGACCTCGACAACCTTCGCAAGCGCCACGCCAGGGAACTGGAGCGCGAACGGGCGGTCGAGCGGTCCCGCACGGCGGCCGCCTTCTTGCCCGTCCTCGACAACCTCGAACTCGCCCTGACCCACGCCGGCGCCGATCCGGGCGCGATCGTGGAGGGCATCCGGGCCGTACGCGACCAGGCGGTGAACGTCCTCGAACTGCTCGGCTATCCGCGGCACGCGGAAACCGGCGTCGCCTTCGACCCGGCCCGGCACGAGGTGGTCGGTCTCGTCCAGGACCCCGACGCCCCACCGGGCACGGTCGTCGAGGTGTTGCGCCCCGGTTACGGGGACGGCGAGAGGCAGCTCAGGCCGGCCGCGGTGACCGTCGCGAAGCGGGAGTGACCGGTCATGGCGCGGGACTACTACGAGGTGCTGGGCGTGTCGCGGAGCGCGAGCCAGGACGAGATCCAGCAGGCGTATCGCAAACTCGCCCGCAGGTACCACCCCGACGTCAACAAGGACCCCGGGGCGGAGGAGCGTTTCAAGGACCTCAACGAGGCACACAGCGTACTGTCCGACCCCAAGACCCGGGCCCGCTACGACCGCTTCGGCGAGGACTTCCGCAAGATCCCCGAGGACTTCGACGAACGGGTCGCGGCCGGAGCGGGCGGCGGCTTCCGCGGTCGGAGGACCGCGGGCGGGGGCGGTCCTCGCGTCCGGTACAGCACTGGCTTCGGCGACGACTTCGGCGCGGAGGGCATTGACATCGAGGACCTGTTCGGCTCCATGTTCGGAGCCGGCGCCGCCCCGGGCGGCGTCCCCGGAGCGGACCAGGAGGCCGAGCTGCCGCTCACCGTCGAGGAGGCGTACCGAGGCGGCCGGCGCACCGTCACGCTCGCCGGTCCCACCGGGCAGCCGCGGCGGTACGAGGTCGACGTGCCGCCGGGCGTCACCGACGGGCAGCGCATCCGGCTGGCGGGCGAGGGCGGCCGGGGCAGTGGTGACGCCGCCGCGGGCGACCTGTACCTGCGGGTGCGTATCCAGCCCCACCCCCGGTTCCGGCTGGACGGCCGCGACGTGCACATCCAGGTCCCGGTCGCCCCCTGGGAGGCGGCCCTGGGCGCGACCGTGCCGGTGCCCACGCCGGGTGGTGGCACGGCCAAAGTCACGGTGCCCGCGGGTTCGTCCAGCGGCCGGCGGCTGCGGCTGTGTGGCGAGGGCATGCCGAACCCACGCGGCTCGAACGGCGACCTGTACGCCGAACTCCGCATCATGGTGCCGCCCACCCTCGGCGACCGGGAGCGCGAACTGTTCGAGGAGCTCGCCGCCACTTCCTCGTTCGACCCCAGGAGGACGCGATGAACGACCGACCCGCGGGAGCGGCAGGCATCGGCTGGGCCGGCAGGGGCGCCCGTCCGGTACGAACAGGCGCCGACATCACCGCCTCGACGGCTGTCCGGTACGCGCTCGTGCCCGCCCCCAGGCTCTCCCTCGACGCCGTGGCCCGTCGCTCGGGCCTCCACCCCGATCTGATCCGCCGGTTCGTCGCCCTCGGCCTTGTCGACGCCGAACGCGACGCCGCGGGGCACCTGGTGTTCGACCCCATGGCCCCGGCGGTTCTCGCCCGCATCCAGCGGCTGCGCACCGGACTCTGCCTCAACTACGCATCCATCGGCCTGGTGCTCGACCTGCTCGACCGCATCAGCCTGCTCGAAGCCGCCCTGCGCGGCCGCGGCACGAGGAGTGAAACACCCCCATGGACATGAACCGTCTCACCCAGAAGTCCCAGGAAGCCCTCCAGGAGGCCCAGACCGCGGCTGTCGGCATGGGGCACACAGAGGTCGACGGGGAACACCTGCTGCTCGCACTTCTCGATCAGGAGGACGGCCTGATCCCGCGGTTGCTGCAGCAGGCCGGCACTGAGCCGAAGCAACTGCGCGCGGCCGTGCGCGAGGAACTCTCCCGCCGCCCGAAGGTCACCGGCCCCGGCGCGGCACCCGGCCAGGTCTTCGTCACTCAGCGCCTCGGCCGCCTGCTCGACGCCGCCGAACGGGAGGCCAAACGCCTCAAGGACGAGTATGTGTCCGTGGAGCACCTCCTGCTCGCCCTGGCCGAGGAGAGCACCTCGACTGCCGCCGGGCGACTGCTCAAACAAGCCGGCATCACCAGGGACTCGTTCCTGAGCGCGCTCACCCAGGTCCGCGGCAACCAGCGCGTCACCTCCGCCAACCCCGAGGTGGCCTACGAGGCTCTGGAGAAGTACGGCCGTGACCTGGTCCTCGAGGCTCGGTCCGGGCGGCTGGACCCGGTCATCGGCCGTGACGCGGAGATCCGCCGCGTCACCCAGATCCTCAGCCGCAAGACCAAGAACAACCCCGTCCTCATCGGCGACCCCGGCGTCGGCAAGACCGCCATCGTCGAGGGCCTGGCCCAGCGCATCGTTCGCGGCGACGTCCCCGAGGGCCTGCGCGAGAAGACGGTGTTCGCCCTCGACATGGGCTCCCTGGTCGCCGGTGCCAAGTACCGCGGCGAGTTCGAGGAACGCCTCAAGGCCGTGCTGTCCGAGGTGAAGGCCGCCCAGGGGCGCATCCTGCTCTTCGTCGACGAACTCCACACCGTCGTAGGAGCGGGCGCCGCCGAAGGGGCCATGGACGCGGGCAACATGCTCAAGCCGATGCTCGCCCGCGGCGAACTCCACATGATCGGCGCCACCACCCTCGATGAGTACCGCAAGCACATCGAGAAGGACGCCGCCCTCGAACGCCGCTTCCAGCAGGTCCTGGTCGACGAGCCGAGCGTGGAGGACACCATCTCCATCCTGCGCGGACTGCGTGAACGCCTGGAGGTGTTCCACGGCGTGAAGATCCAGGACACCGCGCTGGTCTCCGCGGCCACCCTCAGCCACCGCTACATCACCGACCGGTTCCTGCCCGACAAGGCCATCGACCTGGTCGACGAGGCGTGCGCCCGGCTGCGTACCGAGATCGACTCGATGCCCGCCGAACTCGACGAGATCACCCGCCGCGTCACCCGCCTGGAGATCGAGGAAGCGGCCCTGTCCAAGGAGACCGACCCCGCCAGCAAGACCCGCCTGGAGGAGCTGCGCAGGGAACTGGCCGACCTGCGCGGCGAGGCCGATGCCAAACACGCCCAGTGGGAGGCCGAACGGCAGGCGATCCGCCGCGTGCAGGAACTGCGCCAGGAACTGGAGCAGGTGCGCCACGACGCAGAGGAGGCCGAACGCGCCTACGACCTCAACCGCGCCGCCGAACTCCGCTACGGCCGACTCCAGGACCTGGAGCGCCGACTCGCCGCAGAAGAGGAGCAACTGGCCACCAAGCAAGGGCAGGAGCGGCTGCTGCGCGAGGTCGTCACCGAGGAGGAGATCGCCGAGATCGTCGCCGCCTGGACCGGCATCCCCGTCGCCCGTCTCCAGGAGGGCGAACGCGAGAAACTGCTGCGCCTCGACGAGATTCTGCGTGAGCGCGTCATCGGCCAGGACGAAGCCGTCAAGCTCGTCGCCGACGCCGTCATCCGCGCGCGCTCCGGCATCCGCGACCCTCGCCGCCCCATCGGCTCGTTCATCTTCCTCGGCCCCACCGGCGTCGGGAAGACCGAGCTGGCCAAGACCCTCGCCCGGACCCTGTTCGACTCCGAGGAGAACATGGTCCGCCTCGACATGAGTGAGTACCAGGAGCGGCACACAGTCAGCCGGCTGATGGGCGCACCGCCCGGATACGTCGGCTACGAGGAAGGCGGCCAGCTCACGGAGGCCGTACGCCGCAAGCCGTACTCGGTTGTGCTGTTCGACGAGATCGAGAAGGCGCACACCGATGTCTTCAACACCCTGCTGCAGATCCTCGATGACGGTCGCATCACCGATGCGCAGGGCCGAACCGTCGACTTCCGCAACACCGTGATCATCATGACGTCCAACATCGGCTCCGAGCATCTCCTCGACGGCGCCACCGCCGAAGGTGAGATCAAGCCGGACGCCCGCGCCCTGGTGATGGGCGAGCTGCGCGGGCACTTCCGCCCGGAGTTCCTCAACCGCGTCGACGACATCGTGCTGTTCAAACCGCTCGGCGAGCGGCAGATCGAGCGGATCGTGGAGCTGCAGTTCGACGAACTGCGACAGCGGCTCGCCGAACGCCGCATCACCGTCGAACTCACCGACGCCGCCCGGGAAGCGATCGCCCACCAGGGCTACGACCCGGTGTACGGGGCCCGGCCACTGCGCCGCTACATCTCCCACGAGGTCGAGACACTGGTCGGACGCGCCCTGCTGCGCGGCGACGTCCAGGACGGCGCGACGGTCCGCGTCGACGCCGAACACGGAGAGCTGGTGGTCACCTACGACCAGCCCGAGGACGTGAAGGGAGCGCGGGCGGCATGAGCACGATGCAGGCGACGACCGTCAGTTGTCCTAACTGCGGGCGCACCAACCGGGTGCCCCTGGCCGCGGAGGGCCGCCCCAAGTGCGGCCACTGCAAGCAGCCCCTACCGTGGATGGTGGACGCGGGCGACGACGACTTCACCGAGGTCGCCGAGAGGGCCGACGTCCCCGTCGTGGTCGATCTGTGGGCCACCTGGTGCGGCCCCTGCCGAATGGTCAGCCCCGCGCTGGAGAGGGTCGCCACCGATCTCGCCGGCCGAATCAAACTCGTCAAGGTCGACATCGACAAGAACCCCCGGCTGTCGCAGCGTTTCGAGGTCCAGGCGGTACCGACACTGGTCGTCCTCGACCAGGGCGAGACGGTCGCCCGGCAGACGGGGGCGGCGCCCGCCCCCGCTCTGCGCCAGTGGGTGGAACAGTCGATCACGGCCCGGGAAGGGTGATCCGGATGACCCTGCACGCAGACCCCCACCTCGCGCTTGTCCGGCCGGTCCAGCCGCTGACCCCAGAAGGCTGTCAGGAGTGTCTGCTGCTCGGCTCCCCGTGGGTCCACCTGAGGCTCTGCCTGACTTGCGGGCACGTCGGCTGCTGTGACTCCTCGCCGAACAAGCACGCGCGTAGGCACGCTGCTGCCGACGCCCATCCGATCGTGCAGTCGTTCCAGCCCGGCGAGGAATGGCGCTGGTGCTACGTTCACGAGGCGTTCGTCTGATGTCCGGCGACCAGCCGCTGCCAGGCGGAGAACCGGTGCCGGAGGAAGCGGGCGAGGTCTTCTGGGAGACCCCGGACATCTATGGCGCGTACCCGCGCCTTACGGAGGAGCAGATAGCACGTCTGGCGGAGCACGGGCAACCCCGGAGCATGGCTCCGAACGACGTGCTCATCCAGGAGGGGGAGCGCTGCGAGACATTCTTCGTCGTCCTCAGCGGTACCGTCGCCGTCGTCGAGGACTACGGCACTCCCGAGGAGCGCGTGCTGCGCGTGCACGGCCCCGGTCGCTTCATCGGCGAACTCGGGCTGCTGCACGGACAGGTCGCCTTCTACACCGCTGTCGCCAGGGACCCGGGCCAGGCCCTCGTTGTCTCCTTGGACCAGTTGCGCCACCTGGTGTCCCAGGACTCCACCATCGGTGACCTCGTGCTGCGCGCCTGTCTGGGCCGTCGCGCGCTGCTCGTCGGACAGGGTGCCGGCTTCCGCATCATCGGCTCGCGCTACTCGCCCGACACCCGGCGGCTGCGCGAGTTCGCCATCCGCAACCGGCTGCCGCACCGCTGGATCGACCTGGAGAGCGACGAGGAGGCCGAGGACCTGCTGCGCCGTTTCGGCGTCGGCCCGGAGGAGACACCGCTCGTCATCTGGCGGGACACCACCCTGTTGCGCAACCCCAGCAACGCGGAACTGGCCCGGCTCATCGGCCTGCCGTCACTGCCCGCCGGAAACCGTCACGGCGACGTCCTCATCGTCGGCTCCGGACCCGCCGGCCTCGCGGCTGCGGTGTACGCCGCCTCCGAGGGACTGAGCACCACCGTGGTGGAGGCGATGGCCACCGGCGGCCAGGCCGGCACGTCGTCCCGCATCGAGAATCTGCTCGGCTTCCCCGCAGGCATCTCAGGCGCCGAACTCACCGAACGCGCCGTGCTCCAGGCCGACAAGTTCGGCGCCAGGATCAGCATTCCGGTGGAGGCGACCGGTCTCCATCACAAGGACGAGGACCACTACGTGGTGGCGTTCGCCGACGGCAGCGAGATCGCCGCCCGCGCCGTCGTCCTGGCCACGGGTGCTCGTTACCGCCGTCTCCAGGTGCCCGGCATCGAACGCCTGGAGGGAACGAGCGTCCACTACTCGGCGACCGTCTACGAGGCCCAGCAGTGCCGCACCGACCCGGTGGCCGTCGTCGGCGGAGGCAATTCGGCGGGCCAGGCGGTGCTGTTCCTCGCCAAGTACGCGCCGAAGGTGCACCTGCTGGTCCGAGGACCCAGCCTTGAGGCCAACATGTCCCGCTACCTGGTCGACCAGGTCGAGCGCCATCCGCGGGTGGAGGTCATGCTGCACACCGAGGTCACCGAGGTCATCGGCCAGGAGGTGCTGGAGCAGCTAGACGTCGTCGACAACCGCACGGGCGGGCACCGCCGACTCGCGGTACGGGGCCTGTTCGTCTTCACCGGCGCCGACCCCCACACCGAGTGGCTCGCCGGCACCATCGCCCTCGACTCCCGCGGTTTCGTCCTCACCGGGCCGGAGGCCCAGGAAGCTTGCGCCTACCCCGAGGTGTGGCACGGCCGCGGGCGCTCGCGCATGACCCTGGAGACCAGCCTGCCCGGGGTCTTCGCGGTAGGGGACGTCCGCAGCGGCTCGGTGAAGCGGGTGGCCTCGGCGGCCGGTGAGGGCGCGATGGCCATCCACTTCGTGCACCGGCACCTGGGGCACACGGCCGCACCCGGCACCACGGGCACCTCCGCTGCCGCGGGCGGCTCGGACGTCTCCCCACGCATACGTCACAAGGAGTCCGCATGGTTCGCATGACGAATGGCGGGCGATGCGATCATGAGAAGGAAGAAGGAGGCGATGGCCATGCCCGGCCGGCGCCATCGCGGTGGCGGTCTGCAGGTACCGTAGAGCGCTGCATCAACCGCCTCAAGCAGTGGCGCGGCCTGGCCGCACGAACCGACAAGCTCGGGATCGCCTACCAGGCCGCACTCCACCTCGCAGGAGTCCTCATCTGGACCCGAAGCTGACCAGAAGACAGAACCTAACGGTGAACGACAGGGTTTGGTGGAAGGGATGGCCCCCAGCCCGGCGGCAAGAGTGCCCACGAACCGTGATCCAACCACTCCCCGAATTGGATAGGTCGGGCGCCACCGATGTGGTCCAAGGACAGCGGGACGATCCGGTCACAGGTAGCCCGTCCGTCCCACCAAACCGTGCCAGCCAGTGAGCCGGCGAGGGCCAACAGAGTGGAGAAGCCGCAGCCGTGCTCCTGGATGACGATCGCACCGGCCGTCTTCAGGCCCTCGAACTTGTCGGCCTCGTTGTCCCAGGCACGCCAAGCTCTCCGATACGCGGCGTCGTCCCCGAACGCCTCAGCCTGTGGCTCACGCGCCATCAGTTCGTCGTCGGCCTCGGCATAGGAGTCGGGATGTGCAAAGGGAATGGCCAGCAGCTCGCGCCTCCGCACGTCGTTCCCGGCCCACCACCAACCACGCCTGGTCCGCTCAAGCCTGAAAAGCGCCCCGCCTGCGCTCACCTGGCAGAGGTATGCCCGGTATTCCTCGGGAAAAGTTACACCGAGTTCCTGTTCGGCCTCGACGATCTCGTCTGCGGTGAGGGGCGACTCCGTCATGGGGCGAGCCTAAGAGGTCGTTTTCATCCGACTTGCACGTAATTACGCGGTTTCATGAAGTGCGGCAATGTGGTGCAGAAGAGAGCATCGTTGCGGTTGCGGCATGCGGGTCGGATGGAGTGACCGGCGGGACGGGATGGAACCCGTGCCTGTTTCATTCCTAAAGGCCTGCTTCGCCACCTGCATGCTTCTGTCGGCATTGCGGCGCGCCTGGGCGCACTCGCTCCGCAGCGATACGCCACGAGTGTGACAACGCGACGTCCGTATCCGAGTGATCTGTCCGATGCCCGCTGGGAGTTGATCGAGCCGGTTCTGGCGGCCTGGCGCTTCGAGCGCCGCGGCAGGGCCCTGGGCTTCGGCCGGCCGCCCGAGCACGACCTGCGCGACATCATGGATGCGATCTTGTATGTGGACCGGACCGGGGTCCAGTGGCGCTACCTTCCGCATGACTTCCCGCACTGGAACACGGTCTACGGCTACTTCGCCAGGTGGCAGCAGGAAGGTGTGTTCGCCCAGCTCAATGGCCTGCTCAGGCAACTCTTGCGACAGAAGGAGGGACGGGAGGCCGAACCGTCGGCCTGCGTGATCGACGCGCAGAGCGTGAAAACCTCCACCAGCGTGCTCGCCTCCAGCCAGGGCATCGATGCCGGGAAGAAAATCGTCGGGCGGAAGCGGAGCATCGTCACCGACACCATCGGCCTTCTCCTCGCGGTGCTGGTCACCGCGGCAAGCGTGCAGGACTCCAACGCCGGCACCCAACTCCTCGACCAGGTCGCCGTCGAACATCCCCGCGTCCGCAAGGTGTGGGTCGACGGCGGCTACCGCCAGCACCTCGTCGAACACGCCGCCACCCTCGGCATCGACATGGAAATCACCCAACGCACCCCCGGGACCAGAGGATTCACCCCGATCCCGAAGCGGTGGGCGGTCGAGCGGACCTACGGCTGGCTCATGCTCAACCGCCGACTGGCCCGCGACTACGAGACCATCCCCGCACGTTCCGAAGCCATGATCTACATCGCCATGACCGACCTCATGGCCCGCCGCCTCACCGGAGAGAACACCATCTCCTGGCGCGACCCGACAGCGCAGACCAAACAGCAGATTCCGGGATGAAACAACGGGAGAAAACGACCTCTAAGCCGTGTCGTGCAGACCATCGGCTCGTTCAAACAGGCTCCAGCGTCATGGCCGAGTCGAACCGATCCAAGAGACACGGCCTAGGCGGAAAGGAAAACAGGCATAGCCGCTTCCGTCGCCTGCTGCCGCGCGTACGGTGGCGGGTAGGACCCGCCTGGAGGTGCCGATGAGTGCGCAGCCCGAAGAGATCCCGGCCCCGCCGGCCCCGGCCGCCGCCGCCCAGCTCCTCACCGCGCTGCGCGCCGACCGGCGTGCCGAGATGTGGGTGCCGGCCTTCGAACGGGACTGGGCCAAGGCGTTGGAGGACTCCAGCCACACCTACAGCCTCACCCCCCTGCACGACGTCGTACGCACCTGGCAGTTGCGCCTCGCCGCGACCCCGGCCGTCGACGCCTACATGGACTCCGGTCGCGACGAGACCGGCTTCGTGGACCTGGACGACATCCTCGGCCCCCGCCCGTGACCGACCAGCCGTGGACGGTGCGCCTGTCCCCACAGGCCACGAAGACCCTCACCGAGCTCCCCTCCCATGCCAAGGAGATGGTGCGCGACGTCCTGGACATCGCGGTGCGCTCCCCGTGGGGCTGGCCCCAGTGGAACGCCGGAGACCCGGAAGGCGAAGACGTCCGCGCCGCGTCCGTGGGGCAGTTGTCCGTTGTTTATGTGATCAACCGGCTCACCCGGCGGCTGTCCGTCCTGGACATCGTCTGGCTCGGGTAGCAGGCCTTGATGCCAGCGCCGTGGGCACGGTGTCACGGGGGCAGCGCAGCAACTGCATGGGCCAGGACGCCAGGGGGTGCTCTGTCAACCCCGCACCGTCACGGGTGGCGGTCAGCGACCGCAGTGCGGGCCGCGTCCGAGTCAGGTGGTGGCTGACCGTCGACGGGGACAGCCCGACCACCGCGGAGAGTTCACGCACGGACGGTTCCTCGCCATGCGCGGCGACCCACTCGCGGTGGGCGCGCAGCAGCGCCGCCCGCCGCTCTGTCGCGGGCTGCCGGTCGGCACCGCGCGCCACGCGTGGGCCTGCTGCCGGGCGAGTTCCTTGAGCGCCATCCGGGCCGTCGGCGTTTCGGCCGGACTCTGCCAGTACGGGTGTGCGGCGATGAGCCGGGACAGTTCCTGCAGGCGTCGCCGCTGCGCGGCGGTGCCGTGCGTGGCCGGAGCGTGAGCGAGGCCCCGATACGTGGTGTCGGTCCGGGCCTGGACGAGTCGTGGGGGAACGGGGAGGCGTCCATACAGCGATTAGATCGCATGTTCGCTTTCTGGGGCAAAGCGAGCAGGCTACTCACGGTGACGTTCCAAAATGCCGTCTTTTCGACAGCGTGTGACGCTGAAGTCACCGTCAGTTCCTACTCCAAATGGAGGCGTCATCATGGCTGAGCACAAGAGCGGTCAGACGAAGAAGAGCATGGACCCCGCCAAGCAGCGCGAGAACGCGTCCCGCGAGAACGCGCCCAAGGAAGGCCACGCGCCCCAGGACGAGGGCACCACTGAACGCCGCACGTCCGAGGAGACCCGGGAAGCGGGCCACAAGAGCGGCAAGGCGAGCCAGGAGAAGCGTCACCACTGACCACGCATCCCCGGCTGGAACGCGGCGAGCTGCTGACCATGAGTACCCGATCACTCGTGAGCGGTAGCGCCGTGCGTGCAATAACACGGGTTCCGGGGATCAGCCAGAGATCCCCGGAACCCGATTCGGGGGTGCCCCGTCAACGACGAAAAGCCCGCACCGTCACGCTGCCCACTCCAGGCCGAGTGCGATGTGCTGGCTTCGTGTCAGTGGGGGCGTGTCAGTCACGGTTGCGTGGGAGAACTGTGTGCTTGCTGGTCATCGGCCTGTGGCTAGGGGCTTGCCACTGTCACGGCGTGGTACTTCGCGATCTCGCGACTGTCATGGGGCGGCATATCCCCAGCTGGCTCACTGCCACGAAGCCGGCACATCGCAGCCAGGACCTCGACGCCGTCGTTGCCGGCCTCGGCCTGCGCTATAGCTCCGGCGCCGTCGAAGGCCACAACAACAAGATCAAGATGCTGAAACGGCAGATGTTCGGTCGTGCCAACTTCGATCTGCTCCGCAAGCGGGTCCTCCTCGCCGCGCGAGGCCGTTCATGATCGCGATTTCGGTGACCCTCCGTGGCCCTGGCGCTGGAAGTGTTCCAGAACCCCTTTTCGAAGACCACCGACACCCTATGTCTGATGGACGCTGTGCTGCCGGTGCGTGATCGTCAGGGTGTTGCGGCCGTGGGGTTGTCCTGGGCGTTGGCGTGCCCGTCGGAGGGCAGTGCAGTGGGGTTGTCGCTGCTGCCGGTGGGCTGCGCGCTTGGCGGCGTATTGCCGCTGACTTCATTTTGGGATGGAGCCAGGGTCGGTCCCTGATAGTCAGGCGCATCGTTGCTGGTTGTGACGCCGAAGGCCAGCGCGCCGACGACGAGTACTGTCCCTGCCAGCCCGATCAGGAGGATTTTTCTTCGTCGAGGTGTAGGCGAAGAGGTAGGAGGCTCAGGGTTCTTGTCCTGTTGCAGCTGGTCTTGGCGGTCGGTCTCGTGTTTGTGCGCCGTGTCGGCGGCAAGGGCAACAGGTTTGATCACTGGAGTGGAACCAGTGGACCGTTGGCCGCTGAGCTCAGCGGCCACGATGTTCGCGGGTGGCCCCAGCCGATCCAGGACGGTGCGGACTGCGTCGGCTTCCTGTGCGTCTGCTGCTTCCAAGCCGGCATCTATGTGTTCGACGATCTCCTGCTTGAGTTCTTCGCGTCGATCAGCGGGGAGGAAGACAGACGCGTTGTCAAATCGTTCCAGGTACTCATCTATGAGCTTATGTCGCCTAGAGGTCACTCGTGGCTCTCCTCACTGTCCAGGAGGTTGTCAACGGAAGTTTTGAAAGGCACCCACTCGCGAGCGAACTCGTCCAATGCTCGGCGCCCCGTCGCGGTCAGGGTGTAGTACCGGCGTGGGGGACCTGAGTCGGATTCCTTCCAGACGGTGTTGACCCATCCCTCCTTCCGAAGTCGTGAGAGCAGCGGGTAGATGGTGCCCTCACTGGTGACGAGTCCGTGAGCGTCGCACAGTTCTCGAACCAGTTCAAAGGCGTACCTCTCGCCGCCACGCAGCAGCGCCAGGACGCAGAACTGCAATATTCCGCGCCGGAGTTGACTCACTCCAGAACGTGCTCCATCCGGCAGTACCATGCGGGACAAGGTACCTGGTGAAGATCTGTTCCGATAGCCCGACTGCCTCACAAGGATGTGGGCGTCAGTGAGGGCGACGATCCACAGCCGCCCAGCGAGCAGCACCGATCGGCGAGATGCAGACGTGTATGCCAGTCGCTCCGTCGCGGGGTCTGGCTTCTGGACACGGCCCTGCGGCAGCCGGAGGAACTCATGCTCGCCCGCCGCGCTGAACTGCACGCGCTCAGCGCAGACTTCCAGCGGTTGGATTTCTCCCGGCGTGGTCCGGTGGACGCAGAGGTGACGGTGGGGTGTCAGTGGGGCCGCTTACGATCTGACTTGCGCTGTGCGGAGCGCGGCAACCGCGCAGATGAGAAGCAGAAATTCGTGGAGGGGGGAGGTCCGCCGGTGGACGAGGAGATGCAAGTCGCGCTGGACTGGGCACGGCAGAGCCTGAAGGAGATGGGCGTCTTCGAGGCGGAGGATGGACTGCGGTGGGCAGCGGCTCACGGCATTGTCGTGTCCGTGTGGCGCAACGGCCCGGTCGAGGACGCGCACGCTTCCCGGCCGACCAGCCGACGCAAGGCGTTGCACGACGGGACGATGTTTGCCCGCAACACCTGGCTCACCCGGCAGGCGTTCGATGTGCTGGGCTCCGACAGCCAGTTCTTTCTCTACGACCTGGAGGACCTGATCCTGGACCGGGACATGGTCTGGCCGGGATGCGAGGGGACCTTGACGGACTACGGCTGGGGATTCCTCGGAGACATCAAGAAGCACGTGAAACAGCACATCAACATGCTCGCCCACTTCAAGCGGAGACTGCCGTCAGAGGACTTCCTCCTCTTGGCCGGCGCTCCTCGGATCGGCACCCATGTCGACCACTACGGCATGCCGAGATGGCCTGCCTGCGTGGAAGCGGCGATGAGCCGTCTGAGAGGCGAGGACGAAGAGTTCTGGCGCACACGGGGCGACTTGATGACCCAGATCGGTCCCGCTCCGGCTTCCGTCACCGCGAGGCTTGAGGCGACGAGGAATCTCCTGTTGGAATCTCCGTGGGAACTGGGTGCCGACAACCTGGGCTGGTTCGCCTGGAACCCGATTCTGGAACCCGCGGGCACGACACCCTAGGCGCGGCAGCGCGAGCGGCACTTCGCCGACACCGGCCTCGCCGGACGTCCAGTGGTCGTTGACCTGCCGGTGCGCCGCCTGGTGTGCGACCGGCCAAGCTGCCCCGTCGCGACTTCGTTGAACAGGTCGAGGGACTGACCATCCGCTACGGACGGAGAACACCGCCACTGCACCGCCTGCTGGTGCAATTGTGTTGACCGTGGCTGGCAGGGCCGGAGCCCGGATGGCGTCGGTGCTCGCGCGTTGACAGACCGCATGAGGAATCACTGGCTCCGCCCGACCTTGGCCGCCCCCGAGTGGGAAGGGCCGGGGGCGGCCAGGCCATCGGAGGAGGCCACTGTCACCGAGCGCCCGGCTGCGCGCCTGCGGACGGCGGCTTCCACGACGGCCAGCAGCGCCAGCACGATCACCACGATGCCGTACCACACCGTCGTGGTGCGCAGGCCGAGGGACGGTGTGACCAGCCCGGCCACCACGGCGGGAACGCTGAAGGCGAGGTAGCTGACGACGTAGACGGAGGCGAACAGCTTCGCCCGCTCCGTGGGACCGGCCAGCGCCGCGAGCGCGCTGAAGGAGCCCAGGAGGGAGCTGCCCCAGCCGACACCGGCGAGGGCGGTTCCGACGAAGAACAGCGGCGTCGAGGGTCCGACGAGGGCGAGCAGCGTAAGAACGGTCCCTACCGCGAGGGCCACGCACCCGACAGCCATCACCCGCTGCGGCGCCAGGTTGCGTGCCAGCAGGGAGGTGACGGTTCCCGCGCTGTAGAGCGTGGCCACCACCACGGCACCGACCAGATGGCTGCCGATGTGCAGGATCCCTACAGCCAGTGAAGGGCCGAGCGAGAGGTAGAGCCCGCTGATCGCCCAGGTGGCGACGAGGCAGGGTGTGGTCGCCAGGAAGGTCCGGCGCACCTGGGGCGGCACGGCCATCTGCGGCCGCAGCGAGGCCCAGGCGCCCGGCTGGGGTGTGACCGGCTCGGGCAGGAAGTACACCGCCGCGGTCAGCAACAGGAAGGCGGTGATGAGCAGGACGAAGACCAGCGTCGTGGGGGCGGGGGCGTACTGCACCAGCAGTCCGGTGCCCAGCGCCCCGAGGGCCAGTCCGGCGGCCGGGGCGGCGCTGTTCAGCAGCGAGCCGAGGCGTGATGTGGGGGACGGCTGCAGATCCATCAGCCCGGCGCTGATGACTCCCGTAGCCGCACCCGTCGCCAGCCCCTGCAGGATGCGCGCCACCAGCAGCAGCCCGACACCGTCGGCGGTCAGGAACACGGCCATGGACGCGGCCTCGACGATCAGCGCGACAGCGAGCACGGGCCGCCTGCCGATGTAGTCGGAGAGTCCTCCGACGATCAGTAGCGCGATCAGCAGGGCCAGGGCGTAGACAGCAAAGATCGTGGTGAGCACGGTCGGTGAGAAGCCCCAACGGTGCTGGTACACCACGTAGAGCGGGGAAGGCGCGCTGGCCGCGACGAAGAGCGCGAACAGCGTGACGGTCAGAAGCCAGAAACCGACCGGGCGTGATACCCGCCTCGCCGGGCGCCGGTACTTGGTGTGCACGTCGGTGGTTCTTTCAGATAGTGGTCAGGACGATTTCCTTCGGCGAGGGTGCGCGCAGGCCCGGCCGCGGGGCCTGCGCGCAGAACCCCGGGGATCGGCTCGGGCCCGCAGCCCGTCTACCGGGCCGCCGCGTGGCCGAGACGGCGACGGTGTTCGCGCGGGGGCGTGTCGCTGGAAGTGTCGAGGCCGGTCAGAGAATGGATCGGCCGCCGTCGATCAGCAGAGTTTGCCCTGTGATGTAGGAACCTGCGGGGGAGGCGAAGAGCAGTACGGCGCCCACGACTTCGGCCGGTTCGGCGATGCGGCCCAGTGCTGTCTTGTGGCCGGCGGCTTCTTCGCGGAAGGGGTCGGACCATAGAACCTCGGAGAAGCGGGTTCGCACCGTGGCCGGAGCGATCAGATTGGCTCGCACGCCGCGGTCGCCCCACTCGGCGGCGATGTTTCTTATGAGTGAGTTCAGGGCTGCCTTGGCCGCACCGTAGACGCCCAGAATCGGTGAGGCCCGCACGGAGGCGATACTGGAGGTGACGACGACACTCCCGCCTCCGGCGGCGGCCATGCGGGGCAGGAAGCTCTGGATGAGTTCCAAATTGTTGAAGACCGTGGTGGAGAAGGCCCGTTCGACGTCCTGCCGGCCGGCTTCTGCAAGCGGGCCGTTCGGGGTGAACCCGCCCGCATGCACAATCAGACTGTCGATCCTGCCGAACCGCTGAAAGGCACGCTCGGCCAGAGAACGGGCACTGGCGGCATCGCTGATGTCGCATACGATGCCCCCGACGTCGACGCCTTCCGACCCCAGCCGCGCGCGAGCGGCCTCGAGGTCCGCACCGTCATGGCTGGAGATCACCGTTCGCGCACCCACTTGCGCGAGTCCACGCGCGATCTCCAGGCCCATGCCGGCCGTGGAGCCGGTGACCAGCGCGGTCTGCCCCGTCATGCCGAAGGGGCCCCTCACGCCGCCGCTCGCTCATCGACCCGGTCGAGGAACTCGTTGACACGTGCGGCGAAGATCTCCGCGTACTGGAAGAGGAAACCATGCCCGGAGTCCGGGTAGACAACGAGCTCGGCGTTGGGCAGACGCTGCGCCATGATGAACGAGTTGACCGTCGGGACCATCACATCGTCGTGGCCGTTGGCAACCAGGACAGGGTGGGACAGCCGACCCAGTTCCGGGTAGGCAGTGTCGCCGCCCGTGGAGAAGTACTTGATGGCCTCGATCTGCTGCTCGAACGAATCCGTGCTGACTTCAGGTGCCCGGTCCGCGCGCCGGTGCGTCCGTTCCCACAGCCCGTCGCCGGCGCGTATTCCCGCGCCGGACTCGGTGAAGAACAGGACGCGCAGTGCGGCCAGATCCATGTGCGGCGCCGATCGCAGCGGCCCCACCTGGGGCTTCGAGGGCAGAATGCCCTCTCCCGCACCCGGCCCCGTTCCCGCGAGGACCACGCGGCGCACCAGCTCGGGGAACCCCAGGGCCAGACGCTGAGCGACGTAGCCGCCCAGCGAGAACCCGATCACGTCCACCGGCCCCTGGGCGACGGCGGTGATGAAGGCTGCAGCAGCCTGTGCCATCTCGGTGACCGTGCCCTGAGTCATGCCACTGGATCGCCCGATGCCGGCATTGTCGAACAGGATCACCGTCCGCTCTTCGGCGAGGGCATCGACGAGCAGCGGATCCCAGTCGTCCATCGTTCCCCGGAACCGGTTCAGGAAGACGAGCGGAGTTCCGGTGGCCGCGCCGAACCTGCGGTAGGCGAAGCGGACCCCGTCCACCTCCACGAACGAATCGGGAACGTCGAGGGAGAAAAATGTCATGGCGACTTCCTGTCTGAGCAGTTGATAAGGAGAGGGAGCGTCGGGCCGATAAGCCCATGGCACACACGGGTGCATGGCACGGCGGCAACCCGGATCGGTCACACGCCGCGCAGGTTCACGCCCTTGGCTTCGCCCCGAGCAGGCAACCAGCGATCAGCGTGTCGAAACGCAGAGACCCACCGGGAACATCGGAGCGCTTACGCCCAGAAGGCAAGCCCGCGGGCAGCTCATCGCTTCCTTCTCGGACATGGGCCAAATTCCTTCGCTCGGTGTGCTAGCTGCACTGTCCTGCATCCCGGAAGCGTGTGCTGGCCTCGTTCAACGATCCTGTATGGCGCAACCAAAAAGGGTGATCGGATTCGAATATGTTGAACAGCTGCGGGTGTGCCTGGCGTCTGGAGTGCTCCGCAAGCCTCTTCCCCCCGAGCGACTTCGAAAGTCGAACCGACGGACGTATGCTCAAGTGCGGGCGCGATGTCCGGGTGGTGTGACGGTCACCCTTCGAGACAGACAGCGCCTGCCAGGGACACGGGCGCCGACTCCGGCCGCCCCGGGAACACCGCGGTCGCGACGACGACTGCCGCACGCCTGCCCCTCTGAGTCACCTTGGATCGGGGCCGCTGACCAGCAGGGACGCCAGGCGTAGTGCCTGGTACCGGAATGCCGGCATCGGCAGACCTGGAAGCGGACAAGGAGCGTGCTGATGTCGACGATCGGGAAAGCGGGCCGGTTGCTGGACCTCTTCAGCGCTGCGACGCCGGAGTGGGGAGTCAGTGAGGCCGCCGCTTCGCTCGGCATCCCTCGCTCCACGGCACACTTCCTGCTCACCGGCCTCACCGAGGCGGGGCTCTTGCAGATGCGGCGGCGAGGCCGCTACGAGCTCGGATGGCGCATATTCGAACTCGGCGAGGTCCAGCGCTCCTCCTCGTCCCTCGCCCCCATGGCAAGGCCTGTCATGGAGACCTTCGTCCGACGGTTCGGCGAGACCGTCTGTCTCGGTGTGTTCCTGCGTGATTCCGTGCTCTACATCGACAAGGTGGTCGGAGACGTTCCGCTGTCCGTGATGGGACCGCGCATCGGCGCGCGCTACGACGCTCACGGCCACGCTTCCGGCCGCGCACTGCTTGCCGCACTTCCGCCACAGACGGTGGAGGAACAGCTACGCGGACGGGAACTCCGAGTCCCTAGCAGCAACTCGCCCGTCGACCCGGACGATCTGCTGCGCGAGCTCGAAACGATCCGTCGCACCGGGGTTGCATTCGACTACGGCGAAGCCGTGCAGGACGTGGGGTGTGTCGCCGTGGGGATCAGAGGGCCCCAAGGAGATGTCGTGGCGTCACTCAGTCTCAGCGCGCCCTTGCGCCGCTTCTCCAGTCGCGAGAGGGAATTCGTTGCGGCAGCACGTGGGGCTGCGGCCCAGATATCGGAGCGATTGTGTTCGCCTGACGGGTCGGATTGGTAGCGAGCCACCGTTCCCGAGTCTTCCACGGTACGGACGACCAACGACCGCGGTCAGCGCCGACCACCTAAGTTTTCATCTGGCCCCCGCAGACCGTCGAAGCGAGCGGCCAGATGGTGGGACGTCATCCGGAGGATCCGGCCGCGGACGGCAGCCGGACGGTCCCCGGTGGACCGGGGACATCAGGGCGCCAAGCCGTCCCAGCTGATCGACGGCTCCTACATCGACACCCTCGCCGACCTCGACGGCACCAAGATCTCGACGACCGGCAGTTCCTGTCCGCGATGGAGCACCACAAGCAGGCCGACCGGCGCTGGCCGCCGTCCTGTCCGCGCCAAGGCGACGGTGAAGGGCGGTGTGGGCACGCTGCGCGAGCGCCCGCAGGGCAAGAGCCGGCAGGGCGAGCGGTGGCCGGCCCTGGAGGGGCCGACCGGGCGCCCCGGCATCCGCGCCGCTGTCAACGTAGAAGGCGCGTTCCCGATCGTCGACATCAGCACGCTCCGTCACCGGGTCTCACCCGGTCGTTCAACATATCCGAATCCGATCAACCACTTTGGTCGCGCGATTCAAGATGGCTGGACGGCGCCAACGCATGGGCTCGGCATGCAGGAGAGTGCAGCCACCCCACCGAGCAAAGGAGCTTGGCGCATGTCCGAGACGGAAGTGGTTCTGCCGACGAGCGGCAGCAGACCGCAATGGAGGGCTGTTGCCGCACCCAGCCCAGTGCGGTCCTATGCGGCAAGCGCGATCGGCAACGCCCTGGAGTGGTTCGACTGGGGCACGTACGCCGTCATGTCGCCGTTCATCGCGGCTGCTCTCTTCAGCCACGCCGATCCGACGTCCGCGTTGCTGAGCACGCTCGCCGTCTTCGCGGTCGGGTTCGTCGCGCGCCCGATCGGCGGGTTCGTCTTCGGTGTCATGGCGGACCGTCGCGGACGGCGGTCCGTCCTGCTCACCACGATGATCATGATGGCGGGCAGCACTTTCGTCATAGCACTCATCCCCACCTACGCCACCATCGGGGGCTGGGCCTCCGTGATCCTCGTGGCGGCCCGGCTCGTTCAGGGCTTCGCGCACGGCGGCGAGTCGGCCATCTCCTACTCCTACGTCTCCGAGATCGCGCCGAAGGCCCGGCGCGGGCTGTGGGGAAGTGGCGTGTTCGTCAGTCTGTTGATCGGCTCGATCGCGGCCAACGCGCTCGCGGGAACCATCACTTCCCTCTCGAGTGCTGGGTTCGCGGCCCAGTGGGGTTGGCGGATTCCGTTCCTCGCCGGAGCAGTAGTCGGCCTCTACGCCCTTTTCCTGCGCCGCACCATGATTGAGAGCGACGTCTACGAGGGTCATCGCTCACCCCGGACGGCAGACGACACGACGGCAACGGAATGGTCGAAGGCCAAGATCGTCAGGCGCGCCGTGGCCCTCGCCTTCTTCCTCGCCGGCGGCACCGTGGTGCACTACACCTGGACCTCGTACATGGGCACGTATGCGATCACGCGGCAGGGCATGACCCCCAGCTCCGCATACTGGGCCGCACTGGTCTCCCAAGCCATCGGCGCGGCTCTGCTGCCCTTGTGGGGGCACCTCTCCGACCGAATCGGCAGAAGGCCGCTGATCATCGGTTTCGGTGCGATTCTCGGCGCACTGGCCTTTCCGATGAGCAACCTCGTGAGCTCCCAGTGGTGGTCACTCGCGCTCCCCGCCACGATCACGCTCGCCTTCTGGGGCATGAGCGCTGCGATATTCCCGGTCGTGCTGGCCGAGAACGTCACGACCCGACACCGGGCCTCCGTAGTCGGTACGGTAAGTTCCGTCGCCGTCGGCCTGTTCGGCGGAACCGCTCCTTACCTCAACGCGCAACTCGGATCAATGGGCATCGGCTGGGCCTTCAACGCTTACGTGGTCGCCCTGTGTGTCGGCACGCTCATCGCCGGATGCCTGCTCAGCGAAACCAAGGGCCTGGACCTCCGCGACGTGTGACCGTTCCGGCTCGCACGCGGCCACCTCGTCGGGCCGACCGGTCCTCCCGATCCTCGCTGGACGGCGAGTACGTCGTTCTCACCGGGCCGAGAGCTTCGGTAGCGGCGCCGGCTGCAAGAAGCCGCCAGGCACAAGACAGCGCTGGGCCGCAGCGTCAGCGGGCCGAAGTCGTAGGCGCCGTACTGCTCTTCGCCTCCCTTGCAGGTTCCTGCATCACAGGGCAAACACTGCTGATCGACGGCGGCCGATCCATTCTCCGACCGGCCTCGACATTTTAGGAAAGGATCCCACATTCATGTCTGTTCTCGACGGCGCCGTCGTACTCGTCACGGGTGCGAACGGAGGGCTGGGGCAGCACTGGGTCGCCCAGGCCCTGCACCGAGGTGCGGCTCGCGTGTACGCCACGGACCTCAGACCTGGTTCATGGGAAGACTCCCGGGTAGTCCCGGTCGCTCTCGATGTCACGGACGAGGCCTCTGTCGCCGCGCTGGCCGATCGTGCCCAAGATGTCACACTACTGATCAACAATGCCGGCATTCCGCAGCGCGAGCCCTTCCTCGATGTGGCAGAAGAGGCACTTCACCGTACATTCGACGTGAACTTCTTTGGGCCGCTGCGTATGGCGAGGCATTTTGCACCCGCACTCATACGCAACGGAAACGGCCGGATAGTGAACGTCATCTCGCTGCTCAGCTGGATGGCGATCGCTCCCGGCTACAGCTCGACCAAGGCAGCGCTTTGGTCAATGACCAACTCGCTGCGACTTGAACTGGAGCCGAGGGGAGTTCGGGTCGTAGCGGTACACATGGGATTCACGGACACACCTATGACGCTTGGCCTGGACGTTCCGAAGAACGATCCTGCCGATGTCGTGCGCGCGGCTTTCGACGTCATCGAGTCGAATGGAGAGGAGGTTCTCGTAGACGACTGGACTCGCGCTGTCAAGGCGGCCTTGGCCGGTCCCATCAGGGCGATGTATCCCCAGCTGGATGGGGCCGACCTGCCTTTCGGGCAAGGGCAGTAGGAATTCTTCGACGAGTTGACCTCGATTTGCCAGAGTTACTGGATCTTTTGGGCGATGTCGGTTCGTTCGGCTGAGCGTTGAGGTCTCTGCGTTGTACTGCTGAGACCGTGAGGTACGCGCAGGGGGCGGCTTGACCAAGCGAGGCGCAGTGACCTCGACCGGGCCGGCAGCGGTGACCACGATCCGGGAACGGTGGTGGCCATTGCGGACCACCAGTCGATGCCCCCGCTCGTCGGACTCGGCCGCCAACTCGGCTATGTACTGGTTGACTTCCGCTTCCAGCGCGGCAGCCAGCACGCGGCGGGCGCCCTCTCGGACGATCTCGTCGATCAGGGAGCCGGACTGAGGGAGCCGTCGTCGGTGACTAGGCTGAGCACGGGCGTGCCTTCCCGACCCGCGCTGCGAACGCGGGCCTACTCGGTGACCATCACAGGGTCATTCGGAAAGTACGCCCTCAGCGTCCCTCCCCGCACCGATCCACAAGTCAGCATTGCTCGCGACTACCACGCCAGTTGGCGGGGGAAGTTCACGTACCGTGACACGACGAAGGGTTCGGAGGTCGTGTATGACCAGGCCAAGCGGGTGCTCGTGGTGAAGACGGCGTACGACATTCACGCATTCCAGTACACCGTTAAGCAGTTCGAGGACGGCATACAGGCGGGACGGTACGTCCTGAAGAATCCGGGAGGCGGCCCGCCGTGAGGGATAGGCCGTTTGTACGACGGGAAGGAACGGGCTTCTCCGTCCGGTTCGTCGGGGCACAGTGCGCGCTCCTGCGTGACGCGCTGCTGTGGCTCGCCCACCGGCGTGAGGGCGATCCCGCTGTCACGGTGTGGGCGGGGGCCGGCCCGGAGCGGCTGGAGCGGCTCCACGGCACGCTCAGTGCCGATGAGCACGTGGTTCTCACGGCCGACGACCTGCACATCCTGCACGCGGTGCTGCTTTCCATCCACAGCATGTTCGCTTCGGAAGAGGCGTTTCACACCCAGCTCGGCTTCTACCGCGAGAATGCCTTCGGGCTCGCGAACGGCCTGGTGAGAGCCGTCCAGGAGGCCGCCTCGGACGCCTGAGCAGACGCCTGAGGGGCCCGCAGTCACCGAGTGCGGGCCCCTTCTCATACGGTCGTCCGTGCCGCCGTACTCGCCCGCCGGGTGAGCTCTGGTGCCAAGAGGGTCGCCTCCGGGACGGTGTCACCGGTCAGCTTGGCCATCAGTAGGTCCACTGCCCGCGTGCCCACCTCCGTCGACGGGCCAGCGAGTCGCAGCCGCGTCTGCCGTGACGCCGCGGCCCGCCAGTTCGACCACCGGCAGCGGCACCTTGGCATCCGCCGCGACCGCAAGGAACACACCCAGGGACACGGAGTTCCGCACGGCCAGCCCCGGCCCGGAGGCATCCGACTCCCTCACTCACCATCACCCCCGCCCAGGTCCAACCCGGTGACGAGCTTACCGAGTTACCTGGACAAGGATCCGAGACGAACGACTAGGAGCCGACGGCAAACCCCACGATTGAGTGGAGCACCGCACGCCGCGGATGGGCACACATATCGACATGAACACGTCATGCTATGGCGCCCGCCACACCTACCCCGAAGCCGCGGCGATCCTCCGCGTCGACGAGTCATGGCTGCGCCGGCACATCAAGCAACTGCCGCACTCGAAGAAGGGCCGGGTCGTCACGTTCTCCGACGACGACCTCAACCGGATCGACGCCCAGTTCCACCACGAGCCGACGCCGGGCCAAGCGCCTGCGATGCCGGCCATGGCGGGAGGATCGCATCCGATGGTGCATCTGGTGCCGCTGCCCCGCCGGTCGCGGAGAGGCGTACGGTGACCCGCGAAGAGCGGCTGGCGCTTCTCGGCCCGGAGATCGTCGCCCACATCCATGAGGTGGTCGCGGCCGCTCCGCCGCCCAGCCCTGAATTGGTCCAAGAGTTGCGTCGGATCATGACGCGCCCCGGCGGCGTCGTTCCCGCGCCCCGGTCGGCGGTCACCGCCGACGAGGAGAGAGAGGCATGAGCGGCTGGCCGTTCTCCTTCGCCCATGCCGAAGCCACCTTCGGCCCTGAGTGTGCCGCTCTTGAGGAGCGCGAGCGACGGGAAGCCCCTCGGTTCACTCCGGAGCACGACGAGTTCGCGCGCGAGATGGACGCCGACGAGATCGAGGAGCAGTCCGGCGCCTGATTTAGACACCGTTTCTGATGGCGTGATCGTTCGTTGATCCGTGCATGACGGATCTGGTTGAGCGGCTGGTGCCCGATGAGTTGTGGGTGCTGTTCCGGCGGGTAGTGCCTCCGATAGAAGTGAACCGTCCGCAGGGTGGCGGTCGTCGCCGGGCGGGTGACCGTGAATGCCTGGCAGCGATCATCTTCGTGGCGACCTC